>JBCDBB010000007.1:0-44137 GCA_039184415.1 Pseudomonadota bacterium
CCCGCAGCGATACGGGTGTCTCGGCAACATCGAAGTCGCTGAAGGCGAAGGCGTCCAGAATAGCGACAGTCGAGAACTGAGCGAGCGTGTTGAAGTCGTCATCAATCAGTTCCGCGCCAGGAACGAACCCGTTCGGCGCGTGGCCAAAATTCGCGCTATGATTTTCCAGCGCCGCGTCAAAGACGCCCTTGCCACGAATGAAAAAGCCAACGTCATCGCGATAGTTGAACTCGGCATCGGCCACGATCGTGATCGGCGCCGTCACGACATCGCCCTTGTCGAAGTTCAGGTTGCCGTCATCCTGTGTAGCGCTCTGCGCGACCCCGACCTTGCCTACCGTGGCCCCGTTCTGGGGAAAGATCGACTCCGACGACGCATTTTCCGTTCGAAAGGACACACCGGCACTGACGGTGACGTTCGTTGTGATGCTGATATCGTCGTTGACCTTAAATTCTGTCGCAGATGCAACCGTTGCCAATCCACCCGCTACAAGGATCGTTGAGCAGGCAAGCGCACCTTTATTCGGACTTAGAGCGTCGCTCGTCCACGACGGTCGCATCCGAGCACATGGAGCATACGCTCGAAAGACAGTTCGCAACTTGGCGTCACAGAACGGTCCGAGCAGACGCTATTGGCGCAGGATCGTCATCGCTGAGCTATCCCAGGCAATCCACATCGCCTCGGAACCCATCCGTTGAACGGTCTTTGCGTCGGTATAGGCGCGCAGCCTAAGGTTCGGTACATCGTCAATCGCGAGATCCACGGCTGTTCGGCTGCCCTGAAAGGTGCAGTCAGAGATCCGGCCCTTGACCGCATTGGCCGCCTCGGGCTTGTCGCTGTGGAACGCAATATTCTCCAGACGCAGCGACGCGGAGGCGGCCTGCCCGGCCCGGGGCGCGGCATCAGTCGCCTGCCCTCTCAGAGAGATGCCGTTCCAGTCGAACAGGAGCTCGCTCCGCGCCGCATCCACAGAGCGAACCATGCCGTCCAACAGATTGGTCTCGCCTATGAATTCCGCGACGAAACGGGTTTCGGGGCGGAAATAAAGGTCCTCGGGTGTCCCGTCCTGTTCGATCCGTCCGCTGTTCATCACCACGATCCTGTCCGACATCGTGAGCGCCTCTTCCTGGTCATGAGTGACGAAGAAGAACGTCTTGTGGGTCTGGCGCTGGATCGATTTCAGTTCGAGCTGCACCTGGCTGCGCAGCTTGGCGTCGAGCGCGCCGAGGGGCTCATCGAGCAAAAGAAGGGCGGGATCCAGAGCCAAAGCCCTGGCAAGCGCCACCCGTTGCCGCTGTCCTCCTGAAAGCTGCGATGGATAGCGATCGGAGAAGGGAGTCAGCTCCAGAAAGGACATGATCTCGTCCAGCCGCGCCTTGATCGCCCCCCTGCCCATGCCCTTCAACTCCAGCCCGAACGCCATGTTCTGGGCCACGGTCATATGCGGAAAGAGCGCGTAGTCCTGGAATACCATGTTGATATGGCGCCGTTCCGGGGGCTGATCCGTGATGTCCTGCCCATTCAGAAGGATGCGACCCCGGTCGGGCCTCTCGAAACCGCCGAGGATGCGCAAGGTCGTGGACTTGCCGCAGCCCGACGGGCCGAGAAAGGTCACGAACTCTCCCTGAGCAATGTCGAGATGCATTTCGTGAAGCGCGACAGCATCGCCGAAGCTCTTTGATATGCCATCGAGCCGAACAAGCGGTGCAGGCGTCTGCGTGGTCATTGACTTTCCCTTTTCATGCGCCGGCTGGACCGTTCGGCCCAGACGCCGAGAACCGCGGTAAGCACCAGAGCGACCGTCGCGATCGCGTTGATCTCGGGCGACATGCCCGAACGCAGCATCGCGAAGATCAGGACCGGCAGCGTCGGATCGTACCCGCCGAGGAAGAAGGAGCGGACGAAATCGTCAAAGCTCAGAAGCAGACAGAAGATACCCGCACCAATCAGCGCCGGCCGCAGATATGGCAGCGTGATCCGCATGAAGGTTACGAACGGATCGGCACCCAGATCGCGCGCGGCTTCGCCCATACTCTTGGGCAGGGTCGACAGGCGGGCGATCACGACGAGCGATACGAAGGGCACATTGTGGACGGCGTGCGCCCAGATGATCGCGAACATCCCCGGCTCGATCCCGAGCTGGCGCGCATAGATCCGGAACGCGATCGCCGAAATGATCCCGGGCACCAGCGCAGGCAGGATCATCAGAGCATAAACCGCCGCGCGCCCGGCGAACCTGTCCCTGGCCAGCAGGACCGCCAGCCACGTGCCGATGATGATCGAAATCAGCGTCGAACTTATCGCAATCGCCACCGAGTAGCCGAAGGTGAAAATCACATCGGCATCGGCAAAGACGCCCAGATACCAGTCGAGTGTCCAGGACCGGATCGGAAAGCCGATGAACTTGCTGTCCTTGAAGCCCATCACGACCATCAGCACGAGCGGCACGAAGAGATAGACCACGAAGGCCCAGAAGATCACGGACAGCAGAACACGATGGGAGCGGGTCATTTGCTGTCGCCCTTCCGCAGCGCCGAGATGAAGCGGCTGAAGATGCCGGTCAGAACGAGCGCAGTGACGAACATGATAACGGCAAAGGCCGCGCCGGTGGGCCACTTGTCCCCCGCCACATGGAAAAAACCTGCAATGGTCTGGGCGAAGACAGTGCTGTTCGGGCCGCCGAGCAGCACCGGCGTGCCGTAATAGCCGGTCGAGATCAGAAAGACGAGGACGCACCCTGATCCGACTCCCTCAAGCGAGAGCGGCAAGGTGATCCTCCAGAAGCGCGTCCAAGCGCCGGCGCCGAGGTCGGCGGCGGCCTCGGTGATGTTGCGGGGCAGTTTCTCCAGCGCTGAATAGAGCGGGAGCAGCATGTAGAGCGCGGTGAGATAGATCAGACCGACGCTCACCGAAAAGCCCGTATACATGAAGGGGATGGGTCTCTGGATCAGGCCAAGCCACTGCAGGGCGATGTTTACCGCACCGTTATTGCCCAAAAGGATCATGATCGCATAGGTGCGCACGATCTCACCGGTCCAGAACGGCACCAGAAGCAGGAGAAGCAACGCAAGCTGATTATGACGTTTCACATGGCGGGCGAGGAAATAGGCCACCGGGTAGGTGATGATCAGCGTGACGAAGGTCAGAACTGACGAATAGATCAGCGTGCGAAAGAACGGCCGCTGGAACACACTCTCCTGAAAGAACTGCGCGTAGTTGTCGAGCGTGAGCTGTGGCTCCTGCCCGACGGTCACCGGATAGGCGTCCATCAGGCTCACTCGCAGCATCTGCAGCATTGGCCCCAAATGCTGTGTCAGAACCCAGATCACGGGGATCACCGCCAGCATCAGAAACTGTCGACGAGGCGAGGCAAAGACCACCGCCGAAAGGAGCTGATAGGGACGCCAGGCGACGAACCGGCCCCATGCCGCGGGCCGGTCTTCACCGCTGGCGTCCGCGATGTCTGTACGCTCTGCGCCGATGGGCGCAGCACCGTTGGTCATTGCGATTCCTCGCTCAGGGGTCGAAGTGCGGCGCGACCGCGGCCTCCTTTGGTTCGCACCGGTGGCCGCGGTCTTTTATTCTGGTCCTCAGGCGGCTTTGATCGCTTCCACCGCTGGATCGACCAGGCTGTATTTCAGCTCGTTCGCCTCGGCACGGAAGAACTGCAGATTGGCGAGCTCTTCTTCGGTGAAGGCTGACGCGGCCTTCTCCGCCTCGGTCAAATGCGCGTCCGCGCCGTTGAAGGTTGAGATGAAGCCTGACGCCTTGGTCATTTCGGCACCGATCTCGGGCGAGGACAGGATCGCGTCGAGGAAGATATAGGCGTTGTCGGCGTTCGGTGCGTTGTTGGCGACGTTATAGGTATAGACAAAGCCGTAGGAGCCTTCCTTCGGGATCGTCATCGACACCGGGAAACCGTCCGCCATCAGCGCCGCAATCGGCCCGTTCCAGGCGCATGCCATGGTGATGTCCTGATTGACGAACATCTGCTGCACTTCGGCGCCGCTGTCATAGTACTTGCGCACGAGCGGCTTCTTCTCGATCAGGAAATCGCGCGCTTCGGCAACGATCTCGGCGGCCTTCTCAGGATCGTCGAGATAGGCGACCATATTGCCGTCATAGCCCTTCATGAGCATCACGATTGAGAGCATATCCTGTATCGTGTAGGCGGTCTGGCCGGCATATTTGTCGGAGAAGAACGTGTACCAGCTTTTAACATCCTCTTCGGGTACGACCTCGTTGTTGTAGGCGAGCACTTCCATACCCGACAGGATCGGCGCGCCCCATTTATTGCCATTGATCGTCGCCCAGTCGCTTTCCGAATAGATCGGGTTCATGGCGCCCCAGTTGGTCAGGCGATCGGTGTCGAGCGGTGCCAGCAGGTCGCTGTCGATGAACTGCAGGAAGCGGTGACCGGCAACGGTCACGATATCCACCGTAGGCTCCGGCGCTTCGGCGGCGAGAAGGTTGAACTGCTTACCCTGGTCATCGACGAGGCGGATGTTCACCTTGATACCGGTATCGTTCTCGAACTGCTCCTTGAAGCTCTCGGGGACGAAGTCGGTGTAGGTCCAAATGTTCACCTCGCCGCCAGCGGCGCGCGCGGGGCGCAGATAGGCCGGGCTGGCGAGCACTGCGGCGGAGGCGGCCGTCGTGCCCAGAAATCCGCGGCGGCTCAGGGGTAGTTTGGTCATTCTTTTTGCTCCTTGCTGGTTCTTCAAGCGTTACTTTATTCTTGTTTTCTGCGCGTATCGAACCCTGTCAGGTTGTCTCCGCACAAGCTTCTTTTGGGTCCAGACGGCCGGTTTTGGCGGCCTCGGCCAAATCTGCCAGACTACAGCGCTCAAGCGATAACGCATCAAGCAGCTGGTTTTCGGTCGCGAAGTCCCGCCCATACATGGCCGAGAAGATCGCGATACCGGCTTCATGCAGCACCGCAGGCCGCCCTACAAGCTTGCCCAGGACCACGACGGGTACAAGACCGTAGGGCACATCTTCCGTGACATAGCGTGTGTCGGCCGTGGCCGGACCTGTCCCACCATTCCCCTGCGCATGCATCTGCTGGTTCATTTCCGAGATTGATGCCACCGGCACGTGGAAGGACTGGTGGAAATGCTCGAAAATGGTTTTCACCGACAGCCCGAGAGCACTTGCGATCGCCAGCCGCTCCTCATCGAGCCGCTCCAGAAGGCGCCCGACCGTGGGGGTAACGTTCTTGCCCTGGCTCCAGGTCTCGCCCTGCTCCATCCGGGTGATGTTGCCAAGCGCGATGCCCATGTGGTTCTGCGGGTTCAGGTTCGAAAGCGTAATCGCCAAAAGCCCATCGCGCGGGGCAAAGACCTTGCCGAACAGCGTCTCGCAGAGCGCCAGCTGCACATCTTGCTGAGATGCGGGCAAGGTGCACATGTCGACCTTCGCGCGCACGGTGTTGACCTGGACCGTGGTTCCGCTTTTGCGCCGACCTGTAACAGCCGTTGTTCCCCATGCGGTGATCGGGATCTCGATTCCGCGCGCGGCCAGAAGGCGCGCGAGATAGAGTGCTCCGAAGGATCCGTGTGACGAGATGATCACGCGATGCTCCGCACGGAAATGCGGAGCCAATGCATCGAACACCGTTTTGTGGCCGTAGCCCGGCAAGGCGATCAGCAGGACGTCGTTCTCCAAGGCAAGCGCCTCTGCGGACACCGCCACCTTGGGTGTGAAGACACCTTCCAGCGCGCCTCGAGCCGTCAGCTTTTCACCCTTGGCAAGCTCCTCTGTGCCTGCCCCGGAGGGCGACCATAGCATCGGAGCGTGACCCTTATGCTGCAGCAGCGCGGCCGTGGCGAAGGCGATGGACCCCGCACCAGCGATACCGACCTTGATCTCTTCCCCACTCATGCCGCGTCACTCCTGCGCACCGGATCTCCGAGCACATGCATCAGCCGGTTGGCCCATCCGAACAAGGCCGTCGAAAGTATGAGGTCGAGGATCTCGGTCTCATCGAGACCCGCGTCCCGCAATGCAGTCATATCCGAAGCATCCGCCTTTGGCGGGCTGGCCGAGAGCTTGCGCGCAAAATCAAAGATCGCGCGATCACGGGGGGACAGATCGGCCTCCGCTCCCTTTGCAAAGAGCGCGTCCGTCACATCGGTACTGCTCTCGAGTTGGGCGTGACGCGCCGCATGAACAGCGGCGCAGTATATACAGCGATTGACGATGGAGGCGCCAAGCGCCCCAAGCTCTCGCTCGGCCCGGCTCAGTCCGCCTTCGTCATACATGATTGCGTTGAACAGAGGCGAGCGGACCGCGAGGCTCTCGACGTCATGGGCCAGCACCAGAACATAGTCGGAAACCTTGGTGTTGGACGGGGTCACCTGAAGTGCCGCGAGTTGCGCCTCTGTGGCCTCTTTAAGGTCTACCGGTTTAACACGCGGGCGCCAGTGCGGGACTGTGCGGGTGAACTTGTGAAGGACCTCGTCGGTCATTCTGGTGGTCCGGTCATCAGTTTCAGTCCTGCGACGAGACGCAACTGGTAGGCAAGGAACGCGTTCAATTCGCACAACCTGACGATATCGGCGTCGGTCGTACCGGCTGCTTTAAGCGCTGCGATGTCATCGCTGGCAATATCCTTGGGCGAACGCGCGACCTTGTCCATAAAGGCGAGCACCTCCGCCAGGCCCCTTTCGCCACCGTCACTCGCCGGATCGGCCAGCGACGCGTAGTCTTGACCCTGCTGACGCGCCTCATAGCGTTTTGCGACCTGCTCCTGCCCATTCAATCGCGCGATCCGCGCGGCCAGAGCCGCGCGCATGTCCGCGGGCCAGGCGCCGCAATCCTGCGGCGCAAACACGGCACGCTCGGCCGCGTCAGTCTTTTCGAGAACCGAGGCCCGCAAGGTGGCCGCCGCTGATCCCGCGCCGCCCTCCGTCACGCCGCCTTCGACAAGGCTGGTGGTCCGCCAGATATCGCTCACGCATCGACCTCCTGGGGCAGATCGCTGGCGACCCATTCCTCACCGTTCAACTCCGGAGTGTCATAGTCCAGAAAGCCCTGCCAATGGGCCTCGACATCTTCGCAATAGAGCTTGGCGGCAATGTCGCGCGCCAGCCAGGCAGCCCCATCCGACACGCCCGGCACGTCGCCGCTGACCTTGCCGAGGCTCGCCGTGGCACCATAGTTGAAGCAATAGACATTCGACAGCCACGGCGCGGTGCCCACCACCTTTTCGCGGAATGTGAAATCGGGGTTGAGATAGGGAAATCGCCCGAGATCCGCGTTTTGCTCATCCTCGGGCGGGGTATAGACATCCTGCCAGAGCTGGATTTTCGCCGCCGCTTCTCCGAACTCCACCCGCATCATCGGGTCGGTGACAAAACCAGTGCCGAGGATCAAGAAGTCCGCCAGATAATTCGTCCCGTCGGAAAAACTGATCTTCACGCCGCTTCCCTGCTCTTCCACCTTGGTGGTGGTTTTGCCGAAATGGAAATAGGCGTTCTTGTGACAGCTCACGCGGAGCGTCGAGCCGTGGGGGGCAGGCGTCTGGGTCGCGAAACTATACTGCATGAACCGCCAACGCCACTCGTCGGAAAGTGCCGCATAGCCTGCGGTGAATCCGTAGCTGCCGATGCCCATCATCTTGTTGACAACCGGCATCTCCTTGCGGCGGATCAGATGGCGCACTTCGAACGCGCCATGCTCCAGCGCCTCCGCGGAATTGTCGACAGCCGAGGCGCCGACGCCGATCACGGCCACCTTCTTGTTCTTCAGAGCGGCGAAATCGATCTCGTCCGCGCTGTGCGCCCAGAGCCGCCGGGGTATGCCGTCCATGAAACTCGGAATGTTCGGTTTGCCGGTACCGTCACGCCCTGTGGCCAAGACGAGCTTGCGCGCCAGGATCGACCCTGAGGCAGCGCCCGATAGATGCAGGCGCAACAGAGCTCCGTCAGGTTCCACGAGGTCGACCGAAACGTCGTTCTCGACAGGGATCTCCAACGCCTTTCGGTACCATTTGAGGTAGTCCATCCACATCGGCCGGGGGATCTTGTCGAGCTCTTCCCAGTTCGCGGTACCGAACTGAGCTCGGTACCAAGCCTGGAACGTCAGCGGACCAAGACCGAATGCCGGGCCGGTCAATGTCTTTGGCGAGCGTAGCGTGACCATCCTCGCATAGTTCAACCAGGGCCCCTCGAACCCAGGCGGCGACCGGTCCAAAACGCGGATATTGTCGACACCGCCCGTGCGCAGCGCCAGCCAGGCCACCATCCCGCACATGCCGCCACCGATGATGACGACATCTTGGACCCGCTCGCCGTTCTTCGTCTGGGGTGGCACCCAGGACTTACCCGGATAGAGGAGATGGCTCAGATCCTCCTTCAGGCGCGCTTCGAGCGCGGTCAGACCCTGACCGTCGATTGCGGGCGTCAATGCACCGTCCATGTCTCTGTCGTGCCTCTCGTTTAGTGCCGCACCGAATGCTTTATGTCGCCACGCCGGGCCAGTGCGGATGCAAGTCGTCAATATAGTAGCGATGCCTGTGGCCTCCGCCCTCGGACGAATGCGCGCGGATATGCGGATGGTCCGGGGGCAACTCCGGATGATCGTGCTCGGGCGCGTCGACATCCGTGGCCGGCCAGACACGCAACGCAACGCCAGTGAGAAGTGCGCATGCCAAGCATAGGAGCAGCAACGCCGTCGCGGGCGAGAGCAAGGCGCCGAGCCACCCGGCCAGCGGATATGCCAAAAGCCAGCCCGCATGTGAAAGGGCGAACTGCGCGGCGAAAACCGCGGGCCGGTTTTCCTGCGAGGCCGAACGCGCAATGACCAGTCCGCCTGGGGTGAGCACCAGAGAGCCCGCCGCGCCAAAGGCCAGCCATAGCGCCATCAGGCCTGCAAGCGGCAGATGAGCCGCGATCAGCAGCCCCAGACCGGCAAAGCAAAATGCCCCGGCGGCCATCACACGGCGTTCGTCGCTCATCTCCACCATGCGCGGCACAATGAGCGCCATGGCCGCGGCGCCCAGACCGTAAGAGGCCATCTGCCAGGTAAAGATGCTTTCCGCTGCGCTGAAGCGCGAACCGGCATAGATAACCGTGTTAACGAACACCCAGGCCATCAACAGGCTGACGGCAAACTGAAACAGCCACAGCCCGCGCAGCCGCGGCGTGCGCGCATAGATCCGCGCGCCCCGCGTCAGTCGCAAAAGGAACGGGCTTTTCGCCGGTCGCAGCGCAGCCGGTAGATGTGTCAGCAGCAAGGCCGCGACCGAGCCGCAAAAGCTGATGCCAGCGACGAAGAACAGATCGCTTGGCACGAGAAGGTTGAGCGCCAGCGCCGCGACGACAGGGCTGAGCACCGCCTCAAGCGTGTAGGCCACGCGCGACCAGGCCAGCGCGCGCACATAGCTCGCCTCATCCGGCAGGATTTCGGTCAGCACCGCCTGGAAGAGCGGCGTGAAACCCGATGAGACCGCGAAGAAGAGAAAGGCGAGCACAGCCACCTGCAGCGGCGTTTGAGCGAACCCCATGCCGGCTACCAGCGCCAGGCGCAGCACGTCCATGATCACCAGCACTCGTCGCCGCGGCCAGGACGATGTCAGCGGCTCGGCAAGCGGGGCGATGAGCACATAAGCTACCATCTTGAGCGCAAGGATCCCGCCCAGGATCGGGCCGCCCATGCTCACCCCCCCGAACTCGAACGCGCTCAGTGACAAAGATACCGTCATCACGCCGATGCCCAGCAGCGAGAAGATCTGCGCCGCAAAGAGTTTGCGAAACTCAGGATTTTGGAGGGGCGAACTCAAGCAGAAGCCCCTGCTCTTCGGGTGGCTGGGCTGCCAACAGCGGATGATTTTGCGACCGGGACGAAGCGCGCATTGCGCGTATCGACCTGATAATCGCCCAGATAATCTGACGCGCAGGAGGCCAACTCGTCAACCTTCGAGATGATCAGTTGTGCCTTGTCATCGCACATCAGAGCCGAGATGTTCAATCGGATCCAGCCAGGCTTTTCGGTTTCCAGACCGCGCTGAATCGCCGCCCGCATCCGATCGGATTCGCCCCGGTCGAGCCCGAGTAGGCGATGCGCGTAGGAGCCTGCACAGGCGCAGCCACCACGAGCTTGGATCCCGTGCAGATCGCTCAGAAGCCGCGTGAAGAACTGGTGATGCAGGTAACCACCCCTTCCGTCGCGCACCCTAAAGGAAAAGATCGGTAAGCTGTGCGCGGCGGGATTTCCAAGGATCTCGATGGCCGGATTGGTGCGCCAGACCGCAAGCGCCCGCGCGCGCAACGCTGCGTGGCGCTGGTCCAGCCACTCCTGCCCCATCGCCTCTTTCACCAGCATCACCAGAGCGGCCCGGACATCCCCGACGACATTCGGGGTGCCGGCTTCTTCGCGGTGGGCGATGTTGGGAGAGTAGATATGGGACCAGGGCGATACGAAGGACACTGTACCGCCACCGGGAAATGTCGGAACGTCACTGCGCACCATGCTGTTTCGGATCACCATAATGCCCGACGCGCCTGGACCACCAGGAAACTTGTGTGTCGAGAACACTATGGCGTCTTTCTCGGTCTCCATGCCGGCCCGCATGTCCATTCCGATGTAAGGAGCGCCACAGGCATAGTCCCAAATCGCCAATGCGCCGTACCGTTTGAGCAGCCGCGTCACGGGATCGGGATCGGTCAGGATACCGGTGACGTTAGACGCCGCCGAAAAGGCGCCTAGTATGAGATCCGCTGTCTCGACCCGACGCAGCTCCGCTTCGAGCGCTTCCAGATCCGGACCGCCGGTCGACGCCTCGGGGATTTCGACAGTCTCCGCCCCGCTCTCCCGCCAGGGCAGGAGGTTGGAATGGTGCTCATAGGGACCGACCATCACAACAACCCGTCCGCCACGCGCCCTGATGCCAGGGATGTCGAGCAGATTCACCATGCGGTTCAGCCCGTTGGTCGCCCCGGAGCCCGTGAACACGACGCTGAAATCCTCCGTGGCCCCTGTCATCCGGGCAATCTCCGCCCGGGCGCTCTCACGCAGGCGCGTGGAAAACGCCCCGCAGTACGAGGCTTCGGTATGGCTGTTGGCATAGAAGGGCAGGACCTCGTAGCGGACGAGGTCCTCAATCTGTTCGAGCGCGCGTCCCGAGGCGACATAGTCGGCATAGATCAGGGGTTTGTACCCATAGGGGCCCGGGACCTTTGCCGACGCGCCGATCAAACCCAGGCGCAGTTCTTCGATGAGATTGCGCGACCTCAAAGAGCGCTTGAAACCTTCTATTGGTGTCATCTTGTTCGGGGGCTCCGGATACGCGCTGGCAACTAGCCCTAAGACTGACAACTGAGATGTGAAAAATCACCTCTCATTACTGCATAGATTGTGATCTTTATCTATCATATGATAGAGTAGTGTCGCTTGAAATAGATCATATAGATTGTCAGCTCCTCAAAGAGCTGCAACAAGACTCCTCCCGGTCTCAACGCGCATTGAGCGAGAAGGTGGGCTTGTCTCAAAACGCGTGCTGGCGGCGCCTGAAAGCGCTGGAAGAGGCCGGCGTCATTCGCAACCGAACCGTGATGCTGGACCGTGAGCTACTGGGCGCGGGGCTCGTCGTCTTCGTGATGATTCGCACGCGGCATCACTCCGCGGCGTGGCTGGAGCATTTCAGGCGGCATGTATCCCGGATCGAAGACGTCGTCGACTTCTTCCGTATCGGCGGAGAATACGACTATCTGCTGAAGATCGTGACCCGGGACATGACAAGCTATGACGCCTGCTATAGGCAGCTCATCGCAGACATCGAGCTCGAGACCGTGACATCGCTTTTCGCGATGGAGGCGATCGAGGAACAGCGCCCCATTCCCTTGCGCCCGACACGATAAACTCGCCGACGAGCTGTAAGGCGGAAACCCTTTCGCTGCACAATCGGCGGAACAGCCCGCCGCCTGAGCCCAAAAAATAGGCGGCACACTACCACCGGCCTTCGCAACATCATGCGACGCTGGACTCTGCGCGTCCGCTCGCCCATCGTTTAGGTACATCGGCCGGAGTAGGCGGCCATGGGCAACAGCGCCCCGTCTTTCTTCCTTTTGGAAGAGGCGGGGTTTTTTTATTTTTGGGGTGGCAGCTTTGTCTCTGCGTCTGGGTCTGATCTTTTCCACGACCGGAAGCTATGCAGCGCTCGGGCAGAGTGCGCTTGCCGGGGCTCTGGGTGCAATCGAAACGCTGCAAGCGGCAGGCGGATCAAACATAACACCGGTGATCGCCGACCCCCGCGGAGACATGGCAGAGTATGACCGGCTGACCCGATCGCTGCTCGACGACGGGGTCCGACACATCCTCGGAGCCATAACATCCTCCAGCCGCAAAGAAATGATCCCCCTACTGGAACGGCGCGGAGGTCTTCTTTGGTATCCCTGCCCCTACGAAGGTTTCGAGAGCAACGGCCATGTCGTTTATCTGGGTGCCGCCCCCAACCATCACGTCGTGCCGGTTACGGACTGGATCGCGGAACAGGGGATGGAACGCGCCTACCTTGTAGGGTCGAACTATGTCTGGGGGTGGGAAACACTGCGCCTCGCCCGCGACTGTCTCCAGTCCCACGGGATCGAAATCGTGGGAGAGCGCTACGTGCCGCTCGGCTCGACGAGCCATGAGCATGTGCTTGACGAGCTTTGCGCACAGGACGTCGATTGCGTTGTTGACAGCCTAATCGGGCCATCGAATACGAGCTTCCTGCACGGCCTCGCGGCGCGAGATCCGGCTCGGGTGGGACGACCAGGCCATGTCGCCAGCTTCAATCAGACCGAGGCCGATCTCGGAGACCTCGGAGCGGCCGCCAACGGACTGATATCCGCGGGAAGCCTATTCGAAGAGGATGCCGGCGACGCGCTCAAAGAAGCCGCAAAACGTCACGCACCGAACGGGCGCGTCTCCTCCTTTCTGGCAACATCGTATGCGGCGGTCGAGATCATTGCGGAAGCCCTGGAACGGGCAGGCTCGGAAGATCCGAGAGCCGTCTTCGAGGCCGCGTCGTCGGCGTCCGTGACCACCGCGATGGGATCCGTCTCCATTGATCCCGTCCTTCGGCATGCCGAGTTACGACCATGCCTTTCGCTGGCCGAGAACGGGCGCTTTCGCGTGGTCGAAAGGATGGAGCGGGCCGTGCCGGCGGATCCCTATCTCGCGGCACGCAATGCGGATCGCCGTCGGCGCAAAACGGTCTTGAGGGTCATCAATTGACCCGCGCGCTATTGCATAACTTTTCCGGTCGTACAGCCATCGTGCTGCATCGGTCCGAAGAGGTCGGTCAACGGATCAGGGCACGCTGCGACCGTTTGGGGATCTGCACCGTGGTTTGCCTCGGCGATCTCGATTCATCGCTCGCCGCAACGGCGGATATGCTGATCCTCGACATCGATACGGCCGATGACGGGATGCTTCCCTGGCCACGCGGCGAAGCGCCGATGCCGGTGATAGGTCTTATCGGGTCGGAAAGCCCGGGCCGGCTGGCCTGGGCGTTGGACCAGGAAACCGACGCCTATCTGCCGTTGTCGAGCTTGGGAAATCTGTTCTCGGCCCTGGTGATCGGTCATGAGATCTATGCGCGAAAGTCCGACAGGCGCACGCATGAGGCCGAAACCGCGCGGCGCAAGAAGGGGCGGCTCGACGTGATCCGCGCCGTGTTGTTGCTCATGGGAGAGGGTCGGGACGAGGCGCTCGCTCTGAAGAAACTGCGCACCATGGCAATGGTGGCGCAGCTCCCACTGGAGGATGCCGCTCGGTTACTGCTCGAGGCGCATCCAACGGCGCGGGACGCGTCCGGATGAGCGACACTGGAACGGTCACACGTCAGCCAGAAAGCCGGTTCCGCGAAGTGGTTCGCGAACTCCTGCGACGTCCGCGCGCCGCATTTGGCCTAGTCATCATCAGCCTGATGGTCTTTTGCGCGGTCTTCGCTCCATGGCTGATGCCACGGGACCCGTTTGAACAAAGCTTCGACGGGCTCGACCTTATGGGTGGCCCTCTTCCGCCCGGCGGCGAGTATCTCCTGGGAACGGACCTGCTCGGGCGCGATCTTGCCTCTCGCCTGATCCTCGGCACGCGCACCTCGCTGACGATCGGTGTCCTCGCAAACGGGATCGCTGTGATGCTCGGCGCGGCCGTCGGGATCACGGCGGGATACTTCGGTGGCTGGACGGCCGCCGTTCTGATGCGGTTCACCGATCTGATGATGGCCTTCCCCGCGCTCTTGCTGGCCATCGTGCTTGCGGCGATTTTTCAGCCCAGCCTGCTCATCGTGGCACTCGTCATCGCGATGGTGAACTGGGTCCAGATGAGCCGCGTAATCTATACCGAAACGCGCAGTCTGGTCGAACGCGACTTCATCCAGGTTCAGCGTTCGATCGGATCGGGCCCGTTTCGCATCCTGCTGCGTCATCTGTTGCCGCATCTGCTGTCGTCAATCATCGTCTTCGGTACGCTGGGCATTTCGACCACGGTTCTTCTGGAGGCCACGCTGAGTTTCCTTGGCGTGGGCGTGCAGCCGCCGATGCCGAGCTGGGGCAACATCATCTTCGAGAACCAGACCTATTTCTCGACAGCGCCCTGGCTCGTCTTTTTCCCGGGCGTGCTGATCGTGTTGCTTGCGCTCTCCTTCAATCTTGTTGGCGATGCCCTGCGCGACATCCTCGACCCGACATTGAAGGGGCGGCACGGGTGACCGACTACCTGATCCGCCGTCTGTTCGAGAGCGCGCTGATCCTGCTCGGCATCACATTTGTGACCTTTGTGCTGCTTTATCTCATTCCGGCGGACCCGGCGCGGCAGATCGCTGGGCGCGCGGCCACAGCCGACACGGTGGCCAATATCCGCGATCAGCTTGGGCTCAACGATCCGCTTTTCGTGCAGTACTTCCGCTATCTGTCAAACCTCTTTCAGGGCGATCTGGGGCGGTCTTATATGCAGCGGGCCGAGGTCTCCGAGCTCATTGCGTCGCGCCTGCCGGCGAGCCTCCTGCTGATGGTCTCTGCCATCGTCACCGAACTGATTATCGGGCTCACCATCGGGATCGTCGCCGCCCTGCGCCGCAACAGGCCCGTCGATCACACGCTGATGATCTTCAGCTTCATCTCGATCTCCGCTCCGCAGTTCGTGGTGGGTATTCTGCTGCTCTATGTCTTTGCCGTGCAGCTTGGCTGGTTTCCCATCGGCGGCTACGGCACCTTCGCCCACCTTGTGCTACCCTCGATCACCCTCGGGCTACTGGGTGCAGGCTGGTACAGCCGCATGATGCGCTCCTCCATGATCGAGGTGCTGGGACAGGATTTCGTCCGTACGGCGCGTGCCAAGGGCCTGTCCAAACTGCGCATCATCGTCCGCCATGTCATGCCGAACGCGATCCTGCCGATCATTGCGATGATCGGGATCGATATCGGCCTGTTCATGTCCGGCATCGTCGTTGTCGAAAGCGTCTTCGGATGGCCAGGGATCGGCCAGCTTGCCTGGCAGGCCATCCAGCGCGTCGACATTCCCGTGATCATGGGCGTCACCATGGTCTCCGCCACGGCTATCGTCCTTGGAAATCTCCTGGCCGACCTCGTGGCGCCCCTCATCGATCCCCGCATCAAAACCAAGTAACCGACAGAGGAAGCACGAAATGAGGAACATCTTCTTGACCGGCGTCGCCGGGATCGCCCTTGCCGCATCGGGTGCGCTTGCGCAGGTGAATGAGGAGGCCCCGCAGGGCGGCGCAATGGTCGTTACCTATCAGGATGACGTCGCCACGCTGGATCCGGCCATCGGATATGACTGGCAGAACTGGTCGATGATAAAGTCCCTGTTCGACGGGCTCATGGGGTATGAGCCGGGCACCACAACCCTCCGGAATGAGCTGGCCGCGAGTCACGACATTTCAGACGACGGGCTCGTACACAGATTCGTTCTGAAAGACGGCATCAAGTTCCACAATGGGCGCGAAATCGGCGCGCCGGATGTCAAGTACTCGCTGGAGCGCGTAACCAATCCCGAGACGCGCAGCCCGGGCGCCGGGTTCTTTTCGATGATCGACGGTTTCGACAGCTGGAACGCCGGCGAAGGCGACGGTCTCAGCGGGATCGAGGTGATCAACGACAAGACGGTGCAGATCACGCTCAGCCGCCCCGACGCGACCTTCAGCCACGTCATGGCGTTGAATTTCGCCTCCATCGTGCCGCAGGAAGCGGTCGAGGCGGCTGGCGAAGATTTCGGCCGTCAGCCAGTGGGCTCTGGCGCCTTCACTTTGGCGGAATGGACACCCGGGCAGCAACTCGTCTTCGAACGGTTCGCCGACTATCATCGCGCCGGTGTACCGAAGCTCGATCAGGTGACCTTCAACATCGGGCTCGAGCCAACCGTGGCACTGCTAAGGCTGCAGAGTGGCGAGGCTGATGTGCCCGGAGATGGTATCCCGCCGGCGCAGTTCCTGCAGGTGATGAATGACGCAGAGCAGGCCGACAATGTGGTCGAGGGCGGTCAGCTTCACACGGGCTACATCACACTGAACACGCAGATGGCGCCCTTCGACAATATCGACGTGCGCAAGGCCGTGAACATGGCGATCAACAAGGACCGTATCGTCCAGATGATTAACGGACGTGCGGTGCCCGCGAACCAGCCGCTTCCGCCTTCGATGCCGGGTTACGCCAACGACTATGAAGGCTACGCCTATGATCCCGAGGCGGCCAAGGCGATGCTCGCCGAAGCTGGGTTTCCCGACGGCTTCACCACCGAGCTCTACGTGATGAACGTCGACCCGAACCCGCGCATCGCGCAGGCCATTCAGCAGGATCTGTCCGAGATCGGCGTGACCGCTGAAATCCGCAGTCTTGCCCAGGCCAATGTGATCGCCGCCGGCGGTGAGGCCGATCAGGCGCCCATGATCTGGTCGGGCGGCATGGCCTGGATCGCGGACTTTCCCGATCCGTCCAACTTCTATGGCCCGATCCTTGGCTGCGCCGGGGCGGTGCCGGGGGGCTGGAACTGGTCATGGTATTGCAACGAGGCGCTGGACGCACGCGCAGCCGAAGCCGACGCCATGACGGGACCAGACATGGCCGACGCCCGAGAAGACGCCTGGCGCGCGATCTATGTCGATATCATGGCCGACGCGCCCTGGGTGCCGGTGTTCAACGAGCAGCGCTTCACCATGGTGTCCGACGCGATGGCGGGCGATGACAGCCTGTTCGTGGATCCGGTTCATATCCCGGTGAACTACGACTACATCTACTCCAGCGCTGCCGAGTAGGCCGATGTGCAAGGCTTGCGACTACACCATTCATGGTCGCCAACATCAAGGGTGGGATCATTCGATCCCGCCCGCCGAGACAGTAGCGCCCGGCAGCCGCGTACAATTCCACTGCATCGACAGCTCGGGAGGACAGCTTACTAAGGACAGCACCACGGCCGACGTCCCCGGCCTGGACTTCAGCAAGATCAACCCGGTCACCGGCCCGGTCTATGTCGACGGGGCGGAGCCGGGCGACGTGCTCAAGGTGACGCTGGAGGCGTTTCATCCCTCGGGTTTCGGCTGGACGGCGAACATCCCCGGCTTCGGCCTGCTTGCCGATCAATTCACCGAGCCGCATTTGAAAACCTGGGACTATGATCCCGTTACATTGGCGCCCGCGCTCTTCTCAGATATCGCCAAGGTACCGCTGAAACCCTTTACCGGAACAATCGGACTGGCACCGGCGGAACCCGGGCTGCATTCGGTCGTGCCGCCACGGCGTATGGGCGGCAATCTCGACATCCGAGATCTCGCTGCAGGCTCTATCCTCTATCTACCAGTGGAGGTTGACGGGGCGCTCTTCTCCGTGGGCGACACCCATGCAGCACAGGGAGACGGCGAGGTTTGCGGCACGGCTATCGAAAGCCCGATGGAGGTCGAGATCACGCTCGACCTCATCAAGCAGGAAGCGTTGCCGTTTCCGCGGTTCTCGACCCCCGGCCCTGTAACGCGGCACCTCGATGCCAAGGGCTATGAGGTCACGACCGGCGTGGGGCCGGACATGATGGAAGGCGCCAAGAACGCCGTTTCGGGAATGATCGACCTCTTGTCCAAGGATCACGGACTGTCCGCTGAGGATGCCTATCTACTCTGTTCGGTGGCCGGAGATCTGCGGATCTCCGAAATCGTGGATATGCCGAACTGGGTCGTATCGTTCTATTTCCCGCGCATCGTATTCGAATGACCAGAACGCTCAACACCGAACGGGGCGACGCCGTGCGCCCCGTTCTCTCGGTACGCAACCTGACCGTGCAGGTCGCAACCACGGTGGGCGGCAAAACCGTTCTGAACGAGCTGTCCTTTGATCTCCGGCCCGGCGAGACCGTCGCCCTGGCAGGCGAAAGCGGATCGGGAAAATCGATGACCGCGCTCGCCATCATGGGATTGCTGCCTAAACCCATGGCCCGGATTACTGGAGGCTCCATTCAGCTACGCGATCTGGAACTCTCGGAGCTGACGGAGACCGCCTATCGCAAGATCCGCGCGAAACGGATCGCGATGATCTTCCAGGAGCCGATGACCTCGCTCAACCCGCTGATGACGGTCGAGCAGCAGCTCTGCGAGGTTTTGCTCGCCCACGACATCTGCGCCCGCAGCGATGCACCGGAAAGGGCGCTCGGGCTTCTCAGGGACGTACGGCTGACCGAGCCTGAACGTCGGCTCAAACAGTTTCCGCATGAGCTTTCGGGTGGCATGCGGCAGCGCGTTATGATCGCGATCGCCCTGGCTTGCGACCCCGAGATCCTGATCGCAGACGAACCGACGACAGCACTGGACGTGACGGTTCAGGCAGAGATCCTCGAGCTGATCCGCCAATTGCAGCATATTCATGGCACATCGGTTCTCATGATCACACATGACATGGGTGTCGTGGCTGAGATGGCCGACCGCGTCATCGTACTGCGCCGTGGCCAGCAGGAAGAGGCGGCGCCCGTGGGTCAGCTCTTCGCCCGGCCCAAGACGGCCTATGCCACCGAGCTTCTGGCCGCCGTGCCCCGCCTTGGCGAAGCGCCGGACCGCCCCGTCAAACCCCCTGCGCGAAAGCTGGTCGAAGTCGATGACCTGACCGTCCGGTTCGATGTCAGGGGCGGCCTGTTGAACAGAACCGTGGCGCGGCTCCATGCCGTTGAGGGGGTGTCCTTCGCCATCCGATCCGGCGAGACATTGGCGTTGGTGGGCGAGTCCGGGTCCGGCAAGTCGACGATCGGCAAAGCGCTGGTCGGGCTGATACCCTGGGATGGATCGATCCGCATCGACGGGCAACAAACGCGCGGTCTTTCGCGCAACGCCATGCGCCCGGTCCTGCGCAAGATCCAGATGGTGTTTCAGGATCCCGGCGCCTCGCTCGATGCGCGCATGACGGTTGGGGATCAGGTAGTGGAGCCCCTGAAGGTTCATGGTCAGGCAAAGGGCTCAGAGCTCTCTGATCGGGCGGAATGGCTTTTTCGGCGGGTTGGGCTTTCGTCCGATATGCTGGCGCGCTACCCGCACGAGTTTTCAGGTGGCCAACGGCAGAGGATTTGCATCGCGCGGGCGCTCAGCCTGTCGCCGCGGGTGATCGTGGCCGATGAAAGCGTCTCGGCCCTCGATGTGTCGGTTCAGGCGCAGGTGCTCGATCTGCTGCAGGAACTTCAGGACGAAGACGAGCTGTCCTACCTGTTCATCAGTCATGACATGGCTGTGGTCGAAAGGGTCGCCGATCGCGTGATGGTCATGCGCCTCGGTCAGGTCATGGAGGAGGGGCGGCGGGACGACGTGCTCCACAATCCGCGTCACCGGTACACGAAAAGGCTCCTGTCTGCCGTCCCGGTTCCCGACCCGACGCAGGTCCGTCAAAGGCGAGAGCCAGCATCGAGCAATGAGCCGGGTAGCCCCATCTTTCCCATCGGCGATCACCCCCAGCGTGTCACACTGGAGGAGCTCGCCGCAGGTCACCGGGTTGCTGTCCAAGGCTGAGTGCTTTCTTCAGTTTTTGCGGTCACACCAGAGCCCGGCGCGGGCGTCTCGGCAAACGGGCGAGAGACGACCTTGCACGACACCCCCCTGACTGAAGTGGCTTGAGCCAAGGCCGCTGTTGCCTTTCTGGAAAGACGACAAATAATCGTCTCACGATGGGAAGTGTGACGTCCTTGTTTGTGAGAAAAATGGTGGCCGCGGCCGGCTCGGACGTCGACAGCCGGAAACTGCTTGCCTCGGTGGGCATAGATGAGCGGGCAGATCCGGATCCCAAGCTCATGGTTGCCGATACTGCATATTATAGCCTGCTCGAGGAGATGGCGCGCCACATTGACGTCACCGATCTGCCGCTCCGCACAGGGGCGTCCATGCGCTGCGACAATTACGGGGCGCTTGGCTTGGCGTTCAAGGCAGCACCAACGCTCAACGGGTCATACGCGCGGGTGGCACGCTACGCACGGCTTTGGACCAGCGTGGTGGAGTACCAGCTGGAACTCGAGGGCGAAAACACCTGGTTCACTCTTCACCGCGCGGGAGTGCGGCGGCTGGGGCTGCGGCTGTCGAACGAGGCGACGCTGGCCAGTGCGACCGCGCTTGCCCGCGAGGTGACATCCTCAGGCCGCTTTGCGCCACTTGAGGTGCATCTGCAGCATCTGCCGCCCAAGGATACGTCGTATCATTCAGCCTATTTCGGCTGTCCAGTTTGTTTCGAATCGGATCGCGACGCCCTGCTGATTTCCCGGACTTCGATGAACGCACCCAACAAACTCGGGGATGCGGCGATTTCACAGTTTCTGATCGGGCATCTCGATCAGGAACTCGCCGAAAGTACCGGAGCCGGATCGCTGCGCGACGCTCTGCGCGACGCAATTGCCCGGTCGCTCAGCGAGGGCCTGCCGAAAATGGATGATGTGGCCCGGCGGTTGGGGATGAGCGCGCGATCCCTGCACCGCAGGCTGGCCGCGGATGGCCTGAGTTTTCAGGCTCTCACCGACCAGACCCGACGCGAACTCGCCGAAGGGCTTTTGCGCGACGAACGCTATTCCTTGTCCGAGGTCGCCTTTCTGACGGGGTTTTCGGAGCAAAGCGCCTTCACACGCGCTTTCAAGCGTTGGGCCGGCGACACGCCTGCCGCCTACCGCAAGGCACAGGTCTGACAGCTGACCATCGCGGTCAATGAGTTGGCGGCGGCGGTCAATGCCAGAAGGAGCACACGCCGCTATCCGTTGGTCATCGCAACCAACCAATGGAGCCCTGCAATGACCGATAACCCCATTCTCGTCGTCGGAGCCACCGGCAAGACCGGCTCTCGGGTCGCCGCCCGGCTTGAATCCAAGGGGCTGCCTGTGCGCCGCGGCGCACGCGGCGCCAAGATCCCATTCGACTGGGAGGCACCGGCTACGTCGTCCGCTGCCCTCGACGGTGTATCGACAGCCTACGTGACTTACTTTCCGGACCTCGCGTTTCCCGGTGCCGTCGACAAGGTCGAGGCACTCTGCAACGCGGCAAGGACTGCCGGTGTGGAACGCCTCGTCCTCCTTTCCGGTCGCGGAGAGCACCACGCGCGTCTCGGCGAAGACGTGGTGCGTGCTTCCGGCCTCGACTTTACCCTGGTGCGCTCGGCCTGGTTCGCTCAGAACTTCTCCGAGGGCTATCTGCGCGATCCCATCCTCGCCGGGGTCCTGCCGATGCCTGGTGGAGATGTCCGAGAACCGATCATCGACATTGAAGACATTGCGGACGTTGTCGTGGCCGCGCTGACCGAAAGCCGGCATTCCGGCGCGCTCTATGAGGTTACCGGCCCGCGTCTTCTGAGCTTTGCGGATATGGCGGGTACTCTGTCCAAGGCACTGGGACGACCGATCCAGCATGTGCCGATCTCGTTCGAGGAGTTTCACGCGAGCGTCGCAACAGTCGGGGGCGACTTCGTGGCGGACGTCTTCACCGAAATCGCGCGCGAGACACTGGACGGGCGCAATGCAAATGTGACCGATGGTGTTCAACGCGCCCTTGGTCGGCCGCCGCGCGACTTCGCCGAATTCGCGATCGCTGCCGCTAAGAAAGGCATGTGGGCCGAAGCAGCCTAGACGGTTTCCTCTTGGCCAAATGACGCATCTCTGCACGGCGGTCGGCAGTTACGACGGACGCTGCGCCGGTGAATTAAATTGCACTCCCTCCCGTCCGTTTCTTGGGGCGCGATCGGCTCCAATCGGTCGAGCCACCCAGCTCAATCGACAGAAGAGTGGCCTCCATATCGGGCCGCTCTTTTGCTGCACACAGCCCGGAAAACGCATTTGCCACGACCGCGGCTCCGCGCGTTTCAGTTTGCGTATGACCTTTCGAGCTCGTCATAGAATTCCTTCCGAACGGCGCTCTGACGAACCTCGAAGTCCGCCACAGGGCCGCCCTCATCCATCCGCTTATCCGCTTTGAGACGCGAGAGAGCGTCATTCATACCTTTGAGCGCACCCTGCAGTGCGACGTTCGCATAAAGCACGAGGCCAAAGCCCATATCGTCCAGGTCCGCCAGATCGAGGATCGGCGTCTTGCCCCCCACCACAAGATTGATCAATTGCGGCGTGCCGGACAGCCTTTGAGGAATGGCGCGGATCTGGTCCAGCGTTTGAGGGGCCTCCACAAACGTGACGTCGGCGCCGTCTTCGACAAATGCAGCGGCGCGGTCGATCGCAGCACTAAAACCTTCAGTGGCGCATGCGTCGGTGCGCGCAACGATTAGAAAATCCGGGTCGTCGCGCGCATCCACCGCCGCCCGGATCCGGCTCCGCGCCTCATAGAGGCCGACTACGGATTTGCCCGCGAAGTGGCCGCAGCGTTTCGGACTGACTTGGTCTTCCAACTGTATGGCGCTGGCGCCGGCGCGCTCCAGCGTGCGCACGGTATGATGTACGTTCACCGCGTTGCCAAAGCCGGTATCTGCATCGACCACGATCGGCAGCTCGGTCACGTTGCGGATCGCCGCCGTATGCTGCGCGATCTCAGGCAGGGAGATGAACCCAAGATCGGGCATGCCCAAAAAACTGTTCGTCAGCCCCGCGCCGGAGATGTAGAGAGCCTCAAATCCCAGATCGTCGATCACCCGCGCGGCCAGTGCGTTAACGGCGCCCGGCATCAATACGGCGCCTCCCCTCATCAGCCGCGCCCGGAACGCCTTGTTGATCTCATGGGTCGTCATCGGTGGTACTCCCTCATGGTAGCCAGTTGTCAGGGCCATCGAACGCCCGCGCACAGCACACGCCGTGCTAGGGCAGGATACCGAATAGCGGCAAGACACCCTTCAATTCGTTTCGTCTAGCAGAATATACCGGCTTCAATTGGACAGGGAGCGCGCCAGGCTTTCAAGCAGTGGTATCGCCCGAGTACGTGCTTGAGCATCGAACCGGTTGATCAGTCCCGAAACAGTCAGCGCACCCATCAGCTCGCGGTTTGCAGAAAAGACCGGCGTTGCAATGGACGAGATGTTGGGATTTGTCTCGCCCACTGAACTGACCGTGCCATGCTCATTGAACTTGCCCAGGTCCCCGACATCTTCACCCGAAAAGTAGCGCAAGACCAGGCCGGACGCGCCAGTCGAAAGCTTCAATCGCATCCCTTCTTCAACGTGAAACTGAAGCAGGTTTGGAGAGTTTTCCCTGTATAAACAGACGCGTTCGTCACCAGTGCGCACATAGTAGGAGGCGGTCTCTCCCGTCGCCTCTGCCAGAATACGCAACGCTGGTGCCACGTGTTCTCTGCTTTTGAAATCTCGGCGGAAAATCAAACCTAGGCGCCACACGCTGGGCCCCAAACTGAACCGTCCGGCCTCGTCGCGTTGCACGAACCCGTAGATCGCCATGGAGTTCGTGATGCGCAAGATCGTGCTTTTGTGCAGCCCGGTTTCTTCGGCCAGTTCCGCGAGCGACATGGTCGGCGTCTGGGTGGAAAATGCATTCAGTATCGACATCGCGCGTTCCACGGATTCGGTACGGTTTGCGGGCATCGGCGTTCTGCTCAGTAAAACTTACCTTTCGAGCCTGTCGAACGATACCCCCTTTGTCTACCCTTTGCGCAACGAGGGAGGACACCAATGCGTCTGCGGCCAGTTGGTCATTCAAGGTATACCGCGGTCGATACCGTCGGGTTGATCGGTCCTTCCTATGCGACATTGCCCTTCTCCTTGCGCGTGCTGGCAGAGAGCGCTGCACGCCATTCCGAAGGTGGCGAAGCCGCGCAACTGGTGGCCGCCCGGAACGGCGATGCGGTCCCTTTCCGGCCTGCTCGGCTGCTGCTCCACGACATGCTGGGCATCCCGGCGCTCGTCGACATCATGGCAATGCGCGATCATCTGGCCGAAAACGGGGGCGATCCCGATTTGGTGGATATGAGCCTCCCGGTCGACCTGATCATCGACCATTCGATGACGATCAACCATTGGGCGGATAGGTTCGCACTGACAGACAACATGGCGAGAGAGTTTGAAGTGAACCGTGAACGGTTTGCCTTTCTCAAAGCCTGCGCTGTCCGCTTCCCGCGCTTGCGGGTGATCCCGCCCGGGGGCGGAATCTGTCATCAGGTCAACCTCGAGTATCTCGGTCAAACGGTTCTGCCTGCGGAAGCCGATCCGACGCTTCTCATCCCGGATTCCAGCCTGGGCACCGACAGTCACACGCCTATGATAAATGCCCTCGGCATCGCCGGATGGGGCATTGGAGGCCTGGAGGCCGAGGCCATTTTGTTTGGTGAAACGACGGCTGTGAACGTGCCGAAGGTCATCGGGCTGGAGGTCACGGGCACCCCGTCCCACGACATCACAGCCACCGACATCGCGCTTGTGATCGCGGAGAAGCTGCGCGCAATTGGCGTCGTCGACACCTATGTGGAACTCTTCGGCCCGGGCTATCCCCACCTGAGCATCCCGGATCGCGCGACCATCGCCAACATGGCGCCGGAGTATGGCTCGACCATGGTCTTCTGTCCGGTCGACAGCAACACGTTGCGCTACCTGACGGAGACCGGGCGCGGCGTCGATCTTGTTCGCACGGAGTCCTATTGCCGGATGCAAGGGCTGTGGGCAGAGGCTGGTGGCACCGGAAGCATCGAATATGACGCGGTAACGCAGCTCGATCTCGGGTCCATCGGCCGGTCGGTATCAGGGCCCGCCAAGCCGGAACAACGCATCGATCTCGGCGCGGCGACGGTGCGGCTCAGCCTTGCCGACGAAGGCGCCAGGCGCGTGCCGGTGGCAGGCATGGACCATGATATCGGCGATGGGGATGTGATCATCGCCGCAATCACCAGCTGCACCAACACCGCCAATCCGCGCAATATGGTGCTTGCAGGTCTTGTCGCCCGCAATGCGGTGCAGCGCGGGCTTGAGGTCCCGCCGCACGTGAAGACCTCGCTCGCGCCGGGATCGCGTGTGGTGGCCCAATATCTCCAGAACAGTGGCCTGCAAGAGCCCCTGGATACACTTGGCTTCGAGGTCGCCGCGTTCTCCTGTTCCACCTGCAACGGCATGTCAGGGCCACTGCACCCCACCCACGAAACCGCAATCAAAGAGAACGACATCAAGGGTGTCGCTGTTTTGTCAGGTAACCGCAACTTTGCCGGACGCATTCATCCGCTCGCCTCGCGCAACATGATCGCCTCCCCGCCGCTCGTCGTGGGCTACGCACTCCTCGGGTCGATCCTGAAAGACATCACCACGGAACCTGTGGGGGTCGACCAAACAGGCCAGCCGGTGATGTTTTCGGACCTTTGGCCAAGCGCAGAAGAGGTGAACGCGATCATCCAAGCCCATGTGACACCCCAGGCATTCCGCGACAACTACGGCGCCATCGCAGAGGTCAATCCTGATTGGAACGCGCTGGAAGCCAGCAGCGGGGCCTACGATTGGGCGCCGTCGACCTATGTGTCCTTTCCACCATTCGTGCGGTCGATTTCGGCCGACACTGGGGTCGACAAAACGTTCCATGGTCTGCGCCCACTGGCGATCCTCGGCGATGGCGTGACCACCGATCACATTTCGCCGTCGGGCATGATCACACCGGAGTCCGAAGCCGGGCGTTTCCTCTGCACTCAGGGTGTCGCACCTCGAGACTTCAATTCCTTCGGGACGCGCCGTGGCTGTTCGGATGTGGTCATCCGATCCACCTTCGCGAATTACCGCCTGCAAAATGAGATGGTGCCCGGACAGGAAGGCAGCTGGACGCGGATCCAGCCGGACGGGGCAGTCACAACGATCTTTCAAGCCATCCAGACCTATCTGGATCGTGGCCAGGGCCTGATCGTGATCGGTGGCCAAGATTATGGCTGCGGTTCGTCCCGCGACACGGCGGCAAAGGCCCCGTGGCTGGCCGGCATACGCGCCGTCATTGCCGAGAGTTTCGAACGCATTCACCGGTCGAACCTCGTGAATATGGGAATCGCGCCGCTGTGTTTTCCAGCAGGCGTCACGCGTCGAACGCTGAACCTGGACGGTAGCGAGACCTACGACCTTGACCTGTCGGATGATCTGACCTCGGCACATCTGACCATCCGGCGCGCCGACGGGCGACGCGAAGAGACACCTCTGGACCTGCGCCTCTACAACGAGAAAGAACGCGACACCTTCGCCGAAGGCGGGCTGTTGCCCCGTGCTTTTCGCGATTTCCTGGGGCGCGCGGCCTGATGGCGACCCGTCGCCTCCGGGCTGCGTTCTACCGCGGCGGAACATCCAAGGCGGTGGTCTTCAATGCCGCCGATCTGCCGTCCGACAGGGCGCAGCGCGATGCCATCTTCCTTCACGTCCTGGGCAGTCCTGATCGGTTTGGCCGGCAGTTGAACGGAATGGGTGGCGGACTCTCGTCTCTGTCCAAGGTCGTCATTGTTGCTCCATCCGACCATCCCGGCGCTGACGTCGACTATACTTTCGTGCAGATCGCGGTGCGGGAGCCTGTAGCCGACTATGGGTCGACTTGCGGCAACATGTCCTCGGCCGTGGGGCCTTTCGCCCTAGAAGAAGGGTTGGTCGACGTAACGGACGGCGACGCGCTTGTACGCATCCACAATACGAATACCGGCCAGATCTATCATGCGCGATTTGCCGTCCGTGACGGCACGGCCATCGAGGAGGGCACATTCGAAATCCCGGGCGTCGACGGCAGCGGGGCACAGATCACGCTCGATTTCCTGAAACCCGGCGGGGCCGTCACCGGCGCGCTCCTCCCGACCGGCGCGGCGATAGACCGGATCACCACCGAGGCGGATGAGCAGTTTGAGGTCTCCCTGGTCGACGCCGCCAACCCCGTTGTGTTCGTCCGCGCGGAGGATGTGGGCTGCCGCGGCACCGAAGCGCCGGACGTGCTTGACCGGGACACTGAACTGATGACCCGGATGGAGCAGATCCGCCGCGACGGGGCCGTCGCGATGGGAATGGCACGCAGCAGAGATGCCGTTGCCCTGTCGAACCCGAAGGTCGCGATGGTGGCAGCCGCGCGGTCATTCACGGCACTCGACGGTGAGACCCATACATCTGACAGCCACGACATCACCGTGCGCCTGATCTCAATGGGCAATTTTCACAAGGCCATCACCCTGTCTGGCGGGCTCTGCGTGGCAATTGCCGCGCAAATCCCGGGAACACTGCTAAACGCGATCGCCCCGAATCGCGAACCTTTACAGGTAGGTAACCCGTCCGGTGTGTTGCCCGTCAGCGCTGTGGTCGAAGTGACCGAAAGCGGCCCCCACGCCAAATCGGCCACCACTTTTCGCACCTTCCGCCGCTTGATGGAGGGCGCGGTCCTTTATCCTGAACGCCTGCTGGAGCCACAAGCCTGAAAATCACCGAAACCCCGCCCGGTCCAACGACATCGGGAGGGAAACCAATCGTCGATAAGGGAGGATACCGATGACGATCTTTAGACTGACCCGCCGCGTTACCGTGGCGGCGATGGCCGCCGCGATTGCACTAGGCACCCAGGCCATCGCCCAAAACCAGGTCCTGGATGACATCCATTTCCTGATCCCCGGAGGCGCCGGCGGCGGCTGGGACGGCACGGCTCGCGGAACCGGTGAGGCCCTCACCAAGGCCGGCCTCGTCGGCAAGGCGACCTACGAAAACATGTCGGGCGGCGGCGGAGGCAAGGCCATCGGGTTCCTCATTGAGAATGCCAAGAGCAACCACGGCACACTCATGGTCAACTCCACGCCCATTGTGATCCGGTCCCTGACCGGTGTGTTTCCGCAGAACTTCCGCGACCTGACACTGGTGGCGGGCACCATCGGCGACTATGCCGCTCTGGTGGTCGCCGCTGACGGTCCGATCCAGAACCTCGACGATCTGATCGAGGCCTTCAACACCGACCCGGACGGTACCGCCGTGGGTGGAGGATCCGTTCCCGGCGGGATGGACCATCTGGTGGCCGCGATGGTGTTTCAGGATGCAGGGGCAGACCCGATTGCAATGAAGTACGTCCCCTATGACGGCGGCGGGGCCACCATGGCCGGATTGCTCTCGGGCGAGGTGCAAACCGTCTCCATCGGCTTTTCAGAGGCGGTCGAACTGGCCAAGGCCGGCGAGGTGCGCATCATCGGCGTGACCTCCGAGGAGCGCGTGGACGCCTTCCCTGACGCGCCGACGATGAAGGAGCAAGGGAACGATACCGTCTTCGTCAACTGGCGGGGTTTCTTCGCAGCCCCGGAATTGCCGGAAGAGCAGTTGGCGGCCTATCAGGAGGTACTGGCCAAAATGTACGACAGCGCTGAGTGGGAAGAAGTGCGCAACCGCAATGGCTGGGTGAACATCCACAACAGCGGCGACGATTTCCGCAGCTTTCTGGAAAACCAGGAACAGGTGATCGGCGATCTGATGAAGCAGCTCGGCTTCCTCTAAGGCCACTCGGCCGACCACAAGCCTGCATGAGAGACACCGTCTGATCCGGAGCACCTGCGTGCTCCGGGCCGGACCAACATGTTCAAATGGGAGGGGGAGACCGTGGCTCTAGACCGTTGGATTGCCTTTGTAATTTTGCTGATCTGCGTGCTTTACGGATACGCAGCCTACTTCACCATGGACGCGATCCTGCCGCCGATCATGCAGCGCAGTCCGATCTGGCCATCGAGTTTTCCCAAGGTTCTGGCCGTCGGCGGGATCCTCCTGTCGCTCGCCGCGCTGTTCGGTCTGGAGGCCTCGGCCCAGCAGGACAAGCCGGGCGAGATCCCGTTCGCGCGCATCCTGGAATATAATCTCGGGCAAGCGCTGCTGCTTCTGGCGCTGATGGTGGCCTATGCTCTGCTAATCCGGCCCGCGGGCTTCCTGCTCTCGACCTTTCTCTTTCTGTTCCTGGGCAGTTTCATCCTAGGCGAACGGCGGTTCGTGCTGATGGGCTCGGTCGCGGCCATCGCCGCAGCAAGCGTCTGGCTACTCGTCGACCGCGTTCTCGGCATCTTTCTGAGCCCACTGCCGGGCCTGCTGATCGGAGCCTGACATGCTTGAAGGACTCATGACAGGGCTGGCAACGGCCTTCACTTTTACTAACATCATGATGGTCATCGGCGGATGCCTGATCGGAACCTTCATCGGCATGCTTCCGGGGTTGGGTCCGATGTCGATCATCGCGATCATGATCCCGGTGGCGATCACAATCGGGGATCCTGCGACCGCCCTGATCCTGTTGGCAGGCGTCTATTACGGCGCCGTTTTCGGTGGCTCGACTAGTTCGATCCTGATCAACGCGCCCGGCGTGGCCTCCACCGTGGCAACGAGCTTCGACGGCTACCCGTTGGCGCGTGCCGGCAAGGCCGGCAAGGCGCTCACCGTCGCCGCCATCGCGTCCTTTGCCGGTGGGACCATCGGCGCGATCCTGTTGCTGGTCTTTGCCCCTGCTCTGGCGTCCGTCGCGCTACTCTTTCACTCCGCCGAGTACTTCGCACTGATGGTCGTCGGGCTTTCGGCGATTGCCGCCTTTGCCGGAGCAGGTCAGGTCGTCAAGGCGCTCCTGATGACCTTTCTGGGATTGATCATGGCCACCATCGGCGAAGGTGTTCTGTTCAACGCGCCACGCTTCACGATGGGGATCATGGATCTTCAGTCGGGGATCGGCTTCATCACCTTGGCCATGGCGCTTTTCGCGTTGCCCGAGGCGATCTATCTTGTACTCGACCCGAAACGGTCGAAGACCGGGGACGGCGACGGGAGCAACATAAAGGACCTGCGCATCACCCGCGACGAGGCCAAACGAATCGCGCCGGTCATCGGCCGACAATCGATTCAGGGCTTCTTCATAGGCGTGCTTCCAGGCGCCGGCGCGACCATTGCGAGCTTTCTGGGCTACGCGGTCGAGCGCAACATTGCGAGCAAGGAGGAACAGGAGAAGTTCGGGAAAGGATCGGTCAAGGGAATCGCAGCACCCGAAAGCGCCAACAACGCCGCCTGCACCGGATCGTTCGTGCCGCTTCTGACGCTCGGCATTCCCGGATCCGGGACAACCGCAATCCTGCTCGGCGCGCTCATCGCTCTGAATGTCAGTCCTGGCCCGCGCCTGATGGTCGACGAGCCCGACATCTTCTGGGCTGTGATCATCTCGATGTATCTGGGCAACCTGGTTCTCCTGATCCTGAACCTGCCGCTGATCCCCTACATCGCCAAGGTTCTGTCCGTTCCGCGCAACTTCCTGATCCCCTTCATCCTCTTCTTCACGTTGATGGGTGCCTATATCGGGCAGAACAACGCAACCGAACTCCTGATCCTTGTCGGTTTCGGGATGTCTGCCACATTGCTCCGGTTCGCGGGCTTTCCGTTGGCGCCGCTCCTGATCGGGTTCATCCTAGGCCCTCTATTGGAGAACAACTTCGCGCGGGCCATGCAGCTATACGATGGGATGAGCTTTGTTTGGGAACGCCCCATGACCCTGGGATTGCTGGTCTTCGCCCTGATCCTTGTGGTCCTGCCAAGCTATCGGTCTCGCCGCGCGCGCCTAGAGGAGCAGAGCAGAGCCAACAGGGCCGCCGACGGCGACTGATTACGTACGGCGGCGGCCAATGCGACCGCCGCCGGTATCGCTACTTTTTCCCCTTGGCGGGTTCGCTGGCCTTGTCGAGATACGTGCGCCCAATTTCCATCAGCCGCGAGGTTTCCTCGTGATAGTCGCTGAGCGCTTCCTGAATGAACTTGGCCTGAATTCCGCGCAGCTCTTCAGGGTCGCGGCAGGCCAGCACTTGCTTTTGCGTCTCGACATCCTTTTCGAAGCGCATGGTCAAAAAACGTGACATTTCCTGGAAATACTGTTGCACGCCGTCGCTCCACGCGGTTCCGCTTGCGGCCAGCGGCCCCAGCCCGGCTTTCTGAAGTTCGGCCCAAGCCGCCATCGGGTCGTTACTCCCGGCAGTGTTCTTCTGTGCCTTTGTCATGTCTTGTCCTCCCCAAACGGACGGCTCGGGCGCTGCATGCGTATGGCCGCGCCAGCCATCGACAAGTGTTTCGCGATGTAAAACGATGCAAGTTTCAGCGCACCATCTCCCCCTGAACATAGTGCGAGTAGTGCGGATTTCCGACGCCATCACGGCGGTCTGAGTTGGTCGGGCTCTCATCCGTCGATATACCGCTCGGTTGCGGAGACAGGCGCGCTGTGCAACGCAAGGCAATGCGCGCCCGCATCCCTCCAATGGCCCTCGCGCTTTCGATCGCGCTGGTGGACCCGACCGCAAGTACCGCAGATGTCGCGACGGAGTGGGTTCAACGCACCATCACTACGCTCTGCCCGCGCGGTGACCTTACCGGGCTCGACGCACAGATGGAACTGCCAGGAAGCTGGCTGCTTGAGGACAGGCGCACTCCCCCGGATGGAGAGCCGCGGCGGATCACGCTCCGGCTGGCCCTGCCCCATGGTGACGAAGTTGAAGTCGAGCGCCGTCAATTCGGAGGGCAGCTCAGACAATTCCGCGTCTCCTATTTCGAGCAAACCGGCGGCGCCCTGCAGCCGAATCTCATGGCGATTGCGGACGGATCCTGCGTGATCGGATCGGGACGCGCGATCCGCTATGAGTCGCCCTGGCGCTTTCTAGATCAGCTCGACGGCGATCTGGCGAGCCTGCGCTGGACCGAAACGCTCCAGGCGCCATGGCCACCGGGCCAAGATCCCGGCGGTGTTCGTGTCGGACTGATCGACTCCGGGCTGGCCTACGATCTGCCGCTTTTTCGCGACCGGCTGGCACGGGACGAAGACGGCCGGCCTGTCGGGTATGACTACTGGGATTTGGACCCCTGGCCCTATGACGGCGATGTGGCGCGCGGTCCCTTCCTGCCGATCCGCCATGGCACGGCAGTGGCATCGATTCTTGCGCGCGAGGCGCCGGATGCCGCGCTTGTCCCCTTCCGCTATCCGCGCCCCGACATGAGCCGTCTGGCCGATCTGGTGGACCGCGCCGCAGCCGCAGGTGTGCGGATTCTCGCTGTGCCGCTGGGCAGCAGGACGCGTGATGATTGGAGCGCCTTTGCCGAAGCCCTGGCGCGGCACGATATCCTCGCCATCGTCTCGGCGGGCAATGACGGGCGCGACATCGATGCGGACCCGGTTTGGCCGGCAGCTCTCGGGCTCGACCAGATGATTGTTGTGACCTCCTCGGACGGCTCCGGGCGACTTGCCGACGGATCGAACTGGGGTGCGCGCAGCGTGAATGTGATGCTTCCGGCCGAAAACCAACCAGTAGTCGATTTCCGCGGCGCGTCCGGTTCTGCCTCGGGGACGAGCTATGCGGTGCCGCGGCTGGCGGCGCTGGCCGCCCGGCTCCTGGATGCAGACCCACAGCGAAGCACCACCTCGCTCAAGGCAGCCATTCTCGCCCGCGCAATCCCTTCGCCCTATGAGGACCGTCCCGTGACCTCCGCCGGCTGGATCCCTGATCCATTGGCCGAGTAGTGGATGCGACGTTCTACTGCCTCAACGTCGCGGAGGCGCTGGTGGTGCGTTGTCGATGAACCGGCGCGCGGCCTCGGCCTGTCGCGGATCGGCCTCCAACAGAGCGTTGTAACCGGCCTCCGCCAGCGCCGGATCGCCGCCCCAGACCCCTGACTGAATGGCAAAGCGCAACACCTGCGGATCGTCGGGCACCATTTCCGTCAGCCGGCGGGCATGAGGTATCATCTCCTCAAAGCGCCCCCCAAGCTGGAGCGAGACCAGCAGAGACAGCAGCGCGTTGATCGAGTTCGGGACCTGCTCGACCGCCTGCCCGTGGAGCGCGGCGGCGCGCGCGAAATCCCCTGCGCCGGCGAGCGCGCGACCAGCCTCCAGAAGCTGGCCATGATTCTGCGCAGCAGTGCAGGCCTCGACCAAGTCATCGAGCACACCCTCCTGTGCCGCGCGCGCGGCGTCGAGGCTCTCCGCACAAGCAACCAGTGCCATGCCCAAACTGGCGTTACGAGCCTCTGCTCCTTCTGAGTCCCGCTGCGCAAGCAGGGCCCGCACCCCGTCGAGGGGAATGGCCTCGAAACGCCCCTCGCCCCCTCCGACGGCAATACCGACCAGTTTGCCGCCTTCGTCCACCAGAGCTCCTCCGCTGACCCCGGGCTGCATCCGCGCGGTGACGTGCAACCGCCCGAGGGGCGCGCCCTCAGCCGGCGGTGCGATCAGGGTTCCGGGGTCGAACACTCTGACTTCCTGGCGCGAGATATCGGCACCCACGGTAAAAAAGCTCCCGCTCTGCACGTCGCCGCCATCGTCCAGATCCGGAACGAAACCGCTTTCTGGTAGACCTGCCACCTGAAGCAGGACCAGATCGCCCTCATAGGCGGAGGGCACCACGCGCCCACCGCGCGGCCCACCCGGCGTGTGCACGACCACATCGGGCCTGTCGCCGACGACATGGCGGTTGGTGACGAGCAGATCGGGCGCGATGCGGGTCGCGCTGCCCACCGGATCGAAACTGGAGACCGGAAACACCGCCTGACGAAGCATGCAGACCGGGTCCGGATGGGGACAATCGCCGAGCAACTCTGTTACGCCCGCGGCCCCGGCCCCGGCGGGAGGCTCCCCCGCGCCGAGGGGCAGCACGACCTGAAGTTCCTCGCCATTTCGTTGGAGCAAGATATCGACGTATGCCGCCGTCTGTGGAAGGATTGCCAGCGCCGCAATGGCGTCTCGCGGGCTGTAGACCTCCCGCGCTCCGATCCTCAGGACAAGATCCCCCGGTGCGACCCCGGCTTGGGCCGCCGGCCCGTCCTCTACCAAATCCTCGACCACAGGGGCGGCAATCCGTGCCAGCTGTGCGCGGGTCCCAAAGCCCAGCCGCCATCCCGGTTGCGGATAGCTGACCACACCCTCAGCCAGAAGCGCATCGACAACCCGCTCCAGCAAGACCGTAGAGACTGCGAAGTTGATCCCGATATTGCTGTCGGCCTCAGAAGCAAAAATCGCCGACATCATCCCCACCAGCCTGCCCTCGGCGTCGACCAGAGCACCGCCTGAAACGCCGGGATTGGTGGCCGCATCTGTCTGGACGAAGTCCTCCACCGCGTTGAACCCTGCGTTCGTCACACCAAGCGCCGAAACGACGCCGCAGGTGACCGAGAGGCCGAGCCCGTAGGCGTTGCCCACCGCACAAACGGGCGCTGCGAGATCCGGCGTCTGCGCGGTGGTGATCACGGGCAGCTCGGTCTTGACGGCAAGCACGGCGACATCGCTCGCGGCATCGGCAGCGATCAATTCTGCACGAAGGATACGGCCATCGGACAAGCGGACGTCGATACGATCCGCAGGCTCGATGACGTGCCAGGCCGTCGCGATTACGCCCGGGCGCAGCACCACACCGCTGCCCTCGGGCGCGACACCTGGCGGCGCACCGGCCCCGCCTTGCGCACGCCCCGGCCACACGGGCAATACCGAAACCACGGAGTTCAGCGTGTCCGGCGGCATGGCGGCGGCCGGCCTGAGCCCCACGGGAAGCATGCAGCAGACGAGAAGCACGAATGTAAGAAAAACTCGTCCAGTGCGCATTCGGTGTCCTCCAAGCAGTGCGGGCTCTCTCTGTTTGGCTGGCGGACGGTTCGGAGACAAGACGGGAGTCCGCGCGACATCCCGACTGGCCTGCCCGCACTACCGGCGGCATCGATTACGGCGCCAAAGAAAAAGGCCCGAAGTCTGCTGTTGAATGCCGCCGCGGCGCCGAGTCACGCCTCGGGCGGAACCTCGTCTTTCAGGACACTCAGGTAGTCCTGTACCTGCGTTAGGGGCCGGCGAGGTTGCCAGAACTGCTCAACGACGAACTCGGTAATCTCGCGCCGCTGATCAAGCGTGTAGTTGTGCCCATCGGGATAAAGCATGATCATCCAGACGACAGCCATGAAGTCGGCGAAATCCTCATTCTGAAACCGTACGGCATGGGTCCGGCGGGAAAACCGCGCGTGTGAAAACTCCGGCCGTTCCGCAAGTTTTTGCGCCAAGCCCGCCAGATCCTGATCGTTGCGACTACCGAAGAACTTCTCGGCGAAATGATTGTAGAGCCACGTGGTTGTAAAAGGTCGTGGATCAGTGGCGGACATCAACGCAAGATGCATTGCACCGGGGTCCCGCAGCAGTGTCTCGTAGAGCGTTGCAACCAGGTCCGACCATTCCGCAGCGGGGCAATAGTAGAGCGCATGGTGGATCGTGATGAGATCGAAGGGCGCGCCGCCAAGCCGGTTGGCCAGTGCCTGGTGGGCCGCGTCTGGCTGCAGAAAATCCGCTGTGTAGTCCCCATGCACCAGATGGACACCCGAAAGCATCTGACGCCCGATGCGCGCGCGCACGGCGGCAAGCGCAGTCCTATCCGCATCGTAGAGCCAAAGCCCGCCACCCGCGGCAGCCGAGAGCAGGCGAAACTGGGGTTCCTCGCTCGATCCGATCGACAGCGCCCGCAGAGCCCGATCCGGTGGCGCAGTCCGGTGCAGCCACCTCAAAGTGGCCATGAGATCCGCCGCAACGTCGGGCTTTTCGTCCGCATGGCGAGCCCAGAGCTTCACCTGTTGCCGCAATGGGCTTTGCGCGGCGCGAAGACCGATCTCGATCAGCTCGTCTGTGGCCGTCGTCACCATATCGCCTCCCATCCCGAAAAGCGCGCGATTGCTGAGTAAAGCCGTAGCTGTGTGCGCTCTACGCGCGACGCAAGGTCGGCGCAACATGACGCCACGCAAGTGTTTTGCCGAGCAACCTGAGTTCCCAGGCCATGTCCATCGGTCGGGCGCTAGCCGCGAAGGTCTTCCAATAGGCGCAAGTATCCTGCCTTCGCCCGGTCACCCGCCGGAAGCGACGCGACCCGTGCGATGTCCTCATCGGTCGGCGCAACGTCCCCGACAGCCACTAACATGACCATACCGTATTTTCCGTGGCGCGCGCAGGTCACGCCGTAGAGACCCGGCTGATCGAACACGACGTCCGCTCGTGTCTGCCCGGCGATGTCCACGGGATCCACACCTTCAGGCCAAAAGCCCTTCTGTGTTTTGACCGTGTGGCTGCCACGGCTGTTGAGGAAAGTCACCGTCTCACCGGGTGCGATCCGGATCATGTCAGGTGCAAAACGAAACATGCCTGACGCAGAAGACGCTGAGAAATCCGTGATCTGATCGATGGTGAGTTGGGCACGCTCTGCAGCCGCGAGGCCAACGCCGAGCAGCACCCCCGCAACGGTTCCGAGAGCCAGTGAGTTGCGCCACAGGGGTGCGTTGGCAGGTGTCGTCATTAAGCGATCCTTTCACGCTGGGAAAGGGCCGTCAGGATGACCAGAGCCTTTCGCAGTGGGAGTGAAGCATCGGTGAGCGTGCGGAACGCGTACGCGGTGGCTGGCGCCGAAGCAGAAAACAGAGATGAAAGTGTGTCGGAGCGTTCGGCCTCCACAAGCCGGTCAAAGGCCGCAGCCGCAAGATCCGGCCTTTCGGCGATGGCAAGCTGTTCCAATGCGGCGCTGCGAACCGCCAGAACCGGATCGGCCAGATGTGCCAGCGCGCTATCCGGGGGCAGCACCCGAACGGCCTCGGCACGGATGAGCGCGTCCTCATCGCGTGAGGCCCGTTGAACGAGCGCTTCTTCGGCAAACTTGCGCAGGAGGATCTGATAGGCCGCGAGCCGGACGACCGGGTCTGGATCGCCAATGGCGGACTGGGCGGCAGCGGGGGCGTCATCGCTCGGAGAGTGGGGCGTGACGCGGCGGGCCAGACATTGCCAAGCTGCCCGTCGCACCTCCTCCGTCAAAGTGTCAGCCTGAGCAAGAATGGGTGCCTCAAGATCGGCGACGGTCGCCGCGGCGGTGGTCTGCACAGCCTCGAGCGACAACGCCTTTGCGATTGCCACCGGCCCTTCGACGGCGCGCCGTTTGCGCCGTTTCGGTGCGCTTTCCTCGGGCGTGTCCTCTGCCAGCTCGGGACCCGACAGCTGGGTGGCCAAGATGGAGTCCAGGGTCGAGCCTTGCGGATCGGCGCCGGACGACAGGTCTTCGTCCTCGACGATATCGCCGTCACGGGTGATCCGGATACGACCGGATCCTCCACCATCGTCCTTGGACAGGGCGACATCGAGCCCGGCTCGCTCTCTGGAATGCTCGCGGACCGCGTGCTCCTCCGACAGGAGGGTCCCACTGATGGCATCTGCGAGGATGGCCTGCGCCTCGATATCGCCCGCAAGCACACGATCCGACAACAGCCCGAGCAGCCGTGACCGAACCTGCTGGGCCGGGTTCGAAAGAAGCGACGCGACCCGGTTCACCGTCGGTGGCGGGATCAACATCCCGAGCGCCGAGGCCGCGGCGACACGCGCACCCAATGGGCGCTGTTCGTCGCTGATCAGCGCCAACAACTCCGCCTCGGCCCGGTCCGGCGCTAACTCGGCGAGCTTAGTCGCGGCCGCCCGCATCAGCGCGGGCGAGCCGCGCCGCAGCCAGGCTAACATGTTGTCGAGGATCGCCTCGCGATCCTCGCTTGGCAAAGGATCTGAAAGGGTTTCTAGCGCGATCGCCTGAACCGAGGCATCGCTATCGCGCAGTGCACGGACCGCGAGCTCCGGCTGGACAGGTGCGGCACGCTCCAGCGCAACACGCCTCACCCCGGGATCAGCGTCCTTGAGCGCCAGCATTTCCAGCAAGGCTTCATCCGGCGCGATTTGAGCCACAGCGAGCCTGCGCAACCGCGCGTCCTCGGACCCAACCAGCGTATCGATGTAGGTGCGCAAAGCATACGGCGCGCAGCGCGCGAGAACGTCGGCGGCGCGTTGGCCGGCCTGACCGCCCTCGGTGCTGATCACGGCGACCAGCCAACTGACCCCGGTCTCACCCATGGCCGCAAGAGCGTTGAAAACCGGCACATCAAGTTGCTGGCCATACTCATCGTCCCGGGCGGCCATCATGTCGTCGATGGCATCGGTGACGCCGAGATCGCCCAAGGCCCGGATGGCTGCGATCTGAACGTCCAGCCAGTCTTCCCAGTCGCTTCCCTCATCCTCCCACGCCACGCGATCCTCGCTGCGTGACAGGACGAGGGCGCGCAACAACTCGGTTGCGGTCTCATCGGGCAACTGCCGCAGAGCATCGATCGATGCGAGCTTGACCTCTCGGACCGGATCGCCTTCCAGCGACCGCAAGATGACCGGCACGTCCCCAAGCGTCGCGACGCGGGCCAGTGCCTCCATCGCTTCGCTGCGCACGTCCGCGTCCGGATCAAGAAGCGCGGAAGTCAGGGCGGCGCGGAGCGCCGTCTTGTCGTCGGTGACCCGGGGCAAGGCGCGCACCGCGGCACAGCGCAGCACGTCGTTCTCGCCATCCAGAAACCTCTGCAGCGCGGAGATCTCCGCGCCGCTTCGAGGACTGTCCATCTCATCGCGCAATGCGCTGCTCCCATTAGTCTATGAGCCCGGACGCGTGCGCCCAGGCGTTGGATCAGGCAATATCGCGGCGGACGAAAGACATGGATCGGAACTGCGTCTTGTAGGGGCTTTCGCCCATCTTGCGCACTTTCCCGACGCCCATCTTGTAGTTGTAGTTTCCGCTGATCCAGTCGACCACGCGCCCCGAAAGCGCATTGGCCGGCTGCGCTGTATGGAGGAAATCCATGTAGCCGAGGTTTTCCTTCACGGCTGGCGTGATCATGGCGACCGCCGTGATCGAGGCGCGGGTCAGTTCGATATGGCCGTTCTTGAGCAGTTCGGCAAAGTCGAAATCCGAGCCCTCAACGCCCACGATGGTGTCCCGCTGCACCGGAATCCTGTCGGAATAGACCTGAACGTAGTCCCCGTTCTCGATCCCGCGCGCTTCAGCGACCTTGGGATGGATCTCGATCCAGTTCTCCGGCCAGCGCTGGACGATATAGGGCCGCCGCCGGTCGTCATAGCCCGACTGCCAGCGCTCATTGATGCGGCCCGAACTGATCCAGATCTCGTCCTCGCGCGGCTTCAGCCACTCCCAGTAGGACGCGAAGAGATCCCAGGGCGCCTTCTGGATATTACACTTGCCGGTCTGGCTGTTGAAGTGGGTCAGCTTCTTATTGAAGACATTGGCCCCTTGCGGCCCCTCCGCGGGCAGCTTGCGGTTCACATCATGGAGCCGCTTGGTCTCCACCAAGTTGCCCTCGGCGTCCATCAAGACCGGGCCCTGAATGCCGTTGGTGCCGAACTCTGCGAATTTTTCGTGCAGTGTCTTGCCTTCGCGGCGAGCCTTGACGAGCACCATGTTGAAGTCCTTGCGGCTGCCGCGGGAATGCCGCGCGCCCTCCTCCAGCACTTCGTTGGAATCCTGCCAGTCGAAGCCTTCGAACCCCATCTTCTGAGCGAGCTGCGCGATGATCCACCAGTCGGGTTTTGCATCGCCTGGCGCATCGTAGAACTTCGGATAGAGCCGCAAGCGTCGCTCGCCATTGGCGCGGGTGAAGGTCTCTTCGCCCCAGCCGGAGGCGGGAAAGACGATGTCCGCATACCGCGCGCCGATCGGATCGACGAGGTAGATGTCCTGATTCCAGACAACCATGCCGCCCGAATCCACCCGCCGCTTCAGCGTGTCTATGATGTCTTCCTTCTCAAAGCTCATCACCTGATGCGGGTTGCGGGTGGTCAGTTCGTCGAACTTGGCCTGGAGCGATTGGCTGCCGCACATCGCCTGGACCCAAGTGGTGCCGATAACATGGGCGAGCCGCGTATGGCCACTCATCAGATAGCGGTCGGTGTCCATGGCACGACGACGCCGGCCGGGCAGTTTCTCGGGGCTCTTGTTCCTGGGATAGCCGCCGCCCCGCAGACCGCCGCGCTGGTGTCCGCCGGCCCGGCCGATCACCTGCCCCGGGCGTCCGCCCGCGCCGCACACGATGCCGAGCGCAGAGATCGCCTGGGTGTTTCCTGTGTTGTTGGACCAGTAGAAGCCCTTCTCGATCATCAGAGAGGTTTTGGGGCGCGAGCCGTCCTCGCGCGGCTTGGCCATCCACTCCGCCGCCGTGTAGATTTTCTCAACGTCGATTTGCGCCATTTCGGCAGCCACTTCGGGCTTGGAATAGTCTTGGGCGAGCAGCCATTCCTTCCAATCCTCGAACCCGGCCGTCTGGAACTTGCCCCAGGTCGTGCGCCACTGCCACGGCGTGTTGCGCGTGCCCTGGCCGAAGCCCGACGAACTCTCCCACTTGTTGTTGACCCAGTTCTGGATCCACTCACTGTCCTCCCAGCCGTTCTCCACGATGACCCGCGCGATCGCGAGGACCACGGGCAGGTCGGTGCCCGGCTGGATATCGAGCAGCAGCCCGCCGTTCTTCACGCCGAAGGCCACGCCCCCGGTGCTCCGCGGCAGCATGAAGATCGCCTTCTGACCGCCCTGGATCGCCGGCATGATGTAGTCGGTGAAGAGGATCGTCTTGGATTCGTAAGGATCCGTGCCGCACATCAGCAGCGTATCGGCCTCCGCCCAGTCATCGTAGCTGGGTCCGAAATTGTCGAACCCTGCATCCCGGAAACCCGGCGTTGAGGTCACGTCCGACGGAGTATCGTGAAAGGTAAAATTCGCCGTCCGCACGTTGCGCAGCGCGTATTTCGTGATGGCGTAGGTATTTTCCATATAGCCGTAGGAGAAGGTCTTGACGCCGTAGGCATTGGTGCCGTGCTGATCGAGGACGTAGTTGCCGACCTCTGCCGCGATATCGAGCGCGAAATCCCAGGTCACTGGCATCAGCACGCCATACATACGCACCATCGGCGATTGCAGCCGGTCGCGCGTGGGCGTCTGCGGATTGTAGACCTTTTGGGCCAACGCGCCGCCCCGGATCGAGGAGCCACCGGTATAGTTGACGAACTCGGTATCCTTGTCGGGGATGATCACGACATGGTGCGGCTCGCCGTTATGGAGCACGATATTGTGCTGGTTGGGCGCAACCCAGGCGCCGAGCGGTGCGACGGGAAAGTCTTCGCCAAAGGCGTTCTGGTCGGCCAGCGGCCCGCCGACCTTGCCGCCGGCGACGGGCCAGCGATAGACCTTGTAGCCGCAGGCCACGATGCAATAGTCGCAGGCCGTCGCGATGACATCGGCATCGGGCGGCGGCAGTGGGACGGAGGTTTCGGGCACGTAATACGGTGTGGACATCTGCGTTCCTCCCTCAGCCCATCAGATTGTCGAAACGGCCATAGATCAGACCGAACATGCCGACGGCGTAGATATCGTCGCCGTCGAGTTCCAGAAGCACCTGGGGCAGCGACTGGTACGCCTGGCCCGAGACAAAGATCCCGTGCCGCGTCAGATCGAAGGTGGTCAGATGCAGGGGACACGGACCAAGCGCCTTGTCCCCGGCCTGATAGGTTCCATAGAGAGAACCGCCCTGATGCGTGCAGGTGTAGTTGAAGGCCACGATATCCTCGTCGGGGCCAAGCCCGCCCCCGGCCTTCTGGCCGAGCTTGACCAGGATCGATTCCGCATACTGGCCTTCATCGGGATACTCGAAATCAAATGGCTCATCGACGCGCAGGTCGCTCATCCTGGCGATGAACTTGCGCGGATAGGTGGACACCACGGCAGGTGTCAGTGCCTCGACCATGCCCGGGACCCCGATCATCACGACGCTGGTCGCGATCCCGCCGGTCAGCAGGAACTCCCGGCGGTTCATCAGACAACGGCGCGTGCCGGCCTTTTCGGCCTCCCCGTTCTCGCCATTGATGGCGGCGAGGATTTTCGGATCAACTTTGCTCATCGGACTGTCCTCGTCAGTTCTGCACGGTGGGAAGCGGTTCCATCACCGGGATCTCGGGGATTTCGGGCAGGATTTCGTCGCCGCTGAGGCTTTCAAGAAAGGCAACGATATCGTCCACCTCCTCGTCGCTCAGACCGAGGGGCTGAATGAGCTCGCTCTTGTTTTCCGCGAACTCGTTCTCGCCGCCGCCCTCATTGTAGAAGACGACCACATCCCTCAGCGTCTCCAGCATGCCGTTGTGCATGTAGGGATAGGTGTAGGCCGTGTAACGCAGGGACGGGACACGGAACTTGCCCTTGTCAGACTTCTGCTTGGTCCGGAAGTAAAGACCGGGATCGTCCTTGGTCGTGCGGTACATGTCTTCGGTCACGCCCTTGGCGTAGAGCTCGAAGCGAAAGGTGATCTGCGCGACCGGATCGTCCTCCCAACCGTCATAGGGTGGCACGCCCGTATTGTAGAATGCCTCGTTCGACAGCAGCGGGCCGCTGTGGCAGGCGATGCAGTTGGCCTTGCCTGCGAACAGCTCCAACCCCCGCTTCTGCTGGTCGTTCAGCGCGTCATCCTCGCCGCGCATGTAGTCGTCGAAGGGCGTATCGGTCTGCACCAGCGTGCGCTGGTAGGCGGCGATGGCCATATAGGCGTGACGCACCAGCGGCCAGTCATCGCCGAAGACCTCATTGAAGGCCTCGCGATACTCCGGCACGAAGGCCAGCCGCGCCTCCATCATGTCGTCTTCGCCATTGCCCGCGACGCCGCCGCGCGCCGCGGACCGGGCCTGGTGTTCCAGCGACCCCGATGCACCGGCCCAGAAGAGCTTGCCGTAATAGGCGGAGTTGATGATGGTCTGGCTGTTGCGCCAGTGGGTCGTGCCTGGATAGCCGAAGCTGATCGGTGCCTGCACCGCCCAGCCGGCCGTGGGCTCGTGGCAGGCCGAGCAGGGCATTCCCGCGTTGCCCGAAAGGAGCGGGTCGAAAAACAGCTTCTCGCCAAGGGCGATTTTCTCCGGCGTCATTGGATTGTCGGCCGGGATCGGCGGTGGTCCCAGCGGGGCAAGACCCTCGGGCCTGGGATTGTCCTGGGCGACGGCGCTCGCGGCGGTCAGGCTGGCGACCGCGAGGGCGGCGAATGTGGTTCTGGGTATCATGGCTGCCTCCCTCAATTGCTCACGTTGCGCCAGTCTTCGATCAGCGCGTAGCCGAAGTCGTCCTCGCGCCAGACATAGGCGTCGATGTCGAAACTCTCGCCGGAGAGAGACTCCAGGAATGCGACCAGATCGGCTCTTTCCGAAGGCACGAGGCCCAGGGGCTGCAGGCGCGGATCCTTGAGCGGATCGTCCCCAGCGCCGGCATCGTAGAAATCCACCACCTCTTCGAGGGTCTCGAACGTACCGTTGTGCATGTAAGGCGCGGTCCAGGTCAGCTCGCGGAGCGTCGGGGTAAGGAAAGTCCGGCGGTTCTCATCCTGGTGGTCGCGAATGTAGGCCCCCAGATCCTCCCGCAGATTCATGTAGTTCGGCACACCGAAGAACTTGGCGTAGGTGACAAAGGCAGAATGCCGCTCTGGATCGGACCAGATGTCGGGAGTGTTCGGCACGCCGATATTGTAGGGCTGATCATCGGTGAAGCGCGGCCCGCTGTGGCAGGCGGCGCACTGGCCCTTGCCCTCAAAGATCCCCTGCCCCCGTCGGGCGGCAGCGCTCATCTCGCCGGTGTCAAAGGGTGCGTTGCGCGACTGGATCGTCTTCATGAAATCCATCAGCGCGTTGCGCGCGCCGCCATTGGACGGCTCGGACATGCCCGCGGCGGCGAACATCTCCACATAGACCGGGTCCTGTTTGAGACGCTCCTGCATGATGCGCATATCCATGTTCATCAGGTATGTCTCAGTGATCATCTCCCGGGCGACGTCGTTGAGGTTCGTCCCCAGCCGCCCGTCATGAAGCCAGGCGTCGCGGAACCCGACATTCGCCAGCGTCGGTGAATTGCGGAAATGGGCAGCCCCGGTGTAGG
>JBCDBB010000008.1:0-42777 GCA_039184415.1 Pseudomonadota bacterium
ATTGGCATCAGGGTCACTCGCCCCGCGCCCGATCACGACCAAACAGGTCTCTTCCCGAGGCACGGCGCCGTGGGTGGTATTGGCCTCTTTCTCGGCCGCTTCGATCCGGGCCGCCGCGGCGGCAATCATCTTGGGATCGACGCCGAGTTCGCGGCCATAGAGCACTTCGACCCCGTGGGTTGCAGCGTAGGTCGACAACACAGTGGGAATGTCGTTCTTCGAGTGCATCGCCGCAAAGAGCATTCCCGGCACGGCCAGGATCCGCTCGCACCCAGCCTCACGCAACCGGTCCAGACCTTCGCGGATCACAGGATTGGCGAACTCGAGATATCCATACTCGCAGAGCCATTCGGGCGGCAGCAGGCCTGGCAATTGCCGCGCCATACCAGCAAACTCGTCCACTGCGGACTGACTGCGGGAGCCGTGGCCGCAGATCATCACACCGGTTTTCGGCCGGTGCCTCCTGGGAGTGCCGTCGGCGCTCATGGTTCAGACGCCTCGTCCCCGGTCTCCTGCTCCGGTGCCGACTCGGAGGGCTCGTCGGTCTTCCGACCGCGCGTTCCGGCCCAGAGCGCTATCGCTGCAGCCAGCCCCAGTGCCGCGCCTGCGATCCAGTGGGAATGACCGGCGACCTCACCGAAATGGCCCAGATGAGCCGCCGCAGGGCGCGCCGAAAAACCGGCCGTCGCCAGCAGGATGAGAGTGGGCACAACACGTGACAGCATCGAAACTCCCCTTCGGAACGTGACCCATACAGGGTTTCAGCGCGGTGCGGAGAGGCGACGATGCGGGCGCTGCCCCCCGATTTGGGTCAGGTGCGTGCCGCCTCCGATCCGGCCATTAGGCGTCGTCTCGTGACGGTATAGGCGTGCGCCAGGTCCACCGCAAACGCAAAAGCCGTCGCAGTCTCTCCCTCGGCGGCATCCGAATCCAGGGGAGTCTTCTGTGTGTCGCGCTCGTGCGGCACGAAAGTGGATCAGCGAAGCAAACTCGATACATCAACTGCGGGCATCGACCAACACTGTGCGATTTTGCGGAGACAGCTCTGCGGCGACGAAACTGGTCCTGCTGGGCTCCCGTGTCATCTTGTATTCGATGATCCAGGGGAGAGCTGCATGGGACTACTGATCGACGGCGTCTGGCACGACAGCTGGTACGACACAAAGAAGAGCGGCGGCGCTTTCGTGCGATCGACCGCAAAGTACCGCAACTGGATCACATCCGACGGCGCGCCCGGTCCGTCGGGAGAAGGCGGGTTCGTCGCAGAAAGCGGGCGGTATCATCTCTATGTCTCGCACGCCTGCCCCTGGGCCCACAGGACGCTGATTTTTCGCCAGATCAAAGGTTTGGAGGATCACGTTACGGTAAATGTGGTGCATCCCGACATGCTGTCGGAAGGCTGGAGCCTTGCCGATGACTATCCCGGAGCAACCGGCGACACGGTTCTGGGAAAGCGCTACCTGCGCGAGATCTATACGCACGCCGATCCGCACGTGTCCGGGCGGGCAACCGTTCCGATACTCTATGACAAGCTGCGCGATTGTATTGTGTCCAACGAGTCCTCCGAAATCATTCGGATGTTCAACGCGGCGTTCAACAGGGTCACGGGTATCAGCGATGACTACTGGCCCGAGCAGCTGCGCGATGAGATCGAAACGGTCAACACCCGCGTCTATGACTCGGTCAATAATGGGGTCTACAAGGCCGGGTTTGCGACCACGCAGAGCGCCTATGACAACGCGGTAGCGGCTCTTTTCGACAGTCTCGACTGGTTGGAGGACCGCCTGTCCGGGCAGCGCTATCTGGTGGGCAACCGGATCACCGAAGCGGACTGGCGGCTTCTGACGACGCTTCTACGCTTCGACCTTGCCTATCACCTGCATTTCAAGTGCAATCGCCGGCGTCTGATCGACTACCCGGCACTTTGGGCCTATACACGGGAACTCTATCAGTGGCCGGGCGTCGCCGAGACGGTGCATTTCGACCATATCGTGCGCCACTACCACTACAGCCACGAATCCATCAATCCGCACCGGATCATCCCGATCAATCCGGAGCTAGATTTTGACGAGCCCCATGGGCGGGATCAGGTCGGTTCGGTCGCGGCGTGACGGGCGACCATCGCAGCGAGGTCCTCTGGCGGGGTGTCCCGGCCCAGGATCGCGCAGGCATTGCGGGCATGGATGAGCAGATCCCCGTCCGCCCATGGAATGCCCGGAGTGATGAAGATAACCGGCGCCCATGGCTGTCGCACAGCGGTGTAGTCGGCCAGCGCGAGCGCCGTCGCAAAATCCCACGCCACGTCCAGAACCAGAAGCGTAACGCGGCAGCGCCCGATGACTTCGAACGCGGCAGCGAGTTCGGGCACAAGAATGATTGGGAGATCAAACTGCGCCAGATGCCCTGCCCAACTCAGGCTGAGATCCTTGCTGTTTTCCACGATGAGGACAGGCACAACCACACTCTCGCCAGCCGGGAACGATCCCGTTCCCCGCGCTGCCCTCACAGGGCTGCATTAGGCTTCAGTGATTAAGATTCCCCTTCCTTCTGCAGCGCGGCGCTAGATATCGCCTCAAGGCATGATATAGGCCTGATCCGACCCAGCCTGGAGACAGACATGACCACCTGGATAACCGTCTGCGACACATGCAAGCGGCCCGAAAACGGAACGGTCGACGACACGGGTACCGATGGCGAGCGTCTGGCCGCGCTCGTCGAGAGTGCCGCGGCAGGTCGGGTTCAGGTGCGCAGGTTCAGTTGCCTGATGGGGTGCGCGCGGGCCTGCAATGTCACGATCCAGGCCGACGGAAAAACCGGGTACACCCTGACAGAGTTTGAGCCAACAGAAGAATATGCCACCGCGATTGCCGACTATGCCGCGATGCATCAGGAAAGCGCGACCGGACAGGTTCCCTATCGTGAATGGCCACAGGGCGTGAAGGGTCACTTCGCTGCGCGTCACCCGACACTTCCCGACCCGGCCAATTGAAACGGCCTGGAAAGGCATGACTGCGCGCGACCATGGCGGCGGGATCGACGCGGCTGCCTCGCAGTGGGGTGGCGCACGAGCCGATTGGCTTGACCTATCGACCGGGATCAACCCCCAGCCCTATCCAGTTCCGCCCCTCGACAACGGAACCTGGGCGGCCCTTCCCGACAGGTCGGCTATGGACGCCCTCGAACAAGCAGCGCGGCTTGCTTGGGACGTGCCGGAAGATGCCGCTATCCTCGCCGCTCCCGGTTCTTCAGCCCTGATCGCCCGGATCCCGGCACTAGCGGCAGTGGGGCGCGTGCATATCCCGGTGCCCACCTACAATGAACATGCGGCGGCATTCGCCGCTGGGGGGTGGGATGTCTTGACGGCGCCCGCAGCGCAAAGAGTTGCGGCGCGCGTGCTGGTCCATCCCAACAACCCCGACGGGCGATGGTGGGATCACACGGACAGAGGCGGTGCCGCACTGTTCGTACTGGACGAGAGCTTTGCAGACACCGACCCTGAGCGCAGCCTGATTGCCGAAGCAGGACGCCCAGGCACCCTGGTTCTCAAGAGCTTCGGCAAGTTTTGGGGGCTGGCCGGGCTGCGTCTGGGCTTTGCCATCGGTGATCCCACTCTGATTGGACGTTTGGCGGAAATACTGGGCCCATGGCCGGTGTCGGGTCCGGCTCTGGCGATCGGCGAGGAGGCCCTGAGGGACCATGGTTGGGCCGGCGCGACGCGACACCGTCTAAAGGCCGATGCCGCACGCCTGGACAGGCTCATGGAGCATACCGGTATCCCGTCGGTCGGCGGCACGACACTCTTTCGGCTTTATCGCGCCGAGAGTGCGGTCGCTTGGCGGGATCGGCTTGCGCGCCACCGCATTTGGAGTCGTGTCTTTCCTTATGATCCTCACTTGCTGCGTCTTGGCCTGCCGGGCTCCGAGCACGCGTGGGAACGTCTATCAGCAGCTCTCGCGGCACCGCCATGAGCAGTGCAACGGCCCTTGTCATCGCGCTCGGCCTCGACGGTTGGCTTGGCGAGCCCGGCTGGCTGTGGCGTCGCCTGCCCCATCCCGCTGTGCTCATGGGACGACTGGTTGGATGGGCCGACCGCGCGCTTAACCGCGGCGGACCAGACCGCGGGCGGGGTGTGACGGCGCTTGCGCTCTTCGTTGCAGTTGGAATCGGCGTGGGGTGGAGTGTCACTGCCCTGCCGGGCGGCCGGCTCTGGGAGATCCTGCTTGCAGCCATCCTGCTCGCGCAACGCAGCCTCGTTGACCATGTCAGCGCAGTCGCCATCGCGCTCGGCCGCTCCGTCAGTGAAGGGCGCGCGGCGGTGGCCCGGATCGTGGGGCGCGAGACGGCCGAGATGGACAGTGCGCAAGTGAGCCGCGCGGCCATCGAAAGTGCCGCCGAAAATCTCAGCGACGCGGTCGTCGCACCGGCTTTCTGTTTTCTGATCGCAGGTCTGCCTGGGATGCTCGTCTACAAGATGATCAACACAGCCGACAGCATGATCGGATACAAGACGGATCGATATCTCGGCTTCGGCTGGGCCAGTGCCCGAGCCGACGATCTCCTGAACCTTATCCCGGCGCGCCTGACGGCTCTGCTGATTGCTGGGCTCTATGGCGGGCTCGGACAGTGGCGCGCCATTGCGGCGGACGCGCGGCGGCACCGCTCACCCAATGCCGGCTGGCCCGAAGCTGCCATGGCACGCGCCCTCGGCCTGGCGCTGTCCGGCCCGCGTCGGTATCACGGCGTTCTCACCGAGGATCCGTTCGTGAACGCAAATGGCCGCCTGGATGCCGGGCCGCGTGATATCCACGCCACGGTCCTAGTGCTCTGGCGTGTTTGGGTGGCGTTGATCTTGGCGACCGCAGCGATCGGCGCTGTGGCGCTGATCGGCTAAGAGACACACCAAAGCCGGCTCCTTCGTCGGAACCGGCAAGGGCATTGTTTGTCCAACCGGCGCACTCCGGCCAGTTCCCGCGTCAGTGCCGAACGAGCCTTTCGACCGGGAAGCGGTGGCCGCTTGCATGCACCAAAGCCATCCCGTCGGCATCCCTCACATAGGTGTCGCAGCGCTTGAGGCCGGCATGGTAACTCACGCACACCTCGCCGCCATCGCCGAACCGGTAGGTTCCCGTGAACGGGTCGGTGCCTGGACGATGCACGAAGGCGAAACTGCCGTCCCGGCCGTAGCGCGCGGACGAGCCGTCGCTGAACGTCACGGTATAGCCCGACAATTCCTGCGTCAGACCGACCTTGGTGAGACCCCACTCCGTTGGCGATCCCCCCTTTTTCTGCACATCCAACGCACCCGCGCTGGAAGCACAAAGCCCTGCGACCAGCAGGGCTGCAGTCAAAAAGCGCATAACACCTCTAACTGCCCCCGCGAGGGATATAGCCGAAGCGGGGCGCAGCGCAGAGCGGATTATATCTGCGAATTCAGTAAAATACCTGCCGAATTGCGATCAGGCGACGAGGCTTTCCGCGCCCTTCAGATCGACCGACACAAGCTGGCTGATGCCTTGTTCGCCCATGGTCACACCGAAAAGACGGTCCATCCGTGACATGGTCACGGCGTGGTGGGTGATGATCAGAAATCGGGTCTGCGTCCTGCGGGTCATGTCGTCGAGCAGTTCGCAGAAACGCGTCACATTGGCATCGTCGAGCGGTGCGTCGACCTCATCGAGCACGCAGATCGGCGCCGGGTTGGCGAGGAACACGCCAAAGATCAGCGCCAGCGCGGTCAGTGTTTGTTCACCGCCCGACAGCAGCGATAGGGTGGAGAGCTTCTTGCCCGGCGGCTGGCAGAGGATCTCAAGCCCCGCTTCGAGCGGATCGTCGCTCTCGATGAGTTCCAGTCGTGCCTCGCCACCGCCAAACAGATGCGTGAAAAGCGTGCCGAAATTGTCGTTGACCTGCTCGAAGGCCGTCAGCAGCCGCTCGCGCCCCTCCCGGTTGAGGCTGGAAATGCCGCCCCGCAGCTTGGCGATGGCCGCTTCCAGATCGGTCTTGTCGGTATCCAGCCGTTCAATTTCGACCTCGACCTCCTGTGCGTCCTCTTCGGCCCGCAAATTGACCGCGCCGAGCGCATCCCTTTGGCGCCGCAAGCGGTGCACCCGCGCCTCGACCTCTGTCGGATCGCTTGCCGTCAACGCATCCGCGTCCTGTTGGGCGCGCGCATCTTCGGGGCTGAGATCGAGCGCTTCGGTCAACCGGTCGGCCGCTGCGACCAGTGCTTCTCCGGCGGCTTCCAGCCGTGCCTGGGCAGCCGCGCGGGCTTCGCGCAGATCAGCGCAGGCGCGGTCCGCGTCGCGCTCTGCGTTTCGAGCATCGCGCAGGGTAGCTTCAGAAGCGGCAACCGCATCATCGGCGGCCGCCTTGCGCGCCTCGGCTCGGGTGATCTCGGTGGCGAGCGTCTCGGCCTGTGCGGAGATCTCCGCCGGCAGCGGTTCCGCCTTGGCGAGCTCTTCGGCACAGCGCGCGCGCCGTCCGGCTAGATCGGCCGCCCGCGCCGCCGCGCTTTCCAGCCGTCCCCGCCACTGGGTTTCGTCCTGGGCAATCCGATCCAGGCGACGGCGACGCCCTTCGGCGGCGCGGCGCAGTTCGTCACGCGCGGCACGGCGCGACATCACCGCGATCCGGGCCGCTTCGACGCCAGTCCGCTGTAGCTCAACATGTTCGCGCAACCCGCTCAAATCAGGCAGGTCCGACCTGGCTGCCGCAGCAGAGTCGAGCCGTTCCGTCGCGGCGGCAAGGTCGGCCGCATGTGTTTCACGCGCCGCGTCCAAGCGCGCCACACGACCTTCGGCCTGATCACGCTCAAGACCCGCGCGGCTGTGGCGGCGTCCGGCCTCGGCAAGCGCGGCATCGGCGGCGCGACGGGTCAGTCGGGCTGCGGCTTCTTCGTCGCTGGTGGTCTTGAAGGCTTCGGCGGCTTTCGACTCACATGCAGCGATCGCCTCAACGGTTGCGCGCGCTGTGTCTTCCTCGCGGCGCAACTCCCCCAGTCGGTTGATCTGTTTCAGGCGCAGCGCCGCTGCCGAAGGCGCATCGCCCGCCGCGCGCACCAACCCGTCCCATCTCCAGACATCTCCGGCGGTGCTGACCAACCGCTGCCCAGGTGTGAGCGCGCCATGGAGCGACGCACCGGCGTCGGGATCGACAATCCCCACCTGAGACAAACGCCGCGCGAGGGCGCTAGGCCCTTTGACATGGTCGGCCAGTGGCTTGGCTCCGCCAGGCAGCGATGGTGCTGCATCATAGGGCGCCAAGGCGTGCCAACCCGATCCGTCGGGGCCCTCGCGGAGCGGTTCCGTCAGATCCTCGCCCAGCACTGCGCCGAGGGCCGCCTCAAAACCTGGGGCCACGGTCACCGCATCAAGGATCTGACCCTCCACACCGCGGTCCTGTTCGACAAGCCGCGCCAGGGTAGCAATCTCTTCCGACAAGGCACGCAGCGTGCTTTCTGCCGCGGCGCGGTCGGATTTCAACTGTCCGTGGGCTTCCTGTGCTGCAGCACGGGCAGATTCGCCCTGCTCCATAGCCTGTTCGGCACGCTTCAGATCAGCCCCGGCGACCTCAAGCGCTGCCGCCGCATCCGTTTGCGCTCTTTCGGCGGCCGCAGCTTTCTCGGTCTCCGCCGTGAGTGCTGTTTCCGCCGACGCGAGCGCATCGCGCGCCTTGGCCCGCGCACCCTCGGCCTCGTCAACCGCCCTGCCCACGGTTTCGTGCAGCGCGGTGTCGCGCGCAAGGGCCTGCGCCGCTTCGGACAGGGCCTGTTCTCCTTCGGCCAGCGCCGCGTCGGCCGACTCTGCCGCTGCGTCGGCCTCGATCTGGTGACTGTCCTCATCGGCCTGGGCGGCGCGGATGGATCCGGCCTCGGCTGCCAATCGCTCCAGCGTGTCGCGGGCATCACCGTCTAGCGCCGCCTCACGCGTGGCATCGGCATCGATCTGGGTCAACCGGCCCTTGAGGTCAGCAATCTGGGCGTCGGCGGCTTCGGCCTTGGCGCGCAGGCCGTCGCGTTCCACGAGCGCGCGCTGCAGGACCGCAGCGGCGATCGTTGCCTCGTCACGGGACGGTGGCGTTGCGCTTTCCGCCTCCTCGGTCGCGGCCCGCGCAGCCGCCGCAGCGCTTTCGGCCTGACCCAACCCACGCACCTGTTCGCCCAGAGCGACTTCTGCCGCCGCGGTCGCGGCTGCGGCCTCTTGCCAGCGTAGAACAAGAAGAAGCGCTTCGGCGGTACGCAAATCTGTCCCGATCGCACGGTAGCGTGCGGCCTGTTTCGCCTGGCGGCTGAGTTGGGACAGTTGGCTGCGCAACTGTTCAAGCACGTCATCAAGCCGGGCGAGGTTTGTTTCACTCGACCGCAGTTTCAGCTCGGCCTCATGACGGCGCTGATAGAGCCCGGAGATACCCGCCGCTTCCTCGAGGATCCGACGGCGCGCCTTGGGCTTGGCGTTGATCAGTTCTGAAATTTGCCCCTGGCGCACCAGCGACGGGGAATGGGCCCCGGTGGAGGCGTCCGCAAACAGAAGCTGCACGTCGCGCGCCCGCACGTCGCGGCTGTTGACCTTGTAGGCCGACCCGGCATCCCTTGTTATCCGCCGCGTGATGTCCAGCAAGTCGCTATCGTTGAATGCGGCAGGCGCCCGCCGCTCGGAATTGTCGATATTGAGTGCGACTTCCGCGAAATTGCGCGCCGGTCGCGTCGCGGCACCGGCAAAAATGACGTCTTCCATGCCGCCGCCACGCATTGCGGAGGCGCGGTTTTCGCCCATCACCCAACGAAGCGCTTCGAGCAGGTTGGACTTGCCGCAGCCGTTCGGCCCGACGACACCGGTCAGCCCTTCGGCGATCACCAGTTCGGTGGGATCGACGAAGCTTTTGAAGCCGTTCAGGCGCAGGCGTGTGAGATGCACGAGACGTGGTCTCCCAATGGAATCGGTCTGGCCCATGGCCTTGAGGAAGCCTGCCACATCTCGTGTACGTCACGCAAGAACAGACAGGATATAGTGCGAGGACAGGTTTGACACGAGGCTTGAGCTGCGACATTAGCGGCAGCTGAGCCCCTTGTGGGTGGCCCGTCAAACGGCATAGGCTCCGCGCATTATCGCAGCCCAGGAGACGTCGATGGCCCCGAAGATCCCTGCCACCGTGGTGACCGGCTTTCTCGGTTCCGGCAAGACGACGTTGATCCGTAACCTGCTCTCCCAAGCGAACGGGAAACGTATTGCATTGATCATTAATGAGTTCGGCGATCTCGGCGTCGATGGCGAGATCCTGAAAGGCTGCGGAGACGAGGCCTGTAAGGATGAAGATGTCGTCGAGCTGTCGAATGGCTGCATCTGCTGCACCGTGGCCGACGATTTCGTGCCGACCCTGGAGAAGCTTCTCGACCGCACCGCGCCGCCCGAGCATATCGTGATCGAAACCTCGGGTCTCGCGCTGCCGCAGCCGCTGGTCCGCGCCTTCAACTGGCCCGACATTCGAACGCGCGTTACAGTGGACGGGGTGATCACGGTCGTGGACGGCAAGGCCGTGCGCGAGGGGCGATTTGCCCATGACCCGGGCGCAGTGGACCGGCAGCGCGCCGCCGACGATGCGCTGGATCATGAAACACCACTGGCGGAGCTCTTCGCCGATCAGCTCACCTGTGCCGACATGATCATCGTCAACAAAACCGATCTTCTGGATGAGTCCGAAGCCCGGGACCTGACCGAGGATCTGACCGCGCGCAGTCGGGACGGCGTTCATGTCGTGCAGGCCAGCCACGGCGCGCTGCCAATCGCGGTGCTGCTGGGCCAGAATGCCGGCGCCGAGGCGGATGTGGCGGCGCGACAGGAGAGCCACCACCATCACGACCACGACCACGACCACGACCACGACCACGACCACGACCACGACCACGACCACGATGAACACGGGCATGACGCTTTCGAAAGCTTCGTCGTGAACCGAGCCGAAGTCGAAGATGTTGCATCCTTCGAAGAACGGCTGACCGAAGTCATTCGCGCGCATGATATCCTGCGGTTGAAGGGTTTCGCCGCCGTGACGGGCAAGCCGATGCGCCTGACCCTGCAGGCGGTTGGCCCGCGAATAGACAGCTATTTTGACCGGCCCTTCGCTCAGAACGAAGGGCGCGCAACGCGACTGGTGGTCATCGGGCAACGCGGGCTTGATCGGGACGAGATCACACGGGCGCTGGCGGCATGACATTCGCAAACCGGATGCCCAAGGCCGTTACCATCGGTGTGGCGCGCGCCGACAATCCCTCGCTGGCCGCACTCATCGCGGAAAGCCAGGACGATCTGCTCCGTCATTTTCCAGCGGAAGAGATCTTTACCTTGTCGATCGAGGAACTGGCGGCGCCCAATTGTCATTTGCTGCTGGCGCGGCATGGTACCGACGCCGTGGGGTGCGTGGCCCTGGTCGATCAGTTGGAGTATGGCGAGATCAAGCGGCTCTTCGTCCGTGAAACGTGCCGCGGCATGGGGATCGCGCGCGGGCTGATCGCCGAGGCTGAACTCTTGGCCGGAGAGATCGGGCTGCGACTGATGCGTCTGGAAACGGGTCACCCGTTGACGGCTGCGATCGGCCTTTACCGGTCGATGGGATATGCTGATCGCGGAGCCTTTGGCGCGTATCCGCAACTCGACAGTTCGCTGTTTCTGGAAAAACAGCTTTTCTGATGCATCTGCTGGCCGCGACGCCGGGAACCATCGAGGACGGCGCCGCCCTGGATCTGGGGCAGACGCCCGCAGACGTCGTGGTACTGTCGGCCGCCGACAGCGAGCTCGCCGCGCTCTCGGAAGCCCGAAGCGCGATGACGGACCCGCCGGGTTTGCGCCTCGCGAGCCTGCTGCATCTGCGCCACCCGATGTCGGTCGACGAGCATATTACCAACTGTGCCAGCGGGGCGAAACTCGTGATCGCGAGGGTTCTCGGCGGAACCGGATACTGGCGCTATGGGGTGGAACAGTATGCGGCCCGTTTGGGGGAAGCCGGGGTCCTCTTCGCCGCTCTGCCCGGCGACGACAAGCCCGACGAGGAGCTGTGGGAACTGTCCACCATCGGTCGCGAGGACTGGGAGGCGCTGTGGGCCTATCTGGTCGAAGGCGGGCCGGAAAACGCGGCGCATTTCCTGTCCCTTGCCGCCCATCTGGTCGATCCTGAGCATTCCCGTCCGCCCTCTGCGCGGCCGCTGTTGCGCGCGGGGCTGTACTGGCCAGGGTCAGGGATCACGGATCTCGACGCCGTACGGGCGGAATGGACGGACGGGGCGCCAATCGTTCCGTTGGTTTTCTACCGCGCGCTGGTTCAGGGGGCGGGCCTGCATCCGATCAACAGACTCGTTGCCGGTCTCTTGCGTGCAGGGCTGAATCCGCTGCCGACATTCGTGGCATCCCTCAAGGACCCGGTCTCGACCGCTGTGCTCGAACAGCTGTTTGACGAGGCCGCTCCGGACGTGATCCTGAACTGCACCGCCTTTGCCGTGGGCACCCCGGGTGCGGGGAAGCCCGGCAAGGGGGCATCGAACCCCCTTGCCGGGCCGGCCGCGCGAAGCGCGCCCGTTTTCCAGGTCGTTCTGGCCGGCATTTCGGAAGAGGCATGGGAAAGCGGTGCGGGGGGGCTGAGCGCGCGCGATATCGCGATGAACGTCGCATTGCCTGAGGTCGATGGCCGGGTGATGACCCGTGCAGTCAGTTTCAAGGGAGAGGCCTACTACGACGAGGCCACGCAATGCACCATCGCCAGCTATCATGCCAGGGGGGACCGGATCGCCTTTGTCTGCGCGCTGGCGGCCGCTTGGGCGCGGCTGCGCCGGACGCCAGCGGCGGAACGGCAGGTGGCGCTGGTGCTCGCAAATTATCCCAATCGGGACGGACGGCTGGCAAACGGGGTCGGTCTGGATACACCGGCCTCGACGGCCACTGTGCTGCAACTGCTGGCTCGGGATGGGTACGGTGTGCAGAACGCACCGCGGAGCGGCGATGCCTTGATGGACGCGGTGCGCGCAGGACCAACCAACTGGCTGCCGGACCGGGCCAAGCGATCCGGAGGCGAACGTCTTTCCCTGGAGGCCTACCGCACCGCCTACAAGCGGCTGCCGTTGGCGGTGCGTACGCGGATCGAAGACCGCTGGGGTGCGCCGGAAGATGACCCTTTTGCCGGATCAGACGGTTTTGCGCTGTCGATCCTGCGCTACGGCAATGTAACCGTCGGCCTGCAACCCGCCCGCGGTTACAATATCGACCCGGACGAGACCTATCACAGCCCGGATCTGGTCCCGCCGCACAACTACCTGGCCTTCTATTTCTGGTTGCGTGACTCGCAGAAGGCGCAAGCCATCGTCCACATGGGCAAGCATGGAAATCTGGAGTGGCTTCCGGGCAAGGCCGTCGCCTTGTCGGACGCCTGCCTGCCCGAGGCGGTGCTCGGGCCACTGCCCCACATCTACCCGTTCATCGTCAACGATCCCGGCGAGGGGACTCAGGCCAAGCGGCGCGCTTCAGCGGTGATCATCGACCATTTGACGCCGCCGCTCACTCGGGCTGAGAGCTATGGTCCGCTGCGCGATCTCGAGGCGCTCGTGGACGAGTATTATGAAGCAGCGGGTGTGGATCCACGCCGGATCGCGCATCTTCGCCGCGAGATCGTCACTCTCTGCGCTGCGACCGGTCTGGGCGAAGACGCGGGCATGACCGGGACGGACGAGGACGCGGATCTCGCGCGCCTCGATGCCTGGCTCTGCGAGTTGAAGGAAGCGCAGATTCGGGATGGTTTGCATGTTTTCGGCGCAGCACCCGAGGGACGGCTGGAACGGGATCTGGCGCTGGCGCTTCTACGGTTACCACGGGGGAAGGCGCTTGGAGAGGCCTCGCTAACGCGCGCTCTGGCCGACGACCTGAAGCTTGGGTTCGATCCCTTGGATTGCGAGATGGCCACGGCTTGGGACGGACCGCGGCCCGGACCGCTTGCTGAGCAAAGCGGGGATCGATGGCGCAGCTATGGCGATACGGTCGAGCGATTGGAACTGCTGGCACTGGCCTGTCTGGACGGCCGGACTGCGCCGGGCCCCGCGAGTAAAGCAGTGCTGGCTGCCGCGAAGACTGACCTGCGCCCGGCCATAGCCGCCTGCGGTCCGGCGGAGGGGGCGGGGCTTCTCAGGGCCCTTTCAGGACGCTTCGTCGCCCCGGGGCCGTCCGGCGCGCCGACGCGCGGACGCCCCGACACGCTGCCCACCGGTCGCAACTTTTTCAGTGTGGATAGCCGTGCAGCACCGACGCGTACCGCTTGGGCGCTCGGTTGGAAATCGGCCAACCTGCTGATTGAGCGCCATCTGCAGGACCATGGCGATTGGCCCCGTGCGATGCTGCTCACAGCCTGGGGAACAGCGAACATGCGTACTGGCGGAGACGATATCGCTCAATGCCTGGCGCTCATGGGCGTACGACCACAGTGGGATTCTGCGAACCGGCGGGTGACAGGTTTTGAGATCATCCCCTACACCGCACTCGGCCGCCCGCGCGTGGATGTCACGCTCCGCGTATCGGGGTTTTTTCGCGACGCCTTTCCGCAGCAGATCGCGCTGGTGGACAGTGCTGCACGGGCCGTGATGGTTCTAGACGAACCCGATGATTTGAACCCAGCCGCCGTTCGGGCGCGCGCTGAGGGTCCTGAGGGTCAGTTTCGCGTCTTCGGGTCGAAGCCCGGCGCCTATGGCGCGGGGCTGCAGGCCATGATCGACGAACGTCTCTGGGCGGAGCGAAGCGAGCTGGCCGAGGCCTATCTGGAATGGGGCGGCTATGCCTATGGCGCGGCATCCGAGGGCGTGGCCGCTCGCGGCGCACTGGAGACGCGGCTTGCGCAGACCGAGGCCATCGTCCAAAATCAGGACAATCGCGAACACGACATCCTCGACAGTGACGACTACTACCAGTTTGAAGGCGGGGCCGCGGCGGCTGTTGAGGCGCTGCAAGGCACGGCGCGACCGATCTATCACAATGACCATTCGCGGCCCGAGCGTCCGGTGATCCGGACGCTCGACGAAGAGATCGCGCGCGTGGTGCGGTCGCGCGCGGTGAACCCCAAATGGATCGCCGGTGTAAAGCGCCATGGCTACAAGGGCGCCTTCGAGATCGCCGCGACCGTCGATTATCTTTTTGCTTTCGCCGCGACCACTGGCGCAGTGCGCGGGCACCATTTCGACGCGGTTCATGCGGCCTACCTGGAAGATACAGACACCAGGCAATTCATCTCCGAGGCCAATCCGGACGCTCTGCGGGAAATCGCGGAGCGCCTCGTGGAAGCGATCGACAGGGGTCTCTGGCAGCCTCGCTCGAATTCGGCCCGCGCGCTCTTGACGTCATTGAGCGCCACTTCGAAGGACGAGTGAGCCGCGTTCAGTAGTGCGGTGGCGGCGCGTCGCCCAGCACTACGCCCGATCCGGCCTCCTCCTCGCGCTGCGCCTCGCGCTCCATGAGCATTTGAACCCGCTTTGTCATGAGTGCGATTTCGCGGTCCTGCCGTTCAACTGTCATGGACAACTCGTCCAACGCCCGTTCCAGGTGCGCGATTTTCTCTTCCAGTCGGTGATCGGACATGCGTCCCCCTTCGCGCGCGGCGGCGCCTTGCCCCCCATGGGGCCTTCCGCTAGACCCCGCCCCGAACCGCGAGGGACGATATGGCGAAGGTCAAGAAACAGCCCCGGCCCAAGGCCGAGACGCCCAAGGGCTTTCGCGACTATTTCGGCGCGGAGGTGATCGAGCGCAAGGCCATGCTCGACCGCATCGCCTCAGTCTATCACCGCTACGGGTTCGACGCACTGGAAAGCGGGGCGGTGGAGACAGTCGAAGCGCTCGGCAAGTTCCTCCCCGATGTCGATCGGCCGAATGAGGGCGTGTTTGCCTGGCAGGAAGAGGATAGCGGCTGGATCGCGCTGCGTTATGACCTGACGGCCCCGCTGGCGCGGGTCTACGCCCAGCACCGCAACGACCTGCCGACGCCCTATCGGCGCTATGCGATGGGGCCGGTCTGGCGGAATGAGAAGCCGGGGCCCGGACGGTTCCGGCAGTTCTATCAGTGCGATGCCGACACGGTGGGGTCCGCGAGCGTCGCCGCGGATGCCGAGATTTGCGCGATGCTCTCGGATGTGTTGGAGGAGCTCGGGATCCCGCGCGGGGACTATGTGGTACGCGTGAACAACCGCAAGGTGTTAAACGGCGTGCTGGAGGTCGCGGGACTGCTCGACCCTGCCGACCCCGGCGTCAAAACCGCAGAACGTGGGATCGTGCTGCGCGCCATCGACAAGTTGGACAGGCTGGGGCCGGAGGGCGTGCGGGCACTCTTGGGTGAGGGCCGCAAGGACGCATCAGGCGATTTTACCGAAGGCGCGGGGCTCTCCGGCGAGCAGATCGAGGTGTTGATGGGCTTTATCGGAGCCAAACGCACCAGAGGCGCCGAGACCGTAGCAAGGCTTCGCGAGTTGGTCGGCGACTCCGCGACTGGCGGCGTCGGTGTGGACGAGTTGGAGACCATCGAGGACCTGCTGGGCCAGCAAGGCTACGACTCCGACCGTATCGAGATCGATCCGACAGTCGTCCGTGGCCTGGGCTACTATACCGGTCCGGTCTACGAAGCTGAACTGACCTTTGAAATCACCGATGAAAAGGGCCGTCCGCGGCAATTCGGATCGGTCGCCGGCGGCGGACGGTATGACGATCTGGTCAAGCGCTTCACGGGTCATGCCGTCCCGGCGACCGGCGTATCGATCGGCGTGGACAGGCTGCTTGCGGCTCTCCAGGCCAAAGGTCGAGTTGAGGAATGCTCCGTCGGGCCGATCGTCGTTACAGTCATGGATCGTGACCGCATGGGAGACTATCTCGCGATGGTTTCAGAGCTCCGGGCGGCGGGCCTTCGGGCAGAGGTCTATCTCGGCAATCCCAAGAATTTCGGCAACCAGCTCAAGTATGCGGACGCGCGCGGGGCACCCGTGGCCGTTATCCAGGGCAGCGAAGAAGCCGATCGTGGGGTCATTCAGCTCAAGGACTTGGCACTAGGAGCCAAGATCGCCTCTGAAGCCAGCCTTGAGGAGTGGAAAGCGCAGCCAGCGCAGCGCGAGGTTCCCCGAGATCAGCTCGTGGCGAGCGTGCAGGCCATTCTGGCAGGCGGCGGAGCGTGACCAGCACCCTTGCCGAGGCCAAAGCCGCACGCGCCCTGCGGGACCGTTTCGTCGCGGCGGGCGCCACGCCGGTTGAGACAGACATCCTGATGCCCGCCGATACGCTGATCGAGCTTTATGGCGAGGATATTCGTGCGCGGGCCTACACCTGCACCGATCCGCTGCGTGGCGAGCTGATGTTGCGGCCCGACTTCACTGTCGGCGTCGCCCAGCACCATCTGGCCGCCGCCCAGGGCTCTGCGCGATATGCCTATGCCGGACCAGTTTTCCGCCAGCAGGAAGCCGATCCTGCACGTCCGAGCGAATACCAGCAGGCTGGCTTCGAAATCCTTGACCACAACGATCCGGCGGACGCGGAAGCCGATGTCTTTGTCGCGATGGCCGAGGTCACAGCGCCGCTCGGACTGCGCGCCGCGATCGGGGATATCGGTCTCTTGACGGCTGCGATTGGCGGGCTGACGGCCTCGGACGTGCGCAAGGCCGCGCTGACGCGTCATTTGTGGCGGCCGCGGCGGTTTCGGCTGCTCCTGGACAGGTTTGCGGGTCGAAAACCCCCGCCCGCCTCCCGGACCCAGCTGCTGGACACCATCGCGTCCGGGGGCGATCCATTCGCTGACGCGGGGACCCAAATTGGATTGCGGAGCCGCGAGGAGATCGCCATGCGGCTCACCCGCCTGGAGGCCGATGCGGCCGAGCCGCCGATACCGGACCGGGAAGTCACCCTTCTCGAACAGCTCCTGTCGCTACGTGACAGCGCCCCCGCTGCGGGTGAGCAGCTGCGCGACCTCGCCGTGGATCTGCCCGCAATCCTGCCTGCTGTCTCAAAGTTTTCCGCCCGGCTCGATGCGCTTTTTGCACGCGGGATCGACCCCACGACCCTTGAATTCGAAGCCAGCTACGGCCGCACGACACTGGAATACTATGACGGCTTCGTTTTCGGACTGTCCGCGCCCTCGCGGCCCGATCTGCCCAGCGTCGTTACCGGCGGGCGCTACGATGCTCTGACCCGCGTCCTGGGCGGCGGCGCAGCTTGCCGGGCGGTGGGCGCGGCAATCCGTGTGCATGTCGGCCGCGAGCTCGCAGAGGCGGAGGGCATCGCATGGCCGTGAAGCTGGGCGTGCCCTCCAAGGGTCGGCTGATGGACAAGACATTCGACTGGTTCGCGACCAGAGGCGTCAACCTGAGGCGGACCGGATCCGAGCGGGAGTATGCCGGCGCTGTCTCGGGCGTCGAAGATGTGGATCTTGTCCTGCTTTCGGCAGGCGAGATCCCGCGCGAACTCGCCAGCGGGCGAATCCATCTGGGCGTCACCGGATCCGATCTGGTGCGTGAAAAAGTCCCCGCTTGGGAGGATGCGGTGTCGGAGCTTCAGACTATGGGGTTTGGCCATGCCGATCTGGTGCTTGCGGTCCCAAGCTGCTGGGTCGATGTGGACACGCTGTCGGACCTTGATGCTGCAGCGGCAGGCTTTCGCGCCGCCCATGGATTTCGGCTGCGCATCGCCACGAAGTATCACCGCCTCATCCGCGACTTCCTCAAGCGCGAAGGTGTCGCGGATTATCAGCTCGTGGACAGCCAAGGCGCGACCGAGGGCACGGTGAAGAACCTCACCGCTGAGGCCATCGCGGACATAACTTCCACCGGTGAAACGCTGCGGGCGAACCATCTCAAGATCCTGTCCGACGGTCTCGTGCACCGGAGCGAGGCGACGCTTTACAAGTCACGCCGCGCCGATTGGACCAACTCGGACCGTCTGACACTGGCGGCCCTGACGGAGCGTCTCGAAACAGCCGCCGAGTAGACCACCACCGCAAAGGCACCGGTAGACGGGAGAGGCGTGGCGCGACCCTGTGTTCCTTGGTTGGATCTTCGCAATTATAATGCTAATCTATCTATCAGTAGATAGAGCATGAGCTTGTTGCGCAGCTCTGACGGAGACCGACACCATGAAGATCAACGCCGATTTCACCTCGCGCGCCGTCGTGAAGTTCGATGAGAACGACTGGGTTCCCTCGCCAATGCCGGGCGTGGAGCGCAAGATGCTGGACCGGATCGGCGAAGAAGTCGCACGCGCCACCACCATCGTGCGGTTCGCGCCGGGCAGTGCTTTTTCGGCCCACACCCATGATGGCGGTGAGGAATACCTCGTTCTTGACGGCACGTTTCAGGACGAGGATGGGGATTTTCCGATCGGGGCCTACGTTCGCAACCCCCCGACAACGAGTCACAGACCCGCGGCCCGGGAAGGCGCGACGATCCTGGTGAAACTGCACCAGTTCGATCCCGACGACCGGACCCAAGTTCACGTGGACACCCAAAAAGTGGCGTGGAGCGATCCTGTTGACGGCGTTTCGACCCTGCCCCTGCATCGCGACAGCCGCGAAGAGGTGCGCATGGTGCAGATTGCTCCGGGCGCCGACGCGACCATTGACGCCCAAGGTGGGCTCGAGCTTCTGGTGATCGAAGGTGCCCTGACCGAAAATGGCGAAACACTCGATCGCTGGGACTGGCTGCGTCTCCCGGTGGGATCGGCGCTTCGCGTGACGGCGGGACCGGACGGCGCTCGGATCTGGGTCAAGACCGGGCATCTTGCGGCAGAGGCCGCCAAGACCGACTGACACGCCGTGACATATGATGTTCTGATCGTCGGGGGCGGATTGAGCGCGCTTGCCGTCGCTGACGCACTGCACCGGGCCGGCCACGGCTTTACCCTGCTGGAAGCGCGCCAGAGAGTCGGCGGCCGTGTCCTGACGCAAAGCACGCGTTCGGCAGACTACGATCTTGGACCCGCGTGGATCTGGCCGCACAATCGCCGGATGCGCAGTCTCGCGGAACGTTTCGGGCTGGACCTGTTCGAACAGCACGCGACCGGCAATCTAGTTTTTGAGGATGCGGGCGGTGCGATCCGCCGCGATCTCGCGTTTGCGACGATGGGAGGCGCGCTGCGCATCGCGGGTGGGCTGGGGAAGATCACCAGCGGGCTTGCCGCCAACCTACCCCCAGAAACGCTGCGCTTGGCGCATCGCGTGCACAACCTCGCGGCGGAACCGGACAAGATCAAAGTCACGGGCACAGCGCCCAGCGGTGAGTTCGAGCTGCATGCGGATCAGGTAGTCCTTGCGTTACCGCCGCGGATTGCGGCTGCATCGCTGAGTTTCTCCCCGGCGCTGGACCCTATGATCCGCGATCGCCTGGCTCGCGTTCCGACCTGGATGGCGGGCCAGGCCAAGCTGGTCGCGGTCTATGATCGGCCATTCTGGCGCGACGGAGGGCTGTCTGGAGATGCGATCAGCCATCACGGCCCCCTGGTCGAGATCCATGATGCCAGCCCCGCTGACGCCGTAGAGGGCGGACTATTCGGTTTTCTGGCCCCTGGCCGGAAAGGGGACGCCGAGGCGATGAAGGACGCAGCATTGGCTCAGCTTGCGAGGCTTTTTGGTCCTGACGCCGGTGCGCCGCGCGACGTGTTGATCAAGGACTGGTCAAAGGACCCTGAAACGGCGACCAACGACGACAAAGCGGACGTGCCCGGACACCCGACCTACCAGCCGATCCCGCCCCTGTCCGGTGACTGGCGCGGTCGCGTCTCCTTTGCGGGGACCGAGACCGCGAGGAACGAAGGGGGTTTCCTCGAAGGCGCGCTGGAAGCCGCAGGAACAAGCGTTGCTGCAATCGAGTATGCATCAGAGGGAACCGTTCCCTGACGGACGCGCGCAATGCCCGCGTCCCCGATCCTCCGGAAACAGATGATGGACAGTCGCGCAGGTCTAGCGGCCGTGGCGTCGGGCCATGGTGCGGCACAGCAGCAGAACCGGCAGGAGGCCGACGGCAACGATCACGAGGCTCGGCACCGCGGCACCTTCCAGCCGTTCGTCCGAGGCGAGCCGGTGTGCCTGAACAGCCAATGTATCGTAGTTGAAGGGCCGCATGATCATGGTCGCGGGCAGCTCCTTCATCACGTCGACAAAGACGATCAGAAGCGCGGTCAGAGCCGAGGGTGCGAGGATTGGCAGATGCACACGGCGGAGGGTGCCGGAAAGCGAGGCGCCCAGACTTCGAGCCGCTGCATCGATATTGTTGTGAATGCTGGCCTGACCGCTGTCATAGGCACCGATGGCCGCGGCAAGGAAGCGCACCATATAGGCCAGAACCAGCAACCCAATGGAGCCCGTAAAGAAAAGGCCCGTGCTGATCCCGAACTGAGCGCGCATCCAGGCATCCACCGAGTTGTCGAGCGCCGCGAAGGGCACCAGTAGGCCGACCGCAATCACGCCGCCCGGAACAGCATAGCCGAGCCGCGAAATCGCCAGCGTTACCGGAGCTCTCGGCGAGCGCCCGGTACGGCTGTAGTAGCTCAATACCATCGCGGCAGCGACAGTGACGACGGCGGCAGCGGAGGCCAATGTCAGTGAATTCTGCACGAACCGCAGATAGCGCGGACTGAGCAGCGACTGCTCCGATCCGGTTGCCATGATCGCCAGTGCGAGGACCGGGATCACGAAGCCGAGCAGAACCGGCAACGCGCAAACCGTGGCGACTGCCCATCCCCTCCGACCGGTCAGTGTCATGCGCGGCAGCCCGATCTGTCGCCGCGCGCCTGCATCGAACCGCCGCCCGCCGCGGGTTGCGCGTTCCAGGACTGCCAGCGCGAGGGCGAGCCCCAAGAGACAGAGCGCAAGCTGTGCGGCCGCTCCCCGGTCGCCCAGATTAAACCAGCTCGTGTAAATCCCGGTGGCAAAGGTCTGCACACCAAAAAACGCCACCGTGCCATAGTCCGCGAGCGTTTCCATGACGGCAAGCAGCACACCGCTGGCGATGGCCGGACGCGCCTGAGGGGCCACCACGGAAAAAAGCGCGCGGAGCGGGCTATAGCCGAGCGTGCGTGCCACGAGCAGTGCTGTGCCGCCTTGCTGAATGAAGGACGCGCGGGCCAACAGATACACGTAAGGATAGAGCACGAGGGTCAGCATCACCGCCGCGCCGCCGACCGAGCGTATCTCGGGAAACCAGTAGTCGCGCGGACCCCACCCGGTGACATCACGCAGGGTCGATTGCACGATCCCGGGCTGATCGAGCATGTGAGTGTAGGCATAGGCCATCACATAGGCTGGAAAAGCGAGCGGCAGCACAAGCAGCACCTCCAGCACACGGCGGCCCGGAAACTCAAAGAGTGTCACCAGCCAGGCAGTCCCGGTGCCGATCACGCAGGTGCCGATCGCAACGACAAAGACAAGCTGGACGGTCGCCCAGAGATAGCGGGGCATAACAGTGCCCGCGAGTTGCGCAACGGTGTCCGTGCCGCCCGTGAGCGCGGCAAGCACGACGGCGATCATCGGAAGCAGGCAGAGCCAGGCGATGCCCCAGGACGCAAGCCCGAACCAGCGCGCTTCGCGGCGCAGGACACGGGGCGGCGCAACCACCGTCTCCTCGGAGTGTTTTTGTCGGATTTCTCTCAGCACAAACCCGCGGATGGCACGATCCGCCACGGTGGGCAAGGTTTCCCGCCGCGACTTGGGAGCGCTTTAGTGCGCCTCGGCCCAGTTCGCCCCATGTCCGGCATCCACCGTCAGCGGCACCGATAACGCCACCGCGGGCAACGAGGCGCCCTCCATCACCTCTCGGACGCGTGCGACGGTCTCGTCCACCGCACCCTCGTCGACTTCGAATAATAGCTCGTCATGGACCTGCAGCAGCATCTTTGCGGGCAGATCGGAAATAGCGGCAGGCATGCGGATCATTGCGCGGCGGATCACGTCTGCCGCGGTGCCCTGGATCGGCGCGTTGATCGCGGCGCGCTTGGCAAATCCGGCGCGGGGACCACGGGCGTTGATCTCGGGCGTGTGGATCTTGCGGCCGAAGAGCGTCTGCACAAACCCATGTTCCTGCGCGAAACCCGTCGTTTCGGCCATGTACTGCTTGATGCCGGGGAAGCGTTCGAAGTAACGGTCGATGAAACCCTGAGCCTCGGCCCGCGGGATGCGCAGATTGCGCGCAAGCCCGAAACCCGAGATGCCGTAAATCACACCGAAATTGATCGCCTTTGCCTGTCGGCGCACCATTGGATCCATGCCGTCGATCGGCACGCCGAACATCTCGGACGCGGTCATGGCGTGAATGTCCTGGCCGTCCCGGAAGGCCTGTTTCAGGCTTTCGATATCAGCGATATGGGCCAGAATCCTGAGTTCGATCTGAGAGTAGTCGAGGCTGACAAGCTGCTTGCCCGGTTCGGCCACGAAAGCCTCGCGGATACGGCGGCCGTCCTCGGTCCGCACTGGGATATTCTGAAGGTTCGGATCGGTCGAGGCCAGACGCCCGGTGTTGGCCCCGGCGATCGAATAGGACGTGTGCACGCGCCCCGTTTCGGGATTGATATGATCCTGGAGGGCATCCGTGTAGGTGGACTTGAGCTTGGAAAGCTGGCGCCAGTCGAGCACACGGGCCGGCAGGTCATGTTCGGTGGCGAGGTCTTCCAGCACGTCGGCCGGGGTGGACCAGGCCCCGGTCTTGCCTTTTTTCCCGCCTTCGAGGCCCATCTTGTCGAACAGGATTTCCCCCAGTTGCTTGGGGCTGCCGACATTGAAGGGCTCGCCCGCCAGCGCGTGAATATCAGCCTCAAGCGACGCCATTTTTTGGGAAAACGCATTCGACATCCGGCTGAGCGTATCGCGGTCCACCTTGATCCCCGTCCGCTCCATCGCCGCCAGCACGGGCACCATGGGACGCTCCAGTGTCTCATAGACAGTGGTCACCGATGCCCGTTGCAGGCCGGGTTTGAGCGTGTGCCAGAGCCGCAATGTGATGTCGGCATCTTCGGCGGCATAGGGCGCCGCCTTGTCGATTGGCACACGGTCGAAGGTGATCGCGGATTTGCCGGAGCCCAAGAGCGGCTTGATCGGAATCGGCGTGTGGTCGAGATACCGCTCCGACAGCAGATCCATACCGTGCCCATGGAGCCCCCCATTCTGGGCATAGGACAACAGCATCGTGTCATCGATTGGCGCAAGCGCGACACCATATGAGGCCATAACCTTGGCGTCGTACTTGATATTCTGCCCGATCTTGAGGATCGAGGGATCCTCCAGGACGGGCTTGAGCAGGACCAGCGCCTCATCCAGCCCCAACTGACCTTCGGCCAACGCGTCGGAGCCGAAGAGCCCGTCATCTTGCTTGGCCTCGCTTTCGGCCTTGTGGGCGAGCGGGATGTAGCAGGCGCGCCCCGCCTCGACTGAGAGGCTCACGCCGACCAGATCGGCCCGCATCTCATCGAGGCTCGTGGTTTCGGTATCGAAAGCCACCCAACCGCGCTCGACCACCCTGTCCAGCCAGTGCATCAGGGCCTTCGCATCGCGGACAGTTTCATACTGCGACGGATCAAACGGAATGGGGGCGGCAGCATCCGGCTTCGATTGCGTTACTTCCGTGACAGGCACTTCGGCATTCAGGCGGTTTGCCACACGCTGCGTGATGGTGCGGAACTCCATCGATGTCAGAAAGCTCAAGAGCGTCTCTGCGTCAGGGTCCCGCACTTCCAGATCATCCAGCGTAAAGTCGAGCACCATGTCGCAATCGAGTTGAACGAGCTGTTTTGAGATTCTGATCTGATCGGCATGATCGATCAGGGTCTGGCGGCGCTTGGGCTGTTTCACTTCCTCAGCCCGGGACAGCAGTGTTTCCACATCCCCGAAATCATTGATGAGCTGCGCCGCGGTCTTGATGCCGATCCCCGGCGCGCCGGGCACATTGTCGACACTGTCGCCGGCCAACGCCTGGACATCGACGACCTTGTCCGGCCCGACGCCGAACTTTGCCCTCACGCCGTCGACGTCGATGCGGGCGTTCTTCATGGCGTCCAGCATCTCGACCCCACCACCGACGAGTTGCATCAGATCCTTGTCGGAACTGATGATCGTTACCCGCCCGCCGGCGTCCCGAGCCTGGCAGGCGAGCGTGGCGATGATGTCGTCGGCCTCGAACCCCTCAACCTCCTTGCAGGCAATGTTGAAGGCGCGCGTGGCCTCGCGCGTCAGTGGGATCTGCGGGCGCAGGTCTTCGGGCATCTCATCCCGGTTGGCCTTGTACTGGTCATAGATCTCATTGCGGAACGTGTGGCTGCCTTTGTCGAAGACGACCGCTGCATGGGTCGGCGCATCGGGCCCGGCATTGTCCTCGATATAGCGAAACAGCATGTTGCAGAAGCCGGAGAGTGCGCCGACCGGCAGCCCGTCCGATTTGCGCGTTAGCGGCGGCAACGCATGGTAGGCGCGAAAAATGAAGGCCGAGCCGTCGATGAGATGGAGGTGATGTCCTGTGCCGAATGCCATCTTCGCGGTCCCCCTGCCCGTTTGCCGCCCCACACCTAACGCCGGGCCGCAGCGTGGTCTAGGCGGCACGACGCGCGGCGCGGGCGGGCGATACTCCTCAATCAGACGAAACGCGCCGGACGCACGCGGCGCGAACCGCTCTTGGACCGTGTAGCGCCGATCGCCTATGCTCCGCACATATCGGGCGGAATAGGGACAATGATGCGCCTCCGACGGCTTGCAGGACTGGCCATAGGTTTGGCTCTGGCCATGGCACAAAACATACCGGCCGATCCCGTGGTCGACCGCGCCCTGCCCTCAATTTCAGATTTCGAGGTGCCGCCGACCGGCCCGACCATCCCTGTGCGGCGACCGGCGGCCCCGGCTCAGTCCCCCCTGCCCACGCTGGCTCTGCGCGACGCTGCGGCGCGCTATGCTGCACAGACAGCAGCTCTGGTGGACGAGGTACCCGACCCTGCTCCGCCGCGGCCGCGACGTCGTGTGCCGGCCTCCTGCACCTCCGACGGTTTGCACTGTATCGGGCCGTTGAGCTATCTGGGCGATGTCTGCCGGGTGATCGGAGCGACTGCGCGGGAGGCCGGGCTGGACCCGCATTTCTTTGCCCGGCTGATTTGGCGCGAGAGCCTTTTCAACGCCTATGCCATCAGCCCGGCCGGGGCACTTGGAATCGCGCAGTTCATTCCATCGACCGCAGCGCAGCAGGGTCTGGACGACCCGTTCAACCCGGCGGAGGCCTTGCGGTCCTCGGCACACTATCTGCGGGTTTTGCGCGACCGGTTCGGCAATCTCGGGCTGGCGGCCGGCGCCTATAACGGTGGCGAAGCGCGAATGTCCCGATTTCTCGCGGAGGGTGGCGTCTTGCCCGGAGAGACACGGGCCTACGTGCGCTGGATTACCGGATACCGTGCCGATCGATGGCGCAGCGATCCGCCGGAAGCCCTTGACCTCACCCTCAGTGCCGACAAGCCTTTCAATGCGGCCTGCGTGGACTGGGCGCGCGCGCGCAAGGCGCCGACAGTATCGCCGGATGGACCGACCCTCCCCTGGGGCATGGTCTATGCTGCCCACGCCGACCGCGATGCCGCGGCACGCAGGGCCGAAGCGATGCGCACCCGTTTTCCCGCGCTCTTGGGAGATACGGATGAACGGCTGCACCGCACCCGCCTGCCGGGTTCCGGTCGGGTTCTCTATACTGCACGTCTCGACACCGCCAGCAGGACAACCGCGGCACGGCTTTGCACGCGGCTGCGCCGGGCGGGTGGCGGTTGCATGGTCCTTCGGAACTGAAATTTTAAACAGGCACTGATAGCACCCGACGGGAACATGCAAAGGCCCGCGCAACGATCCGCGCGGGCCGAAAGCTAAAGTGGCATGTACGCATCCGTTCAGGATGCCCAGCGGGTCAGTTGACCTGCTTTGCCTCGACGGCATCCACCGAAACGGGGGCGCCGCGCTGGATTTCAATCCGGCGGGGTTTCAGAGCCTCGGGGATCTCGCGCTTGAGGTCGATATGCAAAAGCCCGTCCGCCTGTGTTGCGCCAGTGGCGACCACGTGATCGGCGAGGTGGAAGCGACGCTCGAAAGCGCGGGTTGCAATACCGCGGTGCAGATAGGTCTGCTCGGCCTCGGATTCTGCCTTTTTGGCCGACACGATCAGAGCCTTTTCGCGCAGTTCGACGTTCAGCTCGTCGTCGGTGAAACCCGCCACCGCGATGGTGATGCGGTAGGTGTCATCGGAGGTCTTCTCGATATTGTAGGGGGGGTAGCTCGGCTGGCTGACATCAGAGGCCAGCACCCGGTCCATCATATCGGCGATCTGGTCGAAACCGACAGTGGCACGGTAGAGCGGAGCAAGATTCACGTTTCGCATAGGTATCCTCCTTCAGAGCGATTCCAGGGGATCCTCCATATGGACAGATCCCATTTCAGTGTACGGAGCCCGGTACCGGCGCCCCGTGTGTCTTAGCTGGTAACGGCTCTGTTTTCTGTCAAGGTCTGCCTAACGGGCTTAGCACCGGCTCGGCGGGCTGACTTTCCGCGGCCGGGTCCAAACCCACCGTCGCATCAAAGAGGCGCCCGCGCGCTGCTTCATCGACCGAAACCGACAGCGCCCGGCCGCGCATCAGCGGCGGTCTTGCTCCGGTCATCGCAGCAATCACACCGGCAACCCGTGGCCCGTCCGCAGTGGCCAGGATCAGCGGGGCCCCGGAGACGCCCGGGGTCGCTTCGCAGCTTGTGCCTAATAGCGTGCCGTCGCGCCCGAGGATATGGCAGGCGGGTTCGGAGGATAGGATAAAGGACCGGTCGCGCCCATAGCTGTAGGTCGCCACCTCCTGTCCGACACGCGTCCGATCGGCAAGAGCGATGGGAGCAACCAGATCGGTGGAAACCGGCGCGCGCAACCGTACCAGCGCCACATCGCGCGCCGTGGGTCTACCGCCGCCGAAATATCCCAGCGCCGGGCGAATCGTGGCGACGCGTCCGTGGACCGAATAACTTCCCTTGCGGAAGCCCGCGAGGAAGTGAACCTGGTCGGGATGTACGAGGCTACCGGTGCGCCGATTGGCGACGCAATGCGCCGCGGTCAGCACAAGATCCGGAGCAATCAGGGTCGCTGTGCAATAGCCCTGCCCTCTGATGTTGAGACGGCCGACGGCGTCCCAGTCTTTCTGGGACTGCTCCGTCAGCATGATCCTACGGCTCTCATTGCCCGTCGCGGGCAGCGCAAGAACAATCAACGACAGGATGGCGGCAAGGATTCTCCACATGCGCCGAACCATGACACGCGCGGGTTAAGAGTTCAGCCCGCAACTGAGGAAAATGCGGTGCTTCCGTTGCGCCAGTTTCAAGAAAAGGTCGACCGCGCGCGTCCGTTCAGTCACTCAACGCCGTGGGTCGCGGCCCACCCGTCGCCCAGTCCAAAAGCTCGACCGTATGCACCACCGGAATGCTTGTGCCTCCGCCGATCTGCATCATGCAGCCGATGTTTCCTGCCGCGATCAGATCAGGCGTAGTCGCCTCGAGCGTCTCGACCTTACGGGTCTTCAGCTCCTTGCTGATCGCCGGTTGCATGAGGTTGTAGGTGCCTGCCGAGCCGCAGCACAAATGGCTGTCGCGCGGCTCCACCACCTGGAACCCGGCCTCCTTTAGAAGGGTTTTGGGAGCTGTCTTGATCTGCTGACCATGCTGGAGAGAACAAGCCGCATGATAGGCCACCTTGAGCCGTTCTGGCGCAACAGTGACCGGCAGTGGGCCGAGCGTCTCCAGAAACTCCGTGATATCCATCGCACGTTCGGCCACGCGCGCGGCGTCCTCGGCCTTGTCCGTCATGCGCATCATATGGCCGTAATCCTTCACCGTCGTGCCGCAGCCCGAGGTGTTGACCACGATCGCGTCGAGGCCTTCTCCGTCGATTTCTGCGCACCAGGCGCGGATATTGGACGCCGCGGCGGCGTGGGACTGAGCCTCCTTGCCCATGTGATGGGTGAGCGCACCGCAGCAGCCTGCCCCCTCGGCGACCACCACCTCGACGCCAAGCCGCGTCAGCAGCCGGATCGTGGCGTCGTTGATGTCGGTGTTGAGCGCCTTCTGCGCGCAGCCGGTCATCAGGGCCACGCGCTTGCGGCGCGTACCAGTGGCAGGAAAGCTCTGCGGATCATCGTTGCGCGACACCGGCGGAATGGTCTTCGGCGCCATCTCGAGCATCGCGCGCAGCCGTGCATCGGGCATCAGACGCTTGAACGGTCGGGCGAGTTTGGCGCCGAGCAGCGCCAGCCGAAACCGCATCGGGTAGGGCAGCACCTGTGCGAGGATCCAGCGCAGCGCCCGGTCGGACCAGGGCCGGTCGTATGTCCGTTCGATATAGGCGCGGGCCTCATCGACCAGGTGCATGTAGTGCACGCCTGACGGGCAGGTCGTCATGCAGGCCAGGCAGGACAGGCAGCGATCGATATGTTTGACGGTCTTTTCGTCCGCCGGCCGCCCGTTCTCCAGCATATCCTTGATCAGGTAGATCCGCCCGCGCGGGCTGTCGAGTTCATCGCCCAGCACCTGATAGGTGGGGCAAGTTGCGGTGCAAAAGCCGCAATGCACACAGGAGCGCAGGATCTCGTTAGAGCGCGCCAGACGCGGATCGGCCAGTTGCTCGGAGGTGAAGTTCGTTTGCATGGGGGAGCTTTCAGAGCAGGGCGAGGTAGAGCGTGCCGAGCACGGCCGCCACCCCCAGATAAACCAGTGCAAAGACCAGACGGGCCCGCCAGACATCGTCGAAGCGGCCCAGATAGAGGTGATAGAACATGCCACCCACCGTGGCGGACAGCAGCGACGTGCCCAAGGCGCTAACCTGCAAGGCCGACAGCCCGATCCCGTAGAGGCCGTTATCGAAGAGCAGCGCGGCAAAGATAACTCCCGCCGCCACAACCGAGCCGATTTGGGCAATCAACGCGCCTCGGGGTCGATCCTGGATGAACACCAGGCCTGTGAATGTCAGCGCCGAGAGCAGCGCGACGATGGTCGCCGTTCCGATCATGCCGGGGCCTGTTCGGGCGCAGCCATCAGACCGGGATTGAGGATGCCGCGCGGATCAAAGCTGGCGCGGAGCCGTGTGGCGAGGGCTGCAAGTGGCCCGGGCTCAGGCTGAAACACGGGCAATCGCAGTCGCGTCTCGTCGGCTGCGCGGACAAGTGTGGCGTGTCCTCGGAAACTGCCGAGCCGCGCGCGCAGGTCAGTGCCGGGTGCCGCCAGTACCCAGATCAAACCCCCGCCCCAATCGAAGAACCTTGGCAGATCGCCTAGCCTTTGGGCGATCTCCGCGGCATCCGTGGGACGCACCGAGAGTCGCCAGACATCGCCCTCGCGCCCAGCAAAGCGCGCCACATCGCGAATGCCCTGCCAGATTGCATCACTTTTCTCAGGGTCGTACAGGAGCTCGACCGGACCGTAGCGGCCCAGCTCTGCTGCAAGCCGTTCGGCACGGTATGCGACGGAGGCGGACAGCCCCTCGATCCGCACCAGCGTTCCGTCAGTGGCACCGTCCCCGGCGATATGCGCAGCCCCTGTAACGTCGTAGGGCGATCCAAGCGCTTCGGACAGCGCCTCAATGGCCTGAATCTCGGAGAGACCTTCGATGCGCAGAGTGGCGCGCGCATCCGGCGCGGGAAGCACCTTGAAACTCACCTCGGTCAAAACACCGAGGGTGCCGAAACTGCCGGCCATGAGCTTCACGAGATCATAGCCGGTGACGTTTTTCATGACCCGCCCACCGTTTTTCACAGTGCGGCCCGCGCCATCGACGAACCGTACGCCGATCAGGCTGTCACGGCAGGCCCCTGCCTGGATGCGGCGCGGCCCTGAGGCGTTGGTGGCGACCGCCCCCCCGATGGTCGGAACGCCTTGTGTGCCCAGGAGCGCGCGGTGATCCATGGGCTCGAACGGAAGGCGTTGCCCGGCGCTCGCCAATGTCGACTCGATCTCTGCGAGCGGGGTGCCGGCACGGGCGACCAGCGTCAGTGCGCCCGGATCATGGCGCACGATCCCGGCCACGGCATCCAGGGACAGGATCTGTCCGTCGACAGGGCGTCCAATATCCCGGGTGCCCCCGCCGCGCGGACGCAGTGGCCCGTCTGCGTCGAGAACCGCCTCGGCAAGTTCCGCTTCGCTGCCGGGCGAAAGGATCGGCCGGTCTGAAACGGACCCAGCCGGCGCCTCCGTGGAGGAGGCTGGCATCGCGGCAGTCATGCCGCCTGCTCCCGCCGTGGTGCGCTCACGGAAAGCGGAAACACCTTCGCAGGATTCAAAAGCCAGCGCGGATCGAAAGCGTCCTTGACCGTGAGCTGTGCCTCAAGATCCTCGGGGGCAAACTGCGCCTGCATCAGATCGCGCTTTTCCACGCCGACACCATGCTCGCCCGTCAGACAGCCACCGGCCTCGACGCAAAGCTTGAGGATCTCCGCACCAAGTTCTTCGCAGGTTTCCAGATCCCCATCCTTGTTTGCATCGAAGAGGATCAGCGGATGCAGATTCCCGTCGCCCGCATGGAAGACATTGGCGACATCCAGCCCGTACGCCTCTGAAAGTTCGCCGATCCGGCGCAGCACCATGGGCAGTTCGCTCACCGGGATCGTGCCGTCGAGGCACATGTAATCGCTGATCCGGCCAATGGCGCCAAAGGCCGCCTTGCGTCCTTTCCAGATCAGCGCACTTTCCGCGTCAGACGCACTTTCGCGAAAGGCGACCGGATTGTGACGCTGGGCGAGTTGCCGGATGAGCCCGATCTGTTCATCGATCTCCCCACGGCTGCCTTCGACCTCGACGATGAGCAGCGCTTCGCAATCGGGATAACCCGCATGGGCGAAATCCTCGCTAACCCGGATGCAGGGGCGGTCCATATACTCGATGGCCACGGGCAGAACGCCCGCCTCTATGATGTCGGCCACGCAGGCGCCCGCGATTTCGGCACTGTCGAACCCCATCAGCACCGGGCGTGCGCCCTCGGGCTTGCGCAGAATGCGGAGCGTCGCTTCGGTGACCACACCGAGCTGCCCTTCGGAGCCGCAGATCACCCCCAGCAGATCGAGCCCCGGCGCATCGAGATGCGCGCCACCGATCTCGACCACGGTGCCATCCATCATGACCATGGTGACGCCCAACAGATTGTTGGTCGTCACGCCGTACTTCAGGCAGTGAGCCCCGCCGGAGTTCATCCCGATGTTGCCTGCGATCGCGCAAGCGAGCTGCGATGACGGGTCGGGCGCGTAGAAGAAATCCTCGCCTTCCACAGCACCGGTCACCGACAGATTGGTCCGTCCCGCCTGGACCCGGATGATCCGGTCAGCTGTGTTCACCTCGAGCACATCAGTCATCTTGGAAACGCCGAGTACAACGGAGTCAGCGGTCGGCAGCGCACCGCCGGCCAGCGACGTGCCGGACCCGCGCGGCACCACCGGCACGCGTTCCTCGTGGCAGATTTTGAGGACCGCTGCGACTTCCTTTGTCGTGCTCGGCAGGGCGACGGCAAGCGGCGGGCAGCGGTATGCTGTGAGCGCGTCGCATTCGAAGGCGCGGGTTTCCGCCAGATCAGAGATCACGGCTTCGGCAGGAAGCACCTCGACCAAACGCGCAATGATCATCTCACGCCGCGCCAGAACGGTGGCATCAGGGGCAGGCATCTGCATGGTCTCTCTCCCTCTATCGGCGTGATGGATCAGCTCATATCCGCCCAACGCGTCAATTGGTAAGTTAATATAACCAATTTGACCAGATGACAACCCGTATTCTGTGCGAATACATGCGCTGCATGACCATTGTTGGACCGCTCACCGCCTTTCACCCGCTGGACGGCATTGCCGTTGCCTTGTTGTTTCTGACCTGGGCGACGGTCGGCTGGCTCATCGAACGCCCGCATGCGAAGCGGAAATCAGCCTCTGTCCTCATGGCGCGTTATCGCCTTGAATGGATGGGCCATATTGCCACCCGCGACCCCCGGGTGTTTGACGCCATGCTTCTGACCAATCTGCGCGAGGGTACGGCCTTCTTCGCCTCCGCCTGCCTTATCGCCATCGGCGGCGGCATGGCGCTTTTGTCCAATACCGAAAGGGTCAGCATGATCGCCGAGGATCTAATCCGAGACACAGCCCCTCAGGCGGTTCTCGAGATCAAGATCCTTACCGTGATTCTGCTGCTGACCGCTGCGTTCCTGAAGTTTGTCTGGGCCAATCGGGTGTTCGGATATTGCGCGGTTCTGGCCGGCACGATTCCGAATGACGTCTCAGATCCGCGCTGCGAGGTCCGGTCGCGCCAGGCGGGCGAGCTGAACGTCACCGCGGCGCGCGCCTTCAACAAGGGCCTGCGCTCGGTCTATTTTGCGCTCGGTGCACTGGCCTGGCTGGTCGGGGCCTGGGCCCTTATCGTCGCAACGGTGCTGACGCTGATCATGATCATCCGCCGCGAGTACGCGTCGCGCTCGCGCAATGTCCTGCTGGAGGAGCCAATCCAATGATCCGCACCACGCTTCTGGTCGCCGTTACTGCCGTCGCCGCCTCGGCGCTCCGCGCCGATCCGCCCGAGATTACAGAGGTCACGGCCCGCGAGGCCAGCAACGGGTGGCGGTTCGACGTCACCATCCTGCATCCGGACACGGGCTGGGATCACTACGCCGACGGGTGGGAGGTTCTGGCGCCCGATGGGTCGCGCCTGGGCTTCCGCGAACTCTACCACCCGCACGTGGAAGAACAGCCCTTTACCCGCAGCCTGTCCGGCGTCGTCATACCTGACGGGATCACCGAAGTAACCGTCCGGCCCCGCTGCAACGTCACCGGATGGGCCGAAGAGGGTGTGCGGGTCGCCTTGCCGGGCCGATAGGTGAGAACGACAAGTCTGTGGCTCCCGGCTGACTCTGCGTTTCCGGCGTGCATTGCCAAGCTACGTCAGTGGAGGCGTTAAGTCTCGGCACCGAGCCGCGCCCGCCGACGCCGGCCCTCAATCAGCCAAGCACCGATCACCAGAGCTGCGGCCAGAATGAGATAGGCCCAGGGCGGCAGGAATGGCGTGACCGTTACGTCCGAAGTCCTGTAGGCCTCGCGCGGTGTGATCCCGATCCAGCCACGCCCCGCCGCCGGGCGGCCCGGGCGGATCGTCCGAATGTCAGGAACGCCCTCGGACAACGCCAAAACGCCGCCACGGGTCGCCCGAACGACGGGCTCGAGTGCCTCTCCGCTGGCGATGGTCTGTTCAAACTCCCTCGGAGCAGCGGGTCCCAGGGCCGCGACTGTATCAAGCTCACCATCGCTGATCCTGTAGAGCCCCAGGTCGGGGCCCTCCACGACGGCCTCGAACCGGCCGGGCGACACTTCGCGTGGAGTCACGGTGATGACCGTCTCGTCCGGCGCGGTCACTTCGAAATCTCCGGTGGTCTCGTCAAGCGTCCTGCGGATGATCGTCATGGTCTGGCCATCTGCCTCGACCCAAAGCGCCTCTTCCTCCAACTCGGGCTCTTTCATCATCCAGTGCGCGAGACGGCGCAGCAGCTCCAACTGCGGCCCGCCGCCTTCATATCCACGGCTCCAAAGCCATGCATGGTCCGACGCCATAAGTGCGACACGACCTTCGCCGACCCGGTCTAACACCAACAAGGGTCGTTCTTCGGCACCGGTCATCACGGTGACGCCGCTTTTGGGCAGCACGTCGATCTGGCGGAACCAGCGGCCCCAGCCCGGGCCTTCTTCGCCTTCGGTCGCCGGAGGCGCGAATTCTTCGAGCCCTGCCGTCACGGGATGACGCGCGCCCAGATCGCTGATCAGTGGCAGAAAACCAGACTCCACAACGCGAGCGGAGGGCGTCGCCGGCAGCACCTGGTTGAGCGGTGTGCGGTAGAGGCTCGCCGCACTCGCAAAATCCGGCCCGGCCGCGACCAGAACCGCGCCGCCATCCTCGACATACTGTCGGATATTGTCCAGATAGACGACCGGCAAGATACCCCGGCGCTTGTAGCGGGCGAAGATGATCAGATCGAACTCATCAATCTTCTCCAGAAACAGCTCACGGGTTGGAAAGGCGATCAGCGACAGTTCGGTCACCGGCACGCCATCCTGCTTTTCCGGCGGCCGCAGGATGGTAAAATGCACAAGATCGACACTACTGTCTGATTTCAGCAAGTTGCGCCAAGTCCGCTCGCCGGGATGCGGCTCACCGGACACCAGCAACACCCGCAGGCGGTCACGCACTCCGTTGATTTGCACCACCGCTGCATTGTTACGGTCGGTCAGTTCGCCGGGCGCTTCAGGCACGGTGAACTGGATCACGTTCATGCCGCCGTGAGGCAGTACCACCGGCAAGTCGAGATCCTCACCCACCGGCACACGGTATTCGGCGGCGTCTCCGCCATCGACCGACAGCTGCAGCGTGGCAAAGCCGCCCTCGCCGGGCGGTACGGCGCCCTGATCCTCGATCCGCAGTGTCAAGGTCACTTCCTCGCCCAGAATGGCGAAGGCCGGCGCATTCTGGACCACGAGCCTGCGGTCCCAATCGTCGGGCTCGCCCGTCAGCAACGCGTGCAGAGGCGCGGGAAGGTCCGGGGCCGCCTCGACGTCGTGAAGCTGTCCGTCGGTCAGCAAGATGACACCGGCGACACGGGCGCGGGGCTCGTCGGCCAGCGCCTCGCTCACAGCCCCCATCAGCAACGTGCCTTCGTTGCCCTCCGCATCGCCCAGCGGCAAGATGCGCAGCTCCGTATTCGGCAGAGCGGCAATCTCGGCTTCCAGCCGCGCCAGTGCCGCGGCGGTCTGGGTGGGGCGGACATCAATGCGCTGACTGGCGCTCTCGTCCACGACCACGACCACGATGTCGGTCAGCGGTTCGCGCTCCTCGCGCTGGATCGACGGGTTGGCAAGCGCGAGCAACAGGACCGCGGCACCGAGCCCTCGCAGCCACCAGCCCGCCAGACGCTGCCACGTGGCAAAGGCCAGCAAACATGCGGTGATCACCGCCACGAAGGCGATGAGGCTCCAGCTGATCAGCGGTGCGAAAACGATCTCTCCGCCCATAAACGAACGCTCCTATTGGCCCAGCCGGTCGAGCAGTGCCGGGACGTGGACCTGGTCGGATTTGTAGTTTCCGGTCAACACATGCATGATCAAGTTCACGCCAAACCGATAGGCGATCTCGCGCTGTCGGTCGCCGGCGAACCCGCGCCCGACAGGATAGAGGGGTGCGCCGCGCCGGTCCACGGCCCAGGCCGCAGCCCAGTCATTGCCTCCGATGACGACCGGCGTGACACCGTCATTGAGATTGCGAAATGGCATGCCGTCGACCTGTTCCGCGTCGGGCGGCGCGGCCTCTACCCAGACATCTGGGCTCACATGGCGACCGGGAAAGTCCTGGATCAGATAAAAGGTACGCGTCAGCACGTGATCATCCGGGATGGGTTCCAGCGGTGGCACGTCAAGGGGACGAGCGAGTTGTCTCAGCATCCGACCATTGGGCGACGAGCTTCCAAAGCGTGCCGTATCGGCATCGCGGGTGTCGAACAGGATCATGCCCCCGGTCCGCAAGTAGCGATTGAGCTTGGCATAGGCGAGATCCGACGGGATCGGCTGGTCCGGTGTCACGGCCCAGTAGAGAAATGGAAAGAACGAGATCTCGTCCATCTCCAGATTGACCGCAATGGGATCGGAGGGCTCGATCGAGGTGCGTTGGTAGAGCACACGGGAGAGCCCCTCGAGACCCGCGCGTGTCACCTCATCGACCCGGTCGTTGCCAGTCACGACATAGGCCAGTGCAACCTCGGAGGTGGCCTCGAGCGCAAATTCGTCCTCCGTCTGGGCCCAAGCCTCCGGCGCAGCACCGAATGCCAGCATGGCAGCGACCAGACCGGCTACCGCGCGCCCGCGGGGGCGCAGTTTGCCTGAGAGCCAAAGCGAGGCGACCAGATCCGCGATCAAAATCAGCAGCGCCGTGGTGAGAAACGCGCCCTTGAAACGGGTCTCTTCGCGCACATCCATGCCGCTCAGAGACACCCGATCCGGCCATACAGCCGGCGCGAGCGCGCCCTCCGCCCCGATGACATTGAGCGCTAACCGACGGTCTGCGCCCGAATAGAGACCTGGCGGCATGTCTGCCGAAGGGACGCCCTCGGCCAGACGTTCGCCCGGCAGGCCCCGCAAGCGTTCCGCGTCACCAAGCGCGCCGAACGCGTCGAGCACTTCGGACGCCTCCCAGACCGTGCCCTCCAACTCCGCCGCGTCGGGTTGCGCCGTTCGGCTCGACACGGCCAGCCGCTCCAGCATTGACACGAAGAGCCCGGAGAGCGGTAGTGAGGACCACTCGGCATTCGCCGTCACGTGAAAGAGCACGATCTGGCCGGACCCGACCGGCTTGCGCGTCACCAGCGGGGTGCCATCTGCGAGGCTCGCAATGGTTCGGTTGGCCAGATCGGGGTCGGGTTGTGCCAGAACCTGGGCGGAGACGGCAACATCCTCGGGTACCGGTAGTCCGAAAAAGGGCGAGCCTTCGTCAAAAGCCCGGAGCGCCTTGGGCGCGCCCCAGCTCATGGCACCGCCGACGCTGCGACCGCCAATCCGCAGCCGGACCGGCATCAGCGGGTCTTCGGCATCGCGGCTGATATCGCTGGAGGCGAGCCGCGGCCCGGCAAAGCGCAGCAGAAGCCCGCCGCCGTCGAGCCACGCGGTCAGCGCCTCTGTCTCCTCGTCGGTGACACGCGCGACATCGGCAAAGACGATCACGTCGGGGTTGGCCTGCAAGATGTCGATGAGACTACCATCGATGAGGTCCGCATTCGGAGCCAGCGCCCGTTCGAGATAGTGAAGCGGCGATAGCAACTCCAAGCCCTCCCGGTCGTCGCGCCCGGCGATGAGAGCGATCTCGCGCCGCCGCAAGGCGTCATCGGTCAAGCTGACGGCAGCAGCAGACCGGATGCCGGACAGCTCGAAACGCGTGATCCGGTTACGTAGCTCCGGCGGGAGCGTCAGGTCGACGTCAATCTCGGTTTCGGACGGCAGGAACTCTGTCTCGACGCGGGCAAGCTCGCGCTCGATACCGGCCGGGTCAAGACCGCGGGCACTGACCGTGACCAGCGCCTCGGCCCCGGGCTGCGCGCGGAGGGCCGTCAACCGGATGACGCCATCCTCGAACCGGGCCGGTCTCAGTCCAAAAACCGGTCGTCTGCTTTCGAGGACACTCACGGTGCCGCGCGCCTCCAAGGCGGACAGAACCTCCTCGCGCCCCGCGCGCTCGATCCCGTCCGACAGCCAGATCGTGTCGAAATCCCCGTCCTGCGCCGCGGCCCATCCGGCAAGCGTTTCGTCCGGCTGCCAGGGGTTCGGTGAGAGCGCCCCAAGGCGCGGCAGCCAGGCATCTGCTGCCTGAAAGGGTAGGCTACCTTCCGGCAGATCAGTGGCCACTACCACGGCCACCGGCCGCCCGGCGCGTCCCGCTTCGGTCACAGCGACTTCGATCCGATCGAGCCGGCGCGCCCAGTCTCGGGCATCGGCCCAGGTACCATCGGCGAGCACCAGAAGCGGCCCGGATCCGACCGCTTCGCTGCGCGGATTCAGAACCGGCCCGGCCAGACCGATGATCACCGCCGCCACAGCGAGAATCCGAAGCAGCAGCAACCACCACGGTGTCTTGTCGCTTTGGGTTTCGTCATCCGAGAGACCCAGCAACAGGGCAACACCCGGAAAACGCCGACGGATCGGCGCGGGCGGTACAGCGCGCAGCAGAAACCAAAGGATCGGCAACGCCAGAAGCGCCAGTAACAAAAGCGGCGCGGTGAAGCCCAAGGGCCCAACGGTGAACATCAGCGTACCTTTTCCAACGCCCCGAAGAGCCACATCAGGGCAGCCTGAGCGCTCTCGCCGGTATGATGACAGTCCACCTGCCAGCCGGTGATCCGGGCAAGTTCGGCCAGACGCGCCTTGCGCTCGGCGAGGCGCTGCAGATAGCGATCTCGCAACGCGCCCGCCTGCAGCGTTTCGTGCTGCAGCCGGCCGCCCATGCTTTCGAACACCGTGCGCCCGTCATAAGGAAAGGCTTCTTCCTCGGGGTCGAGCACCTGGAGCAACGCGCCGCGCACGCCGCGGTCCGCGGCAGCCGTGAGCGCAGCCTCCAATGGTTCGAGCGGCCCCATGAAATCGGAGATGAAAAGCGCACGGGATTTAGACAGCATGCCGGTGATCTCGGGGGCGCCATAGTCCGTGGAGCCTTCCCCGACCGTCAGCAGCCCCGCAGCGAGCCGCAGCAGCTGCACCTCGCCGCGTCGCGGCGGCACCTCGCCGCCGGTCAGCCCGACGCGTTCACCCCCACGCAGCAACAGGATCGCGACGGCCATCGCCAGAGTGCGGGCACGGTCTGCCTTGGTCTGGCGGCTCTTGGAGGCAAACTCCATGGATTGCGCGCCGTCGACCCAGATCAGGATCGTCTGTGCCGCCTGCCATTCCTTTTCCCGAATGAAATGCGTGTCCGAACGGGCCGAGCGGCGCCAGTCTATCAGGCGCGCCTCGTCACTGGCCATGGCCGGCCGGTACTGCCAGAACTCCTCGCCCACACCGGCACGACGCCGTCCGTGATCCCCAAGAAGCATGGTAGAGGCCAGGTGCTCGGCATCGGCCATGAGTGGAGGCAAAGGGGCGGCGAGCGCATCGGCATCGGCTCTGAGGCTGGCGGCATCTCTCACGCAGCGGCCTCGATATGGGTGACCTGGGCGGCAACCTGTTCGATCAAGTAGTTCAGCCGTTCCCCGCGCGCCCGCGCCGCGAAGGTCAGTTGCATCCGATGGGTCAGGATCGGAACCGCCATGCGTATCACGTCATCGGCGGTCGGCACCAGGCGGCCCTCCAGCAACGCTTGCGCGCGGACAGTCAGCATCAGTGCCTGGGCGGCGCGCGGTCCCGGCCCCCAACTCACGCTATCCTTGACGATCTGAGGCGATGCCTCTTCTTCCGGACGGCAGGCACGCACGAGGTCGAGGATCAGCTCGACCACCGTTTCCCCCACCGGCATCCGGCGCAGCAGCGTCTGGGCCGCCAGCAGGCTTTCCCCGGTGAAGACCTGGGTGGACTGTTCCTCTTCCACTCCCGTGGTTGCGAGCAGGATGTCGCGTTCAGTGTCACGGTCGGGGTTCTTGACGTCGATCTGCACAAGGAACCGGTCAAGCTGCGCCTCCGGCAGCGGATAGGTACCCTCCTGTTCAATCGGGTTCTGGGTCGCCAAGACGTGGAACGGCAGTTCCAGGGGATGCGGCTGGCCGGCGATGGTCACGGACTTCTCCTGCATCGCCTGGAGCAGCGCCGATTGCGTCCGCGGGCTGGCGCGGTTGATCTCATCCGCCATCAGCAGCTGGCAAAAGACCGGCCCTTCGATGAAGCGGAAGGAGCGCGAGCCATCCTCGGCGGTTTCCAGCACTTCGGAGCCCAGAATATCGGCAGGCATCAGGTCCGGCGTGAACTGAATTCGCGCACCATCAAGCCCCATGACGGTCGAAAGCGTCTCGACTAGGCGGGTCTTGCCAAGACCCGGCAAGCCGATAAGCAACCCGTGGCCCCCGCACAAAAGGGCCGCCAGGGTCAGGTCGACAACACGCTCCTGGCCGATGAAGCGTTTGGTAATGCTCGATTTTGCGGCCGCCAGCTGCTCTCCCAGAGCTTCGATTTCGCCCACAAGATCTTCGGTCTCGGCCATGACTCGCTCCACCTAATTGTTATATGCACATCAAAGCCAGATATCCCGGGTACCGCAAATGACAAAATCCAATCCTGCACAAAACCCCGTGACGGCGCCGTCTGCGGACGCTTTGCTGGCCAGCGCGACAAAGGCGGCGAAAAAGGGGCCGCCGCCGGTGCATCTTTGGAACCCGCCCTTTTGTGGCGATCTCGATATGCGCATCGCCCGCGACGGGACGTGGTTCTACGAGGGGACACCCATCGGACGGCCCGCGATGGTGCGTCTATTCGCGTCGATCATGCGAAAGGACGGTGACGATTATGTGCTCGTGACACCGGTCGAGAAAGTGGGGCTCAAGGTTGAGGACGTGCCCTTCATCGCCACGGATTTCGAAGTCTCGGGTCAGGGCGCCCAACAGAACGTCACCTTTACAACCAATGTCGGCGACAGCGTGACCGCCGGACCCGAGGCGCCGCTCCGGGTCGAACGCGATCCAGTTACAGGCGAGCCTGCGCCATATGTCCGCGTTCGTGCGGCGCTGGAGGCCCGCATCGACCGTAAGAGCTTCTATCGGCTTGTGGATCTCTGCGAGACCGAGGCCCATGGCGGGCAAGACTGGTTCGGGCTGCGTTCCGGCGGGATGTTCTTTCCTATCATTCCGCAAAGTGAGTTGCCCGACGCTGCATTACCCCAGAAGGGTTGAGCGCGCGATCTGAGATACCGGCTCGAGCGGAGCAATAACCTGAGAGCCGATGCCTCCGGGACGTTTGAGCGCAATGAAGATATTGGCCGACGCCTAGCACTCGGCCAGCCCGAATCCGGCCGCATAGGACGCTAGCACCACGTCGGGCGCAGCCAGAGTGCGCGCGATGTCCTCTTGGCTCAGGTGAATGCCGTATCGCGGCAGCCACTCGCGAAGATCCGCTTCAACCATTGTTCGCGTATCTGGAATGCGCACTTCCTCAGCGAGAGTCCTAGTCGTGAACTTGGAAAAACTCGCCGCGGCATGCACCGCCACGATTTCATCCCGGTCGTCGAGACGGTAGGACGCTCGCATGGCGTCACCGGCCGCGTTGCTGGCATCGGCGTCTAGCAGTATCGCGACATTCGGATGGGCAGGGCTTTCCGTGATGTTGTGGCAGACTGCGATGGAAAGGCGACCGCCTGACCTCTGTAACCGGAACATCTTTCTGTCTGCCTGTCATGGGCTCTCAAAGAGCATCATCCCAAACTGACGGGCCACGCAGTCAAACGCCTCGGCATCGAAAGGCAGTGGCTCGGCGCGACCTGACTTTCTGAATCCTGTTCCGGAACGCAGGTTTGGCAAGCATGTCGAGCACGCGGCTTCCCGCCTCGGGCATGAGGCCCTCGCATGTATGCCAAGTCTATCCAGCAAAGCGCGCAGGCACAAAAAACGCCCCGTATCCGCGTGCCGCAGTGAGTTCTTCCCAGGTCGCCCCGATGCCTAACACTGCGATCCGGTCAACCGGTGTCACACCCTGCGGGAAGAGCACCGTTTTGAGCGGCGTAAAGATTCAGTCCACTATCTGCGCTGGCAGTGTAGTCGTCGTTCAGGTCGTTCCAGCACGCAACTTCCGCGAACGTCACCGGGCGGAAAGAGTTTACAGATCCTCGACCAGAACCACGCCTGGGAGTGATTTGATCGCTCCCTTGATGGCAGGCGTGATCGCGTAGGGCTGAGGCAAGGTGACCTCCGCCTCGCCCAGATCGGGGGCCATGATGCAGAGCGACACAGGAGCACCTCGGCGTGAATCCGACACGGCATCGGCAAGAATGGTCGCCGCGGGACCGAGCGCATCGGGGGCATCGAGCACCACGCGCAGACCGCTCGCGCCCCCGGCGACGGCAACGGTATCGACCGGTTGCGCGCTGCGGCAGAGAAGTTTCAGTTGGTCTGCTTCAAGCTGGGCCTCGACCGTAAGAACGACGTTCTGCCCGGGCTCCAGATTGTCGCGCGCGACTTCGAGCGTGTCGGAAAAGACAGTGACCTCATAGAGCCCGGTTGTGTCCGAAAGCTGCACGAAGGCAAATCGGTTCCCCCGCGCCGATTTGCGTTCCTGCCGGCCTGCCACGGATCCGGCGAGCTTTGCCACGAGCGGGCCGCGGGCGGCCTCGCGCTCCACCTCGGCCAGTGTCTTTACGCCCTGCCGCTTGAGCGGCCCCATGTAATCGTCCAGCGGATGGCCCGAAAGATAGAAGCCGACGGCGGTGTGTTCTTCCGAGAGCCGTTCGGTCGGGAGCCAGTCGGCGGCAGGCGACAAACGCGGCTCCGGCAGATCCTCCCCGGCCTCGCCAAAAAGCGACACCTGCGCCGACCCGCGTTGGTCATGAATCGCTTCGGAATAGGCCACCAGCGCATCTAGGCTCTCCAGCACCCGTCGCCTGTTGCGATCAAGCGCATCGAAGGCCCCGGCGCGGGCGAGCATTTCCAGCGGACGCTTGCCCACGCGCTTCAGATCCACGCGCCGGGCGACGTCGAATAGCGTCACGAAGGGCCCATCGACGCGCGCCTCCGTGATCAGACGCATCGCCTCGACACCGACGTTCTTGAGCGCGCCCAGCGCATAGACGATCTTGCCGTCGGCCACACTGAATGTGGGCTCCGAGCGGTTCACGCAGGGCGGCACGATCTCGATCTCCAGCCGCCGCTTCACCTCTTCGGCATAGACGGCAAGCTTGTCGGTCAGGTGCAGATCGCAGTTCATCACGCCGGCCATGAACTCCACCGGGTGGTTGGCCTTGAGCCAGGCGGTCTGGTAGCTGACTACGGCATAGGCTGCGGCGTGGGACTTGTTGAAGCCGTAGTTGGCAAACTTGTCGAGAAGGTTCCAGACCTCGATCGCCTTGGCCTCATCGACCCCGTTTTCCGCCGCGCCCTTGAGAAATTTGGGCTTTTCGGCGTCCATCGCCTCCTGGATCTTCTTGCCCATGGCGCGGCGCAGCATGTCGGCGCCTCCAAGGCTGTAGCCCGCCATCTCCTGGGCGATCTGCATCACCTGTTCCTGATAAACGATGATGCCCTGGGTCTCGTCGAGGATACGATCGACCGACGGGTGCAGCATCTCGCGTTCCGAGATCCCGTTCTTG
>JBCDBB010000009.1:0-42577 GCA_039184415.1 Pseudomonadota bacterium
TCAGTTTGACGAAAAGCGGCTGCGCCAGATCGTCATCAACCTGCTGAGTAACGCCATTCGTTACACCGACGAGGGCGAGGTGGTTCTGCGCATCGCCTATCGCAACGAGATCGCCACCATCGAGACCATCGACACCGGACAGGGCATCGCGCCGGACATGCTCGACAAGATCTGGAAGCCCTTTGAGCGTGGCCATGTCAGCGGTGGAATCGGGTCGGGTCTGGGACTCACGATCACACGGCTTCTGGTGGAAATCCTGGGCGGCGAGATCACAGTGACCAGTACGCGTGGGCAGGGCAGCCGCTTTAGCGTCCGTCTAATGCTGCCCACCATCCCAGATCACCGCGCGCGGCCCGCGCTTGAACGGGAAGTCACCGAACGTGGGCGGGCGACAGGGTATGTCGGGCGGCGTAAGACGCTCATGATTGTCGACGACGATACCAGCCATCTCGATCTGGTGGAGAGCTTCTTCACACCGTTGGGGTTTCAAATCGCGCGCGCGCAGAATGCCGAAGAGGCACTGGAACGGATCGCTGATCTTCAACCCGATGCCTTCATTCTCGATATCGACTTGCCCGGGATGGATGGCTGGGGGTTCGCCACGCACTTGCGCCAGAACGGATACCGCACGACGCCAATCGTCATGGTGTCCGGACATGCGCTGGAGGCGCGTCGGAAAAACGGCGAGGACAAGGGACCCGAAGCCGCGCTCTATGATGCATTCATCGCCAAACCCTACGGTTTGCCTCAGTTACTTGAACGTTTGGCGTCGCTTTTGAAGCTGACGCTGATCTATGCACCCCAGGCTGATGCACTGCCCCCACCGACCGAGACCGCCGATGCAATCCCGGAAGAAGCGCTCGCTGTGATGCTTGAGTATGCCAGCATCGGCCATGCCGCGGCGCTACGCGACCGATTGGAGTCGATCAGTCGCGAGCGCGCGGGATCTTCCGCCCAGGTCGACGAGATCTCCGCGCTGCTTGACGAGTACGAGATGACCAAGATCACCAAGAGGATACGCTCATGGATGCAAGCATGATCACCGCCAGGCTCGCCAATGTCGCGTTGATCGTGGATGACGATCCAGACTCGATCCGGATGGTCTCGACCGCCCTTGAGGAAAATGGAACGACCGTGCTCGTCGCGCGGGACGGAACGACCGCGCTGGATCTCACCCAACGCGTGTCGCCCGATGTGGTTCTACTCGACGCAATGATGCCCGGGATGGACGGTTTCGAAACCTGTCGCCGTCTCAAGGCCGCGCCGATCATGACGCAGGCCCCCATCGTTTTCATGACAGGGCTGAGCGATCCCGAGCATGTGCTGACGGGGCTTCAGGCCGGCGGGGTCGACTACGTGACGAAACCCGTGAATGTCGATGAACTGATCGCACGGGTGACCACCCATATCCTCAATGCACGTCTGATCAACAGCGCCCGTTCTGCCCTTGATGCCGAAGGGCTGTTCGTGCTCGCGTTTTCCACCGAGGGAACACTGACCTGGACGTCGCCTAAAGCCTTGGCGCTCCTGGCGTCCAGCGGGCTGGACCTCTTGCCGGAGGGACAGCCTCCGTCGGAGCTCAAGGACTGGCTGGGTCGCGTTGTTCGGCAGCCGGTTTCAAACGCCAACGCGATCACCCTTCAGGGGTTCAAGCTGGAGTATCTTGGTCAGGATCCCAGCGGTGAGATCCTGATCCGCATTGCGCGCACCGGTGCGCGGGACGAAGTGTCGTTCCTGGCCGAACGGCTGGGGTTGACGGTGCGCGAGGCGGAAGTTCTGCTTTGGCTCACCCAGGGAAAAACCAATCGCGACATCGGCGAGATCCTGTCCTTGAGCGGTCGGACGATCAACAAGCACCTTGAGCAGGTCTTCCAGAAAATGGGTGTCGACAACCGCACCTCGGCCGCCCTGATCGCTGATCGTGCGCTCTGGACGGCGCGAGAGTAGGGCGCAGTTCAGCGGAATTTTTTGGCCATAGCAGCCTTTCGCATCAAGTCGAACGCTATCGGTCGTACGTCGCCCGGGTCGCACAAGTTCAGAAGCGGCTGATGAATGGCAATCAGCACTCTGTTCGACCACAACATGTGAGATCGCTCAGCCCGACACTCACTTTGGCCGGATGACTCAAGTGCGCCTTCCTGACCTGGCAAACATGCCATCCACGGGCCAGGCGATGCGGGACATCGGCTACCACATCGTGCCGAACTCTCGCCCGTCTAGTGGTCGGGGCGGGATTTCTCGAATGCCGCCTTTTGAGCGTCGCTCGCCTCGGTCTGGTGCTGTGCCTTCCACTCGTCATAGGGCATGCCATAGACCGTCTCGCGCGCCGTGGCCTTGTCCATTGCAATACCGCGTTGCTCAGCGGCCTCCTGGTACCAGTTGCTCAGGCAGTTTCTGCAGAAGCCGGTCAGGTTCATCATGTCGATATTCTGCACGTCGGTGCGGGTGGCGAGGTGGTCGCGTAAGCGGCGAAAAGCTGCGGCCTCAAGCTCGACGCGGGTCTGGTCGTCCATGTTTAGTCTCCCTCCGAGATGTCTTTGGGCGTCAGATAATCATGCGTGCAGAGTTTTCACTGGGCGGCTGTCCCGGCCGCGCGGTCTGTCGGCAGGCTTGATGGCGCGTCCTGCAGCGCGCGGGCAAGCAGATCGGCCAGCCTGTCCCCCCAGGCGGTCTGTTGTTCCGGCGTCGCAATCAGATCGTGGCGTAGCTCAATGAGAAGGTTCATGCGCCCCTCACGCAAGGCATGCCGGTCGATGGCATCGCCGGGCAGGTGGCCGGCATAGGGTTCGTTCTCGCCCACGCAAAGCGGTGTGCCGCTCGTTTCGGCCACCCAGGCACCAAAGCTCCGGTCATTGCGCAGCAGGGTGATGAATGGGCCCGCGAGCCGTGCGTCCTCGGCATGGAGGATGCCGATCTGCCAGGGGCGTAGGCGCCGGCCGACAAGCTTGGGCGTAAAACTGTGGACTGCTACCAGCACCGGATCGGGGCGTTCAGAGAGTATCTTCGCCAGCGCTGCGTGATAGGGGCGGTAGTAGCGGGCGAGGCGTCTCTCAAGCCCTGCCGCATCAAGATGGCGGTTCCCCGGAACGATCGTGCCGTCATAGAGCTTCATCACCAGCGTGGGATCGTCTTCACCGCGATTGGGATCGATCACAAGCCGAGAGAATCGGCTGAGCACCGCGGGGGCCCCGAGCCCGTCAGCAAGCGCACGGGTCACGCCGGCGGCGCCCAGATCATAGGCGATGTGCCGGCCCATCTCGGTCTCGGACAGTCCCAGGCTTCCGCCGCCGATCTCTTGCGGAACGTCGTTTGAGGCGTGGTCGCAGCTGATGACCCAGCGGCCGGGGCGCTCTCTGCCGATAATTTCATAGACCTGTGTCTTGGACGGTTCAAAATCAGACATGCGCCGGACATAAGCCAGCCCGAGCGAAGTTGCCAGTTGTGTCCGCGGCTCAACTGTCCGATCAGGGGGCTGGCGCTAGCGCTAACAGGGGCCGACGGGTAGGAGGGACACATGATCCGGAAGAGAAACATCAAGATTGTCGCGACCCTCGGGCCGGCCTCGAGCGACGCGGACACCATCCGCGCGCTCTTTGAGGCGGGCGCGGACGTGTTTCGTCTGAATATGAGCCACGGGTCGCAAGAGGATATCGCGGCGCGGCACGGCATCATTCGTGCGCTAGAGGACGAGATGGAGCGCCCCATCGCGATTCTCGCCGACCTGCAGGGGCCGAAACTGCGCTGTGGGGTATTCGCTGAGGGCAAACACACGCTGGAGAGCGGCTCAAAATTCCGTTTCGATCTCGATCCCGCGCCGGGCAGTGCGGAGCGCGTCTGTCTGCCGCACAAGGAGATCTTTGATGCGCTGGAACCCGGCGCGCGCCTTCTGGTCAATGACGGGAAGCTGCGGCTGCGGGTCGAAGACTGCGGTCCGGACTTTGCCGATTGTGTTGCCGAGAACAGCGGTGACATTTCCGACCGCAAGGGCGTGAACGTACCCGACGTGGTCCTGCCCCTGGCTGCACTATCCGAGAAAGACCGGAGCGATCTGGAGTTCGTGTGCAATCTCGGTGTGGACTGGGTCGCGCTGTCTTTCGTGCAGCGGCCCGAGGATGTCCACGAAGCCCGCGGCCTGATCGGCGACCGGGCCGCGGTCATGGTCAAGGTCGAGAAACCCGCCGCTGTGAAGGTGTTCGACAAGATCCTGGAGAGTTGCGACGGCATTATGGTGGCGCGCGGCGATTTGGGTGTCGAGATGCCCATTCATTCGGTGCCGCCGATCCAGAAACGTCTGATCCGAGGCTGCCGCAATGCTGCGAAGCCAGTGATCGTGGCGACCCAAATGCTGGAAAGCATGATCGACAGCCCAGTACCGACGCGGGCCGAGGTCTCCGACGTCGCTACTGCGATCTACGAGGGCGCAGACGCGATCATGCTGTCGGCGGAATCCGCTGCCGGATCTTATCCGGTACAGGCGGTGACGATGATGAATTCCGTGGCCGAGGAGGTCGAGGGAGACGAGACCTATCGCGCGATCATCGAAGCCAGCCGCAAGATCAAGCGCGATACGGTCGCCGACGCCATCGTTCACGCGGCACGCGAACTGGCAGAGACTGCGAATGTGGCGGCGATCTGCTGTTTCACTCATTCCGGCACGACCGCATCGCTGGTGTCGCGAGAACGGCCAACCGTGCCGATCATCGCGCTGACCCCGTTTCCCGAAACGGCACGTCGCCTGTCGCTGAGCTGGGGCATGACCTGCGCCACGACCGGCACGGTAGAGCGCTTCAAGATGGCGGTGGTCAAGGCGGCGCGCATCGCGCGCGAGATGGGGCTCGCGGCGGTCGATGATCAGATCGTTGTGACCGCGGGCGTGCCTTTCAACGTCTCCGGGACGACCAATATCCTGCGCGTTGCGCCTTGTGACGAGAGCCTGATCTTCAGCGCTGAACCGGGCTGAGGACCTCAGCCGCCGCTTCGGATTACCAGGGCCGCGAGCATCGCCGCGATCGCGCTGAGCCAGGCGGAGGCGATGCGCAGAGCGAGCGCCAGGCTCGGCGTCCGAAATCGAGTCGGCAGCGCGTCATAGGCACCTCCGGTAACCAGAAGCGCGACCAGCGGAACACTGGCACCGCCGGCGGTCGTCACGAGCACATCTATCGGGTCTCCGGGATACGGTAGGCTGGCCGCACCGATGAGCACTCCGAGCGGGGCGATACATACCAGAATCGCGGGGGTGGCCCGGTCACCGGCCAGTGCCGCGGCGGTGCCCATGACCGTAGCCGCAAGGAGAAGGGCGAGCGGTATCGGCAGCAGCGTTGCAAGGTCGCGCCCGGACAAAAATCCGAGTGCAAGGGTTGCCGAAAACACAACTGCGCCCGTGCGAAAACGGCGCGGCCAGTCGGGCAGCAGGCCCAGGATGGCCGCAATCAGCGCGAGGAGAAGGGCGGGTTCCTGAAGCACATGGGCCACGCCGGTATAGAAGCCTTCGCTGCCTGGAAGAGCACCATGAGCGTCGGCTCGACCACCCCAGACCAGGCCTGCCGGGATCGCGTAGCGTTCAGGTCGCACCGGCAAGAAAGGCCAAACCGACAAGCGAGACAATGCCGCCGCCGGCCCGCACGGCCCAAACGCCGGCTGGCCAGCGGGTCAGAGAGCCGAACGCCATCCCGGCAAGGTGCAGCAGCCCGGTGGCAATCACAAAGCCCAGAGCATAGGCTGCCGGATTGGTCGCCGCGGGCAGTTCGGCCCCATGGGCATGGCCATGAAAGATGGCGAAAACGCCGACCAGCAAGGCCGAGAGCCAAATTGGCGGACGTAGCCGCAGCGCCACCGCCAGCCCCAGAACAACTGCGGAAAGCGCGATCCCGGTCTCGACGGCAGGAACGGAGATGCCAAGAACGCCGAGCACGGCGGCGAACGCCATCACCAAAGGGAAAACCACAGGCAGCAGCCAGAGCGACGGCGCACCCAGAAACGCGCCCCAGAGCCCCACAGCCACCATGGCCACGATATGGTCGAGTCCACCGACCGGATGGGAGAAGCCGCTGAGAAACCCGCCGGCCAGCGTGCCATGACCGGTATGGGCCGCGACCGGGGCTGCAAGAGCCGAAATGAGCAGCACGGTCCCTGCCGCGAAGAGAAGTGCTTTGGTACGTTTCGAGTGATCCATGGCGGCAGCCTAGGTTTTCGGCGCGGGGGCGCAAGCATCGTGTCGTGATGGAAAACTTGGCGTTTGTTTGTGAGTCCAACGCCCGCCGGGTACGGGTGACCACAGCGCCGCAACGCGTCAGCGATCGAATTCGGTCTTGCCTGTGGCGGATGCAGGCTGTATGTGCGCCCGCTCAGGCGCGCGTCCGGCCAAAGTGGCATGCCGAGGCGCGTGAAGACCGACCGAAGAGGAGCCGGAAATGCCCAAGATGAAGACCAAGTCGAGCGCCAAGAAGCGCTTCAAGGTGACGGCGTCGGGCCGTGTGCTGAGCGCCCAGGCCGGCAAACGCCATGGCATGATCAAGCGCAGCAAGAAATTCATCCGCAACGCCCGTGGCACGACCACGCTGAGCGGTCCGGATGAGAAAATCGTCAAGGGCTTCATGCCCTACGACCGCTGAGGAGGATCGCACATGTCTCGCACAAAAGGCGGAACCGTCACCCATGCCCGCCACCGCAAGGTGGTCAAAGCCGCGAAAGGCTACTACGGGGCACGCTCGCGCAACTTCAAGACTGCGACGCAAGCCGTTGACAAGGCAAATCAATATGCAACCCGCGACCGCAAGGCGCGCAAGCGGAATTTCCGTGCGCTTTGGATCCAGCGGATCAATGCAGCCGTTCGCGGCCATGACGAAGGGCTGACGTATTCGCGCTTCATCAACGGCCTCGACAAGGCCGGGATCGAGGTCGACCGCAAGGTTCTGGCCGATCTCGCGGTCAATGAGCCCGCAGCCTTCGGCGTGATCGTCGAAAAGGCCAAGGCCGCGCTGGCCTGACCCGCAACCGGACAGGACTGAGAAACGCTTGGACCGCCGGTGCGCTGCCGGCGGTTTTTTTGTGTCCGGCCATCAGCGATTCAGGTGGCCTAGGGCAGAAGATCTTCGCTGAGACCCAGTCCGGACCCGGGTGGACCCGCGGCCCTATGGTCGATCCGTTGCGGGGCGGTAGTTTCGTCGGCGCGCTTGGACCAGCCGCCGGCCGGGTTGCGGTGCAAGGCATAGGGTTGTGCGACGCCGGCTTTCTGACGCGTCAACACTTCCACACGCCCATCGGGGCCATGCGCCAGCCGGTCGTTCCAGCCGGCAACCGGCCATATCAGCGGATCGACATAGCTGTCGCCGGCGTCGTAGTCGATCCGCCAAAGCTGAGCGTCCGCGCCGCGCCCGGCATACTCACGCTGCTGATGCCGGGGCAGGGCGATCGATACAAAGGCCGGCGCTGAAACGTGGTGGCCATTATGGGCAAACACGCCGATCTCGATCCGGCTGGTTTCGATATCGCCCGGGCCTATGATCTCGCCCGGCTCGTGCCAATCCGCGATGATCTCGGCACGGGCCCCTCCTGGTCCCGAGGGACTGATGGTCACCTTGTCGGGATCTCCGCGCAAGAGCACCCAGGTGAAGGTCAACGGGTGCCCATTGGGATCGACCGTCGCTTCGGCTGAAACCTCCAACCGGCGTTGGCCTGCAAAAGACCGCCAGACCCGCGCGACCGCCCCTGGGGTGGTGAAGAGCTGTTCGGAAAGGTTGCGCGCAAGGTAGTCGACACCCGGTGTTGCCTCCAGGTCCCGCAGCACGTCCAGTTGAACCATCGGCGGGATCTTCTCAGGGTCGATGGCCTGAGCCAGCGCGACCATTGCCGAGGGGCGCAAGCTTTCGGCATCAAAGGCGGTCGGGTGGGCCGCCGGGCTGAGATAGGCTGCTTCGCTGGGGACACCTTTGAGCGTGCGGCGGAGGATCATCTGCGCCGTCGCAGGCAACAGACCCTCATCGCGCAGCCGCTCGAACGTTTCGGGCTGGAAGGCCGCATAGGTCAGCGCGAGAGCCTCCAGAAAGGCGCGGTCGGAGCCGGACGAACCCTGACTGATGACCATGTAGGGGGTCTGCGCCGCGAACCGGTCGCCGTTCGTCGCATCGTGGTCGCGATGCTCCGGATAGACGTAGAGGTGGTTTGCCGCAAAAAGGTCATAGGCGGTCTGCGCACTGGCCTGGCTATGGGTCGCGAGCCGCGGCAGCGAGCGCTTGAACGGCCCGCGGGTCAGCGCGAGAGAGGCGTTGCCGATCACCGGTGTGTCGAACAGAAAGGGTCCCGCCAGGCTTCGGTCGAGCCTCTTGGCTGTGAACTCTTCCCCGTACCTGGTTTCCCGCAGTTGGGGCAGCTGGCCGAGTTTTGGCCGCGAATGGTCCGCATCTCGGTTATCATAGAGCACGTGTTCGAGGCCGACCGCCCGACCGGTATGGAACAGTCGGTTGACCATTGCCGCGGCCCGATCCGACGCGGTGCTGACAACTTTTACCTTCGAGGGCTGCGCGAAATCGGGAACGGAAACCACCCACTGACCGGGACGCGCGCCCGGGCGTGCCGTCTCGCGGTCCACAACCACCGGTGCAGGGCGCTCCACGGGTGGGGTACGGCCCTGACGCATCTCGGCGCCCGCGCTTTGCAACCCGACGGCCATTACCGTCAGAACCGCTGCGACGCGGCGCAGCAGGGGACGATGCCAGGGGCGCGTTCGGTGCATTCCAACCTCCTTAACCCGTCTTGTCCACGATCCCGGGCTGAGAGTTCTGCGGGCCGAGTGGTTGATCACGCGGTGTATGTCCATCTAGCCAGTTTGGGGAGTTTTCCATGGCAGACAAGTTTGAACATCAAACCCCGGGCCTGACCTCGCCCGGGATCGATGCCTTTGCGGTGACGCCAAGCAATGGCAACGATCTGCCTCAGGTCACCCGCGCGCTCTATGTCGGTGGTGCGGGCAGTGTCCGGGTGGAACTGGTGAGCGGTAGCGAGGCCACCTTCGAGGCGATGCAGGCCGGCATCATGTATCCGCTGCGGGTTCGAAAGGTCTTCTCCACCGGTACGAGTGCCCAGAGCCTGGTCGGCATCTACTGACCATCGCGCTGCAGTGTCAGCCTGCCGAGGTCGCAGTCAAAGGCTGCGGCCTTTTTCGTTGCTAGGTCTGCTTGGTGTGGCCTGTCTTGCCGCCGGCGGGAAGTCACGACGCCGTGCTGTCCAGAAAGTAGCGTTCCCAGAGAGGTAGGCTCGCCGCGCCGAGCGCACGGGCATCAGGACCGATAGAACCGGCCTCGACCGTTGGCAGATCGATCCCGATATGGGGGATGCGCTCAAGCTGGGCCCGCGTCGCAGTGACAAGACGGGCGCGCAAGGCGACGGGCAACCAGCCATCGATCAGAACGAGGCTTGCATCGGTCACGGCCGTGGATGCAACGATTGCGCAGGCGAGGCCGCGCGCGGCTTCCTCAACCCAGGCGCCAAGCGCGCAGTCATCAACCTCCCAGCTCTCCGGAGGGCCCCAAAGAACTTCCGGCGACAGACCGAGCTCCGTCAAGCGCGTTTCGAGCCCCGAAAGCGACGCGACATCGATCAGCTGGCGCGTCGTCCCGGAGGAATCCGGGATCGGGATCGAACCGAGCGCTCCGGCATTGCCGCGCGGCCCGGTATAGAGCCGCCCTCCCTGTACGATCCCACCACCTGCGAAATAGGCGATATAGACATAGACGAAATCGCCCACACGATCACGGGGGCCGAACGTCAGTTCCGCGCCGCAGGCGGCGCTTGCATCATTCTGCAGCCATACCGCGCACTCGGTCTGCTCCGACAGTTCGCGGGCGATGTCACGGTCGCGCCATTGCTCCATTTCGCGATCCGAGGCGCCGATCGTGGTTCCCCAGTCCCACAGCGCAAAGGGTATGGCGATGCCAAGGCCTGCAATCCTGTGGTGTCTGCCCGGTGCGAGATGGTCGCGCAGTGCGACGACTGCGTCGCACGCAAAGGCAACCGTTTCATCGGGCGTGGGGTAGCGGTGGGTCCGGCGCAGGCGCTTTCGCACAGTGCCGGCAAAATCGATCAGCACCATATCCAGCGAACGCCGCCCGACCTTGAGGCCCAGGGCAAAGGCTCCGTCTGGATCGAGCCCCATTGGCACGGAGGGCTGGCCCACGCGGCCGCGGACCGGCTCGCCCCGCCGCAAAAGGCCGTCGGCCTCCAGATTGCGCATGATGACGGAGACGGTCTGTGCCGAAAGTCCGGTGGCCCGCGCGATGTCGGCCTTGGCCATTGCTCCGTCGCGGTGGATCAGGGACAGGATGAGGCGCTCGTTGCGGGCGCGGATCCCGTCGCGCTTCGCCCCCATGACCTCCGATGACGGGAAGGCCCCGTCGGTGTCGGTCAGTTCTTGCGTCATGTTCCGGTTCCTCCGAGGGAGCAGTTTGGACGGGCACGGTACTTTGGTCAATAATAAATCACTCTGATTTATTTATATTGACAGATCGTGCCGATTCCCGTTTACGTGAGGCCATACGCTACGGTCTGAGTTACGGGGCCGGGCGTGAACCATCGGGAGGAGACACCATGAAATTGACCGCAGCCCGCCGTCTGTTCGGTGCTTCGGCGCTTGCCCTTGTGGCGGTAGCCGGCACCGCACACGCCCAGAATACCAGCGCCTGCCTGATCACCAAGACGGACACCAACCCATTCTTCGTCAAGATGAAGGAGGGCGCAGAGGAGATGGCCGAGAAGCTCGGCATGGAACTCAAGAGTTTCGCCGGAAAAATCGATGGCGACCATGCAACACAGGTCGCGGCGATTGAGACCTGCATTGCCGACGGGGCGAAGGGCATTCTGCTCACCGCGTCGGACACATCCTCGATCGTCTCGGCCGTGGAGCAGGCGCGCGACGCGGGAATCCTTGTCATCGCGCTCGACACGCCGCTCAATCCGATCGACGCCGCGGATGCGACTTTCGCCACCGACAATTTCCTTGCCGGTGAATTGATCGGCCGTTGGGCCGCAGCCACGCTGGGCGACGATGCGGCGAACGCCAAGATCGCCATGCTCGATCTTGCCGTGAGCCAGCCGACCGTCGGAGTGCTGCGGGACCAGGGCTTCCTGACGGGCTTCGGGATCGACGTGAAAGACCCCAGCAAATGGGGCGACGAGGACGACCCCCGCATCGTTGGCAATGACGTCACCGCAGGCAATGAGGAAGGTGGCCGCCGGGCGATGGAGAACCTGCTCGCCACGGATCCCACGATCAATGTCGTCTACACGATCAACGAACCTGCGGCGGCCGGAGCCTATGAGGCGCTCGACGCTATCGGGCGCGCCGGTGACGTGCTGATCGTCTCGGTCGACGGTGGCTGCCCGGGGGTCGAGAACATCCAGGATGGCGTGATCGGGGCGACCTCGCAGCAGTATCCGCTGCTTATGGCCTCCAAAGGGATGGAAGCGATTGCCGCCTGGGCTGCGGACGGCACCAAGCCGGAACCGACGCCCGGCAAGGATTTCTTCGACACCGGCGTGGCGCTCGTTACCGACAATCCTGTCGATGGTGTGGAGTCCATCACGGTCGCCGAGGGCCTGGAGAGATGTTGGGGCTGAGCGCTGCCCGCGCATGACAGTCGGCTGGCCCGAAACACGGGCCGGCCCGCGCCGCGGGGGAGAAGCCGCGGCGCTGTTCGGATAACATCATGAACCGAGGGGGGAAGGTCCCATGAGCGACACCGCGTCCAAGGGTCAAGACTTTGAGTCCAAGCTGTCGGAAGCAAAGACCGAAGTCGCCCAGTTCGATCACGAGAGACGGGGGTTCGTTCACCGGATCCAGCATGCGCTCCATGTGACGCCGTCGCTCGTGCCATTGATCGTTTTGTTGCTGTCGGTGGTCATTTTCGGGCTGTTGCTGGGCAGCAGGTTTTTCTCGCCTTTCGCGATGACCCTCATTCTTCAACAGGTACAGATCGTCGGAATTCTCGGCGCGGCGCAGACGCTGGTCATCCTGACCGCCGGTATCGATTTGTCCGTGGGCGCGATCATGGTCCTGTCCTCGGTCGTCATGGGCCAGTTCACATTTCGGTATGGCCTGCCGCCGAGCTTTGCGATCATGTGCGGTCTGGCGTGCGGAACGCTTTGCGGCTTCATCAATGGCTGGCTCGTGGCCAAGGTGAAACTGCCGCCGTTCATCGTTACCCTCGGCATGTGGCAGATCGTTCTGGCGACAAACTTCCTCTACTCGGCGAACGAAACCATCCGCGCGCAGGATATCGAGGAGAATGCACCGCTCTTGCAGCTCTTTGGTGCGCGCTTTGAGCTGAGTGGAGCGGTCTTCACCGTCGGCGTCATCTTTATGGTGCTGCTGGTGATCGTACTGGCCTTTGTGCTGAGACACACGGCGTGGGGGCGCCATGTCTATGCCGTCGGCGACGATGCTGAGGCGGCCGAGCTTTCGGGCGTCCGGGTCGATAAGGTGCTGATCTCCGTCTATATGCTTTCGGGTCTCATCTGTGCTTTCGCTGGATGGGCGCTCATCGGCCGGATCGGCTCGGTTTCCCCGACCTCGGGCCAGCTTGGCAACATTGAAAGCATCACGGCTGTGGTGATCGGGGGGATCTCTCTCTTCGGCGGGCGCGGCTCCATCCTCGGCATGTTTTTTGGTGCGCTCATCGTGGGGGTGTTTACCCTCGGGCTCCGCCTGCTCGGGGCGGATGCGCAATGGACATACCTGCTCATCGGCGTGCTCATCATCGGTGCGGTCGCGATCGATCAGTGGATCAGAAAGGTGTCGGTCTGATGGAACCCATTCTGAACGGAAAGAACCTCGTAAAGCGCTATGGCCGCGTGGTGGCGCTGGACCATTGCGACTTCGAACTCTACCCGGGTGAGATCCTCGCAGTGATCGGCGACAACGGGGCGGGCAAGTCCACCCTGATCAAGGCGGTGTCCGGCGCTGTGGTGCCGGATGAAGGCGAGGTCTATCTGGAGGGCAAGCAGGTGAAGTTCTCCTCGCCCCTGGATGCCCGCGACCACGGGATCGAAACCGTCTATCAGCAGCTCGCCATGTCGCCCGCGCTTTCTATCGCCGACAACATGTTCATGGGACGAGAGCTGCGCAAACCGGGCTGGCGCGGAGACTATCTGCGCATGCTCGACCGCCCGGCGATGGAGAAGTTCGCCCGGGACAAACTGAGCGAACTGGGTCTGATGACGATCCAGAACATCAACCAGGCGGTGGAGACGCTGTCGGGCGGACAGCGTCAGGGCGTGGCGGTGGCACGCGCCGCGGCCTTTGGCTCCAAGGTCATAATTCTTGACGAGCCCACGGCCGCGCTCGGCGTGAAGGAGAGCCGCAAAGTGCTGGAACTGATCCTCGATGTGAAGGCGCGCGGTATCCCGATCATCCTGATCAGCCACAACATGCCCCATGTGTTCGAGGTGGCCGATCGCATCCATATTCACAGGCTCGGCCAGCGGCTCTGCGTGATCAAACCGGATGACTTCAAGATGTCCGATGCGGTGGCCCTGATGACCGGGGCAATGGAGCCGCCGGAGACGATCGCCGCGTGAGGGATCCGATCCCGGAGCTTGCCGCACGCGTGCGGGCCCTGCGGTCCAAGGGACGCAGGGCCTTGGTTGCCATCGCGGGGCCGCCCGCGTCGGGGAAGTCGACCCTGGCGGTTGAGCTTGCGGCTGCGCTCGGCCCAGGAGCCCTAGCAGTGCCCATGGACGGCTTTCACCTCGATGACAGTGTCTTGAAGGTCCGGGGTCTGCGCGACCGCAAAGGATCTCCGCCGAGTTTCGATGCGATCGGTTTCGTTCACGCGATGCGCCGGCTGGCGCAGGAACCGGAGGTCGTCCTGCCGGTTTTCGACCGGTCGCGAGAGATCTCGATCGCGGGCGCTCTTGCAGTCGGCCCGGACTGTGAGATCGCCGTGGTCGAAGGGAACTACCTGTGTTTTGACGCGGCGCCCTGGCGGGACCTGATGACGCTCTGGGACCTGTCGGTTTTCATCGACACACCCGAAGCGGTTTTACGCGAACGCCTTGTCGTCCGTTGGCAGACACATGGTCGTGCCGATGCCGCGGAGTGGATCGAGACGAACGACCTGCCCAACATACGGCTGGTCCAAACCAACCGTTTGCCGGTCGATCTCAGCCTGCCCGAACAGCAGACGCCCTAGCCGTCATACAGATCCGATTCCGCACCCAGATAGCTGCTCTAGGCGAACCGGTAGGCGACAAGGCTTGGCACGCGCGGAAGCATGCGGTCAACGCTGGCCAGCAACGCCTCTTCGGTGACGGTTCAGTCCGTGCCATTCATGTCGGTCAGCGCGGCGGTGTCGCCCTCGAAATTTAACGCGCCCCTGTCATAGCCGCGCACCGACCGGGTTCCCGCGTCACACCGATAAGCAGGAGCGGACGATCCCACGTCCCATCATTGATCGCCGGGCGCCTCTCGAAGGCCGACAGTGGCCATGCCTTGGCGCCGCCGAACTGCCGGATGCCGAACAAATAGTCATTTTGCTTCTGCATTTGCTCGCCGACGAGGATTGGAAACATCAGATCGTCGCATGCGAAATAGGCCAGATAAACAAAGCCCGAGCCGTAGTCGCGGCGATGACCGGTATTGAGGGACGACGCGTTTTTCTGACCACGGGCTGCTGCTGGCGGCAGCAGTGTGGTGGTGAGCGTTGTCGCGACGGCACGGAGCGTCGCACGATGGATCGGCATGGGCTCCTCCCTGGGGCTGGGCGAAGCTTGGCACGCAGCCCGATCAGGCAGAGCCAAAGGGACAGAGAGGTGTCACTGCTGTGATGGCAGCTTCTGGCCACCTTCGGCAAGAGCAATAAACTGACTAAAAAAAATCGGGAATCGTTTGCGTTTTGTTAACCTCTGTGGTTCGGTCGCGCTGCCAGGTGACCCTAGCCCTTGTGCGGCTTCACGAACGGCCGGTCAGGCCTGGGAGATCACCATGCGAATACCCTGTAAAGCACTTGTATTGAGTGGCGCTGTCGCGCTTGTCGCGTCTGGGGCATCGGCCGCGAGCATTTTTGCGGCAGAGGCTTACTACACTTTCGGCGCCAATGTCAGCTCGAACACAGAGCGTTTGCTGGCGGACAAGGCGCCGGTAATCGGATTTCCCGATCTGCCGACGATTTCGTTCCTCTTGTTCGATCCTTCGGAGTTGCCCGCCGATCCGCTGGGTCCGCAAAGACTTCGCGCGATCCTGAAACTCCAGCACGATCCCGTCGAACTTGCCGGCACGCTGATCCCGGCTGAAGATGCACGTCCGGTTTCAGTCAGCGCGTACGGGCTCGGCGGGACCTGGGACCCGGTGACGGGCAATATCGCGGATATCCAGTACGGTACGGACGGGGCCGATGCCGTTGACACGACGATTGTCGGAGACCCCGGCATCTATTCCTGGGACATTACGGAGTTAGTCGATGCGTGGATCACAGGCGCCCAGAGTCTCAGTGCCTTGGCGCTGAGCGGCGTTTTCGGCAATGTCGATATCGACGGCCGCAACAGCTACGCAACGATGTACTCGGTTGGTGCCACGAACGGGCTCTCGCCGCATCTCGACATCGCACCGATCCCGCTGCCGGCCACGTTCTGGTTGCTCCTCGCGGGGGCGCCACTGCTCTCACGCAGACTGCGTCAGAAGCTGACAGCGATTTGAGACGTGTGTTTTGCGCGCGCGAGGATTCGCCCTCGCGCAAGCTTCAGCCTCCGGTATGGCTCATGTGCCGGGGCATCTGACCGTCGAGCGTTTGGCGGGAATAGTCGAAATCATGGCCCTTGGGCTTCAGGCTGATCGCGGCGCGGATCGCTTCTTCCAGTGCGGTCTCGCTGTCGGGGAAGTCGCGCAAGGGTTTGCGCAAATCGGCCATGTCTTCCTGTCCGAGGCACATGTAGAGTTCTCCGGTGCAGGTCAGCCGCACCCGGTTGCAGCTTTCGCAGAAGTTATGCGTGAGCGGTGTGATGAAGCCGATTTTCTGACCTGTTTCCTCAAGCCGGACATAGCGCGCCGGTCCGCCGGTCCGTTCATCAAGATCGGTCAGGCTGTAGCGTTCGGCCAGTGTCCTGCGCATGTCCTTGAGTGACCAGTACTGACCCAGCCGGTTTTCGTTTCCGATGTCGCCCATGGGCATGACTTCGATCCAGGTCAGATCCATGTCGCGCGATGCGCACCACTCGGTCATCGAGAAGAGCTCGTTCTCATTGAAACCCTTGAGCGCGACGGCGTTGATCTTGACCCGCAGGCCCGCTGTCTGGGCCGCATCGAGCCCGTGCATCACCTGGGGCAGGCGGCCCCAGCGGGTCACTTCTGCAAACTTGGCCTCGTCCAGCGTATCCATCGACACGTTGATGCGGCGCACCCCGCAATTCACGAGATCCTTCGCGTATTTCTCAAGCTGAGATCCGTTCGTGGTCACCGTGAGCTCGTCCAGCGCACCGCTGTCCAGATGTCGTGACATGGCCTGAAAGAACGTCATGATTCCACGCCTTACCAGCGGCTCGCCACCGGTGATCCGCAGCTTGCGCACGCCGAGTTTCACGAATGTCGAGCACATCCGGTCGAGCTCTTCGAGCGTCAGCAGCTCTTTCTTTGGCAGAAAGGTCATGTTTTCCGACATGCAGTAAACACAACGGAAATCGCAACGATCGGTCACCGAGACGCGCAGATAGGTAATTGCGCGGGCGAAAGGATCGATCAGTGGTGCGGTCATCTATGCCCTCCCAAGGTCTTGTAAGCTAGGGTAATCACGCAGGCGGGATTGTCCAGATGAGCGCCGGTCGCGAAACTGCGACTTGGTCGCGCAAATGGCCTATTCCTCTGAAGCCGCGCCGAGCGTTTCGACCCAAAGATCCGCGAACTTGTCGAGGCCTTTCGCCGAGAAATGGCAGCCGTCGTCCAGCCTGTCCGATGGATCGGAAAGCGTGTCGGTGTTCGGTCCACGCAGTACCCCGGGCGTTTCGCGAATGATCCTGTCCTGCAGCTCCAGCAGCCGCCTGTCGCTGTCATTGCCGCAGATCGTGGCCTGGGACAGGTAGACCGGCGCGTCGGTCACCGTACGGATCCGGGCCAGCAGACCGTCGAAGGCAGCGCGGTAGTTCGCGGGCCCGCGCATCGCACGGTTGTTGGTCTCGCCCTGGTGGATGAGCACGCCGTCGATATGGCCCAGGGCGGCCTTGGTTGCCGTCAATTCACCGATGAAATGATCGATATGGGGTGACGCGGCAAGCTCCTGCATGCTGGCCCCGCCATAGCCCGCGGTGGCAAAGAACACGCCCGGATCCCCGTTGGCCAGCAACCGTTCGCCCAACCGCCCCCAGACGGATCCGCCGGTTCCGGTCCCGCCAAGAACTGGGTCGAAAAACGGGTATGTGCGGCCGCGATAGACCATGTAGACGTCGCCATTGGGCTGATGCTCCAGCGCGCCGGCATTGGTGGCGTTGGACTGGCCGTAGGTCACATAGACCTTGGCGTCCTTTGCGAGCGCTTTTGCGCGGGTCGCCGAAAGGGCGGTGTAGCCGGTGCTGTCGGTATTGCGGGCCGAGAGCGCGGCTTCGGCTGTCAACGGCGCCGTGCTCGCGTCTGAAAAGGGTATCGTGGTGCATCCGCCTGCGACGCAGGCCGCGACCAGTACCGCGATGATGGCCCAGGCGACGGGCGCCCTGCGCTTCATTCAACCGTCACGGATTTGGCGAGGTTGCGTGGCTGATCGACATCGGTCCCGCGCGCCACGGCGGTGTGATAGGCCAGAAGCTGCGCCGGAACCGCGTAGAGCAGCGGGGCAAAAACAGAATCGGCCGCGGGCATCACCAACTGGTGGACCGCGCCATTCCCCGCCTGTCCGGCGCCTTCGGAGTCGGTGACCAAAACCACCTGACCCTGTCGGGCAATCACCTCTTCCATGTTCGACAGGGTCTTGCCGAAGAGCTTGTCATGGGGCGCAAAGACGACCACGGGGACCGTACGATCTACAAGGGCGATGGGGCCGTGCTTGAGTTCTCCGCTCGCATAGCCTTCGGCATGTATATAACTGATTTCCTTCATCTTCAGAGCGGCTTCCAGCGCCATGGGGAACATCGCCCCGCGTCCCAGGTAGAGGATGTCCTGCGCCTCGGCAAGTTCGGTCGCGATCCGGGCAATCCTGTCTGAAAGCCCGAGCGCCTGATTGATCAGACCGGGAAGCGCCGCGAGATGGCCCAGATGTTCCGAGACACTGGCCGTATCGAGCCGCCCGGTCTGCTGGCCCGCGTGGAGCGCCAGAACAGCGAGGGCCGCCAGTTGGCAGGTGAAGGCCTTGGTGGAGGCCACGCCGATTTCCGGGCCGGCGTGGATCGGCAACGCGACATGGCTGGCTCTGGCGATGGAGCTTTCGGCGACATTGGTCAGCGACACGATACGCATGTCCTGGCTTTCGCAATAGCGAAGCGCGGCCAGAGTGTCGGCGGTTTCGCCAGACTGGCTGACAAAGATCGTCAGCGTTCCGTCTGGCAGCGGAGGCTCGCGATAGCGGAACTCCGAGGCAATATCGACATCCACCGGAATGCGCGCTAGCGATTCGAACCAATATTTCGCCGTAAGACATGCGTAGTAGGCGGTGCCACAGGCCACCATGGTCACCCGTTGTGTGCCGGTGAGGTCCAGCGGCGCGGGCAGAGCGATCCCGCTGCGGTTGGCGTCGAGATAGGCGTCGAGCGTGGCACGGATCACAGCGGGCTGTTCGGCGATCTCCTTGGCCATGAAGTGGCGATAGCCTGCCTTGTCGATGCGGGTCTGGTCGGTGTTCACGGATTTCACGGGGCGCGTGACAGGCACATCGCTGGCATCGAAGATCTCAACGCCACCGCGGCGGATCACAGCGGTGTCGCCATCCTCCAGATAGGTGATCCGCTCGGTGAGCTGACCGAGCGCGATTGCGTCGGAGCCAAGATACATCTCTCCCTCGCCATGACCGATCGCCAGAGGGGAGCCGCGTCGGGCGGCAAAGATCAGATCCGGTTCTCCGTCGAAGAGAAACGCCAGCGCAAAAGCGCCTTCCAGACGTTTGACGGTGGCTTGAGCGGCTTCGACCGGCGACTTCCCTTCGGCCATGTATTTCTGACAGATCAGCGCGACGGTTTCGGTATCGGTCTCACTATCCCAGTTCAGGCCCGCATCGGCGATGTCCTCGCGCAGGGCCCGGTAGTTTTCGATGATCCCGTTATGGACCACGGCGACGGGCCCGGCCTTGTGGGGATGCGCGTTGGTCTCGGTCGCCGCGCCATGGGTCGCCCAGCGGGTGTGCCCGATACCCGCGCGTCCGGCGAGCGGGTTGTGGACCAGCAGATCGGACAGCTCCACCAGCTTACCGACGGCCCGGCGGCGATCGAGCCGGCCATGGCTGATCGTGGCGATACCCGCGCTGTCATAGCCACGGTATTCCAGCCGCTTGAGCGCTTCGACCAGGAGAGGCGCTGCCTCATGTTCGCCCAGTACGCCAACAATTCCGCACATGGTTCAGCCTCCCTTCCGCTGGCGTTGCGCCTTGAGCTTCAAAAGATGCGTGCGCAGTTTGGCTGCCAGCCCGGGCTTGGTGGTCTGGCGCGCCCGCCCGATGCCAAGGGCGGTGTCCGGCACGTCCGACGTGATGACCGACCCCGAGCCCGTCATCGCGTCGTCGCCGACCCGCACCGGTGCCACAAGCATCGTGTCCGAACCGATGAAGGCGCGGTCGCCGATTTCGGTCCGGTGCTTGAGCACACCGTCATAATTACAGGTGATCGTGCCCGCCCCGATATTGGTGCCGGCGCCGATGCGTGCATCGCCCAGATAGGTCAGGTGATTAGCCTTTGTACCTGGACCGAGCGTTGCGTTTTTCACCTCGACGAAATTGCCGATATGGACGTCTTCGGCTAGGTTCGCCCCGGGACGGAGCCGCGCGAAAGGCCCCACAACTGCGCCATGAGACACATGGGCGCCTTCCAGATGGGAAAATGCCCGGATGCGTGCTCCGGACTCCACCGTGACGCCTGGTGCGAAGATCACGTTCTGCTCGATAAAAGCATCCCGTTCTATCTCGGTATCGAGCGAAAAATATACTGTTTCGGGCGCGAGCATCGTCACCCCGGCCTCCAGCGCTTCGGCCCTGCGCACGGCCTGAAAGGCAGCTTCGGCGGCTGCAAGTTCCGCGCGGCTGTTCACGCCCCGGGTCTCGGCCTCCGCGCACCGCACGATACGCGCCGTCAGGCCTCGCTCGCGTCCGATCGCGACGATGTCGGTGAGGTAGTATTCGCCCGCAGCGTTATCGTTTCCAACCGCATCCACGAGCGCCAGCAGCGTTTCGGCATCGGCCATGACCACGCCGCTGTTGCAGAGCGTGATCGCCCGTTCGGCCTGGCTCGCGTCCTTGTACTCAACGATCCGCAGCAGATCGTCGCCGTCGGTCACCAGCCGCCCGTAGCGTCCGGGATCCGCCGCATCAAAGCCCAGAACAACGACATCTGCGCCCGCACGGCGCGCCTCAGCCATGGCCGCCAGGGTCTGGGGCCGGATGAAGGGCGTGTCGCCATAGAGCACGATTGCATCGCCCTCAAATCCCGCAAGGGCAGGGGCCGCTTGTGCGACCGCATGGGCCGTGCCGAGTTGCGGCTCCTGCAGGACGGTGACCGCAGACGCGTCATGGGCGTGGGCGGCAGCCTCCACCGCGTCCGCGCCATGTCCGGTCACGACCACAGTCCGGATAGGCTCCAGCGCAGCCCCGGCCGTCAGCGCATGGCTCAGCATCGGCGCGTTGCCGATCTGGTGCAGCACCTTGGGCAGATCCGATTTCATCCGGGTGCCCTTGCCCGCGGCAAGCACGATCAATGCAACGTTCACACCACTGACTTTCAAACGACCTTTTCTTTTCAGAAGCTAGCTTTTATCGCTACCACCCAGCGACGCAAGGTGCCCGGCGGTCACGTCCGGTGACCCTCTGTTACAGTGCGACACAGGGCCAGGGTCGCGCACGCGGAAAGTACGGGGTCAGCATGGGCACGGTGGTCTTCGATCTGGACGGCACGCTCGCCGATACATCCGGTGACCTGATCGCGGCAACGAACGCCGCGCTCGACGTACTGGGGCATCCGCCGCAACTCGAACCGGGCCGGGATGCCGCAACCGCCTTTCGCGGCGGACGCGCGATGCTGAAGCTGGCTGCCGAACGGATAGGGCATGACGCGCCGGAGCTGCTGATCGACGCCGGTTTTCCCTTGCTGCTGGAGGCTTACGGCAACGCCATCGATGTGCACACGCAACTCTATCCCGGGGCGGCCGAGAGCGTAACGGCACTTGTGGAGTCAGGCTACCGAGTGGCGGTTTGTACCAACAAACCCGAGGGGTTGGCGCGTACGCTGCTGGATCGGCTGGGGATGGGAGCGGCCTTTGGCGCACTTATCGGCGCCGACACATTGCCGGTGCGCAAACCGGACCCCGCTCCCTTTCGCGCAGCTGTAAGCGGGGCCGGGGGTGATCCGGCGCGGAGCATTCTGGTCGGTGATACTCAAACCGACCGCGCCACGGCGGCCGCAGCGGGTGTGCCTTGCGTTCTGGTGACCTTCGGGCCGGACGGGCACGGTGTCGCGGCGCTGGCGCCCGAGGCCCTGCTCGATCATTTCGATGCGCTGCCTGCACTCACCGCACAATTGCTCGGCCTGCCCGACGCGAACCGATCTGTCTGAAAGCTCCATGGCCGCGCAGTTCAGCGCAGGCGGACCTCCGCCCACTTCGCGCCGGACACGCAAAATTGCTCAACAGGGCGGGGCGATTGACCTTCCCCGGAACTCCCGACAGGTTAGAGCGACCGCCCAAAGTCTGTGAGGAGAGTGCATGATGACCGAGGTTTTCACCGGCTCCTTTACCCAGCAGCTTCCCATTCCGGAGGACGCGATTGATGCGGCGGTCGAGGTGATGCGTACCGGACGGCTGCACCGCTACAACCTTGCCCCCGGAGAAACTGGCGCGGTCGGCGCGCTGGAGCAGGCATTCGCCGCCAAGACCGGCGCGCAGTTCTGCCTGGCCGTCGCGTCGGGCGGGCAGGCAATGGCGATTTCTCTGCGTGCAGCGGGCGTGACGCCGGGCGATACGGTTCTCACCAACGCTTTCACTCTTGCTCCGGTGCCAGGCGCGATCGCAGCAGTGGGCGCGCGGCCGGTCTTTGTGGAGACGACCGAGGCGCTGACCATCGATCTCGATGATCTGGCCGCCAAGGCCGGGCAGGCGCGGGTCCTGCTGTTGTCGCACATGCGGGGGCATATCTGCGACATGGACCGGCTTATGGCGATCTGCGAGGCCGCGGGTGTGACGGTGATCGAGGATTGTGCCCATACCATGGGCGCGTCTTGGCGCGGTACGCCGTCGGGGCGCCACGGGCTCGCGGGCTGCTACTCGACCCAGACTTACAAGCACATGAATTCTGGCGAAGGCGGGTTGATCGTCAGCGACAATCCCGAGTTCATAGCCCGCGCGACCCTGCTCTCGGGGAGCTACATGCTCTTCGAACGCCACCCCGCAGGACCGGGGCCGGAGGTCTATGCCGATCTGACCGGGGCGACGCCCAACATGTCCGCCCGGATGGACCATCTGCGTGCCGCGCTTCTGTTGCCCCAGCTTGCCCGGTTGGAAAAGGACTGCGCCGCTTGGAACGAGCGTTACCGGGTGCTCGAGGCGGGTCTCGCCAGTGCACCAGGCGTGACGCTGATCCCGCGGCCCGCCGAAGAGGCGTTCGTGGGATCCTCCTTCCAGTTCCATCTGACAGACTGGCCGGCCCACGCGATCAGGTCCTATCTGGAGAGATGCGCGGCCCGGGGCGTTGAGCTGAAATGGTTCGGCGCCAGCGCGCCTCAAGGGTTCACCTCAACCTACGCCCATTGGCGCTTTGCCGATCCGCCAGCGCTAACGCGCACCGACCAGGTGCTCGCGGGACTGATCGATATGCGCCTTCCCCTGACATTCGATCTGGAGGATTGTGCGCTCATCGCCCGGATCCTGCGATCGGAAACTGAGATACACGCAGCTCGGCCCGACTCCGCGGCATGAACGCGGCAGACGCTGTGCCGTCTTGACGGATGGTTTCTCTCTGTCACAGTTGGAACAAGAGGCGGCTGCATCAGGGCCGTGGGGAGACTTCGTGAGTGGCAAACGCCTCTAGGGGCGGTTGACCAAGCTCCCTGTTGCGAGGCACGCCCTGTGATCACACTGCACCATGCCCACGAAACCCGGTCTATGCGCACGCTCTGGCTTCTCCTTGAGCTTGGTGTGGAGTTTCACCTGGCGGTCTATCCGTTCGACAAGACATTGCGTACCGACGGGTTCCGCCTATTGCATCCCGCAGGCCGGGTGCCAGCGCTGGAGATCGACGGCGAGGTGATGATCGAATCCGGCGCGATTTGCGAGTATCTCTGCGAACGCTTCCCCGAGCCTGGTCTCGGTCGCACGCCGGGCGATCTCGATCGCGCCGACTGGCTCGTCTGGATACATTTTGCCGAGACCATCAGCCAGCACGCCTCCATGCTGACCCTGCAGTACGAAGGGTTGCGGCCCGCTGTACAGCGCTGCTCGCTCACCGTCGATCTTGAAACGCGCCGCTTGCAGAACTGCTTCCAGGCGGTGGAAAACCGGTTGAACGGTACGATGGAAGGCCGCGCCACGATCCTGACCAGCGGCTTTTCGGCTGCCGATATCGGCGTGGCGCAAGCCATCTATATGGGTCGGCATTTCGCGCGGATCGATCCCTATCCATCGCTTCAACGCTGGTATGCCGACGTGACAACGCGCCCGGCCTTTCGTGCCTCGCTGCCCCCCTCGAATGCGCGGATCTATTCGCGCGATTTCTATGGCCAGGAGCTGCTCGCTGGTTAGGATAGCGGCGCTGTACCGTCGATGATACGGTGGTCCGCTACGGTAGCTCCCTCAGCCGTGTGCGCTGAAGATTCGGCAAACTCCAATAACTATCCACGTGTTGACTAGGGGGGCTCAGGCCGCCATTTGGAGGCGAGCCATGTCGAGCGCCGCATCGCGTGTTTCCTCCGTCCGGCGGGTCCATCCGCGCCCGAAGCTTCCCCAGTGTTTCAGCCGGCGATAAGAGGCCAGACGGTCATCGCTGAACCTCTCGATGAGTGAGTCTGGTGCGTGGCGGGCTGTTGCCGCCAGCGTCTTCGGTCCGATCTGGCCGTCGACCGTCGCCCCGACGATCCGCTGAAGCATCCGCGCAGCACGGGCCGGCCCGGCATTGACGCCAAAATCGAACAGGACGAGGTCCACTCCGGGGGGCAGCCCGTCGCAGTTCAGCGCGTTCCAGTAGCGCGCGCGATAAATCTCCTCGGCTTCGGTCCGCTCCAGCGCACGCACGTCGCTCTTGCTCACCGGCTTGCCGCGCCAATCGGCGAGGGTCAAATGGGTGATGCCGAGGTTTGTCGCCCCGCCGGGATCGTCGGGATGGTCGACATAGCCGCCCTCATGCTCCAGCACCACGGCCATGCAGGCGGCGAAATTGTTGGGCTTTGCCACGCGGGGCGCAGAGCTTTCCGGTTTTTCAGGGGCGATTTGGCGGACGATCTCGGCGGTCTGGCGTGACTGGTCCGTTACGATTTCGCGCGTCTGGCGGGCGGTTTCACGATGTGCGACCTGCTGCGCTTGCTGTGCCTGCGCCAGGCTCACATCCTTGCGCCGTGAGCCGTCCGAAGACCCTAGCCAAAAGCTGATCACCGTGGCGAACCCGGCGGTCAGGGTGCCGACGGCGATATTGACGATCTGAAACACCAGCTGGCTGCCGGGGTCGGTTGGCACCAGCCGGTCGGGCGACAGCCCGCCATTGATCAGGTAGAGCAGTGTCGCGAAAAAGCCGAGGACGACCACGGCCGAAACCACCACCGGCCCCCAGGCGATGACAGAACGATCCCGGGTCAGGCCGGTGAGCAGATCGCGCGCATCGGAGGCGTCCGCACGGGCATTGGCCGCACCGGCGATATCGAGCCGCAAGCGCTCCAGTTCCGCCTGGCGGGCCAGTTCACGTTCGGCCATCTCGGCGGCGGCCTCGTCGCTTTCGATCTCGGCCAAACGTAGGCGCAAGGCATTCGACAGGTCGGGTTCGGCCGCGCGGGCCTGCGCCTCGCGGGCATCGGCGGTTCCCAGCACCTCCTGGACTGCACCAATGACGGCGGCGCGTGTTTCCGGCTTGCCACGCCGGGTCAGACGTTTGGCAAGATCGGGCAGCAGGGACAGGGCAATTCCAAGAAAGGGACTCATGGCAATCTCCGGCATGCATTTGCTTCACCTGCGCATGGTTGTCGTAAACCCTTGGTATGGCTTGCGAACGTTGCGTCCTGTCCGAATGTTGGGGAAAAGCTGCGGCATTATCGCCCTCTTAATCCCGGACCGTACGTAAGCTGCTGAAAAATGTAAGTTCTTTGCGCATTTCAGCCCGGTGGGCGAGTTGACCGCCCGGAGTGGTGGGTCTACATCTATCTCGCGCTCGCAGCGAAGCGGGCACTCCAGGAGGTCGACCCGTGGACGAGTTGCTTCGCGAATATCTGCCCATCGTCATGTTCCTCGCAGTGGCCATCGGCCTGGGTCTTGTGCTGCTGGCTGCGGCGGCCGTCGCAGCGGTGCAGAACCCCGACCCAGAAAAGGTCAGCGCCTATGAATGCGGCTTCAACGCGTTCGACGATGCCCGGATGAAGTTCGATGTGCGCTTCTATCTGGTCGCGATCCTATTCATCATTTTCGATCTCGAGGTCGCCTTCCTCTTTCCCTGGGCGGTCGCTTTCAAGGATGTCGGTGATGTCGGCTTCTGGTCGATGATGGTGTTTCTGGCCGTCCTCACCGTCGGGTTCGCTTATGAGTGGAAGAAGGGAGCCCTGGAATGGGAGTAAGCACAGCCGCATACGACGCCGGCCCGGACCGCGACGCCACCACGCAGGAACTGAACCGCGAGCTGCAGGACAAGGGTTTCGTGCTCACGACGACCGAAGACATCGTCAATTGGGCGCGTACCGGCAGCCTGCACTGGATGACATTCGGACTGGCCTGCTGCGCGGTCGAGATGATGCACACCTCCATGCCGCGCTACGATCTGGAACGGTTCGGCACAGCGCCCCGTGCGAGCCCGCGTCAGTCAGACCTGATGATCGTCGCCGGCACGCTCACCAACAAGATGGCGCCCGCGCTGCGAAAGGTCTACGATCAGATGCCCGAGCCGCGCTACGTGATCTCCATGGGGTCCTGCGCCAATGGCGGCGGCTACTACCACTACAGCTACAGCGTTGTGCGCGGGTGTGACCGGATCGTTCCGGTGGACGTCTATGTGCCGGGTTGCCCGCCGACGGCAGAGGCGCTGCTCTACGGCATCCTGCAGCTTCAGCGCCGCATCCGCCGTACCGGCACAATCGTTCGCTGAGACGGGCAGGAGACAGACATGGCCGAAGAGCTCATGGAACTCGCCGCGCATCTGGAGGCCACGCGCCCCGATTGCATCGCATCGACGGACATCGCCTTTGGCGAGTTGACGGCAACCGTCGCGCTCGGTTCGCTGTTAGGCTTTGCTGAGTTCATCAAGACGGACCATACATGCCGGTTCTCGACACTGGTCGACATCACGGCAGTGGACCATGTTTCGCGCGAACGCCGCTTCGACATGGTCTATCATTTTTTGTCGATGTACCAGAACCAGCGTCTACGCGTCCGCGTCGAGGTGCGCGAAGAGGACATGGTCCCATCGCTCATTTCGGTCTATCCGGCGGCCAACTGGTTCGAGCGTGAAGTCTACGACATGTTCGGCATCCTGTTTTCGGGGCATCCGGACTTGCGCCGTCTGCTGACCGATTACGGCTTTCGCGGCTATCCGCTACGCAAGGATTTCCCGACCACCGGATATACCGAGGTGCGCTACGACGAAGTCCAGAAGCGCGTCGTCTATGAGCCGGTGAGCCTTGTTCAGGAGTACCGGCAGTTCGATTTCATGTCGCCCTGGGAGGGCGCGGACTACATCTTGCCGGGAGATGACAAGGCCGAGGCCAAGAGTTGAAGGATACGCGATAATGGAGTTGATCCTTTTCATCCTGTTCGTGGCGCTGACGGTGATCCCGCTGATCAAGCTCCTGCCGGGCTACGGGATCAATCCTCTCTGGGCGCTGATCGCGATCCTACCCGTCGGACTTGTCATTCTGCTTTGGATCATGGCGTCGCGGATCGACGAGAAGGGGTGACATGATGGACGGCACCAATTTCGACGACGCTCTCACGGGCGAACAGAAGATCCGGAATTTCAACATCAACTTCGGTCCGCAACATCCTGCGGCCCATGGTGTTTTGCGGCTGGTGTTGGAGCTGGACGGCGAGATCGTAGAGCGGTGCGATCCCCATATCGGGCTCCTGCATCGCGGCACCGAAAAGCTGATGGAGAGCCGCACCTATCTGCAGAACCTGCCCTATTTCGACAGGCTCGACTATGTCGCGCCGATGAACCAGGAACATGCCTGGTGTCTCGCGATCGAGAAACTGACAGGGGTCGAGGTGCCGCGCCGCGCCTCGCTGATCCGTGTGCTCTAGTCCGAGATCGGGCGTATCCTGAACCATCTGCTGAACGTCACCACCCAGGCCATGGATGTCGGCGCGTTGACCCCGCCGCTCTGGGGCTTCGAGGAGCGCGAGAAGCTCATGGTCTTCTATGAGCGCGCCTGCGGGGCGCGGCTCCACGCCGCCTATTTCCGCCCGGGGGGCGTGCATCAGGACCTGCCCCCGGCGCTGATCGACGATATCGACGCCTGGGCGGATCAGTTTCCCTCGACGCTCGACGATATCGACGGGCTTCTGACCGAAAACCGGATCTTCAAGCAGCGCAATGCCGATATCGGCATTGTGACCGAGCAGGACATCCTCGACTGGGGCTTCTCCGGGGTGATGGTGCGTGGCTCCGGCCTCGCCTGGGATTTGCGCCGCGCCCAGCCCTACGAGTGCTACAACGAGTTCGATTTCCAGATCCCGATCGGCAAGAACGGCGATTGTTATGACCGCTATCTCGTCCGTATGCAGGAAATGCGCGAGAGCCTGAAGATCATCCAGCAGGCCTGCGAGAAGCTGCGCAAAGAGGCCGGCGATGTTCTGGCGCGCGGCAAGCTGACCCCGCCACCGCGGGCCGAGATGAAAACCTCAATGGAAGCGCTCATCCACCATTTCAAGCTCTACACCGAAGGCTTCCATGTGCCGGCGGGCGAAGTTTACGCAGCCGTCGAAGCCCCCAAGGGCGAATTCGGCGTCTATCTCGTCGCCGACGGCACGAACCGACCCTACCGGGCCAAGATCCGCGCACCGGGCTTTCTGCATCTTCAGGCGATGGACTATGTCAGCAAGGGCCATCAGCTGGCCGACGTCTCCGCCATCATCGGGACGATGGACGTCGTGTTCGGGGAGATCGACCGCTAATGCTTCGCCGTCTTCATCCCGACCAGCCCGACAGTTTTGCTTTCACGCCCGACAACCTCGCATGGGCCGAGGCGCAGATCACCAAGTACCCCGAAGGTCGCGAGGCCAGCGCGATCATTCCGCTGCTCTGGCGCGCGCAGGAACAAGAGGGCTGGCTGACCAAACCGGCCATCGAGTATGTCTGCGACATGCTGGGGCTCGCGCATATCCGCGGGCTGGAGGTCGCGACCTTCTACTTCATGTTCCAGCTCCAACCCGTTGGCAGTGTTGCGCATATCCAGATTTGTGGCACGACATCCTGCATGATCTGCGGCGCAGAGGATCTGGTCAGTGTCTGCCAGGAACTGATCGCGCCGCAGCCCCATCAGCTGAGCGCGGACGGCAAGTTCAGCTGGGAAGAGGTCGAATGTCTCGGCTCCTGTTCCAACGCGCCAATGGCACAGATCGGCAAGGACTATTACGAGGATCTGACGGCTGAGAGCTTCGCCGGTCTGATTGATCGGCTTTCTGCGGGAGAGGTGCCGCCGCCCGGTCCTCAGAACGGCCGTTTCTCGTCCGAGCCGCTGGGCGGTCCAACGAGCTTGAAAGACGCGGAAACAGACAAGCAGCTCGTCAACGCGTCGGTCGATCTGGCGGTTCGATTGGGCGACACGATCAAGCGGATAGACGGCACCGAAACGCCTCTTCTGTCACCCTGGGGGGACGCCGGCGGACGCGCGTCGCAAAACGAGACAGAGGGAGCCTGAGCCGCTAAGCTGACGCCGGGCTACGTGCCCGCATTAGCAAGAAGACGCACAGGGAGACGACGACTATGAGCATCAAAACACCCCCCGAAGCCATCAAACGCGAGGCCCTGATGTTCGGGGTCATGGCCGGGGTGATCGCAACGACGGCGATGACACTGATCGGTGGCATCAATTTTCTGATTGCCGCTCTCGTGGGCGTGGTGCTGGCGCTCGTGGTCTGGTACATCGTGGTCGCGCTCGGCAAGGAGTCGCCGCCGCCACGGGGCGAGGGCAATCCCGATGTCTCCCCGCAGACCAGCGCGCCCGTAGCGCCTGCGCCAAAGCGCGATATGCCCGAGCCGGTGGTGGTGTCGCCGAAACTTCAGGCTGCCCCTTTGGCCGCAGGCTCTGCAACTGCCGAAACCGCGACGCCTGAACCAAACGCGGCCGAGTCCAATACGTCGGATCCGGACCCGTCCGTCGGCGAACAGCCCCAGATGCTCAGCGCCGCCCGCGACACCGGCGCAGACGATCTGAAGAGGATCAAGGGCGTCGGGCCCAAGCTCGAGAAACTGTTGCACACCATGGGGATCTACCATTTCGATCAGATCGCCGACTGGACACCGGCCCATGTTGCCTGGATGGATGAGAACCTTCAGGGCTTCAAAGGTCGCGTCAGCCGCGATGACTGGGTCGGTCAGGCCCGCGGACTGGTCTAAGCCTGAGACCGCCCCAGGGAGCCCTCCGATCCATGCAGCCTGTATCGCCCACTGACACCGATAGAGCCCTCGCCCGCCGCGCCCGTGTGGTCGCGGTGGTGATCGCTGTGACGGTCGTCGCCTGGCTAGGCGCGCAATGGCTCGGGGGGGCCCTGGGCCTGCCCGGTCGCTACGTGTTTCTGTTCGACTTCGCCGCGATCGGCGCGCTGATCTGGGCTTTGGCCGTAACCTGGCAAATCCAGCGCCGCCGCAGGGAGGCGGAGCGAGAGTAAGGGGTATGACATGCTGAAAGACGAAGATCGTATCTTCACCAACCTCTATGGCATGCATGACCGGTCACTGGCCGGAGCCAAGGCGCGTGGTCACTGGGACGGTACGGCGAAACTGATCGAAAAGGGCCGCGACTGGATCGTCGACGAGATGAAGACTTCGGGTCTGCGGGGCCGCGGTGGAGCGGGCTTTCCGACGGGTTTGAAATGGTCCTTCATGCCCAAGGAGAGCGATGGCCGTCCGCATTACTTGGTGGTCAATGCCGACGAGTCCGAGCCGGGCACCTGCAAGGACCGCGAGATCATGCGCCATGATCCGCATACCCTGGTCGAAGGCTGCCTGATCGCCAGTTTCGCGATGCAGGCACACGCCTGCTACATCTATATCCGCGGCGAGTACATCCGCGAGAAAGAGGCGCTGCAGGCCGCCATCGACGAGGCCTATGAGGACGGGCTTCTCGGCAGGAACGCGGCCGGCTCAGGCTGGGATTTCGACCTCTATCTCCACCATGGCGCCGGCGCCTATATCTGCGGTGAGGAGACCGCGCTGCTCGAGAGCCTTGAGGGCAAGAAGGGCATGCCGCGGATGAAGCCGCCCTTTCCAGCGGGCGCAGGGCTCTATGGCTGCCCGACCACCGTCAACAACGTCGAATCCATCGCGGTGGTACCGACGATCCTGCGCCGGGGCGGCGACTGGTTCGCGGGCTTCGGGCGGCCCAACAATGCGGGCACCAAGCTCTTCGCGATCTCGGGGCATGTGAACGCCCCTTGCGTTGTCGAGGAGGAGATGTCGATCACGCTTCGCGAGTTGCTCGACCGCCATTGCGGCGGGGTGCGCGGCGGCTGGGACAATCTCAAGGCGGTGATTCCGGGCGGATCCTCGGTCCCGTGCCTGCCCCATTCGGTCTGCGACGAAGCGATCATGGATTTCGATTGGCTGCGCGAGCAGAAGTCCGGTCTCGGTACCGCGGCGGTGATCGTGATGGACCAGTCCACGGACATCATCAAGGCGATTTGGCGGCTGTCGAAATTCTACAAGCACGAGAGCTGCGGCCAGTGCACGCCCTGCCGAGAAGGCACCGGCTGGATGATGCGGGTGATGGACCGGCTGGTCACAGGCGAGGCGGAAATCGAGGAGATAGACATGCTCTTCGATGTCACCAAGCAGGTCGAGGGGCACACGATCTGCGCCCTCGGAGATGCCGCGGCCTGGCCGATCCAGGGATTGATCCGGCACTATCGCGACGAGATTGAGGACAGAATCAGGGCCAAGCGGACCGGCCGCGTGAGCGCGGTCGCCGCCGAGTGAATCCTGTTGGCGGTTTCGGAAGCAGACTTGAGCCGCAGAGTGGCATCTGCCCCTATTGCGGGTACAATAACGGGCCGACATTCGGCTCCTACAAGTGCCCCTCCTGCGGGAAACGGGTCCGTGCCGATCCCATGGCCAGGAATGTCGCGACCTGGTCGCGCCGAAAATGGCTCTGGGTCGTTCTGGGCGGGATCGCCTTCGGTCTTGCGCTTTCGCTGTTCTCGTTCGAGTTCGGCGGCGAGGTAGGCAGCGACTTGCCGGCTGATTCAGTGCTGACAGAGTAGGGGATGATGGTGAAACAGCATCGCGTGGAGTGTGACTTGGACAGTTTTGCGGCTGAGCGCCATAGGTCGGCCGGCGAAGCCCGGACGCGGGCCGGCCGGGGGATCATGTCTGTTTGGCGTCTGTTTCCGGCTGGTCTGGCTTTGGTCGCGGCGGTCAGCGCGTCCGCGGAGGTGGCCACGTCACCGGAGACGCCGGCCCGGGATGCGGCGATTGTTGATGCCGGCCTGGCCCTTGCCGAGGCGGTGGCGACCGAGGTCGATGTGAACGGAAACGGCAGCGCTGAATTGCGCGAAGTGCTCGACTACAGCCGCGAGGCCTTTGTGGCCGTCGATGCGGACGGTAGCGGCGATGTGACCTTTGCGGAGTTTGAAACGGACATCTTCGGGTTTCGCGATCTTGCGGAGTTTCGCGGGCGTCTGCAGGCCTACCAGACCGCAAACCGCATCGCTTTCGACCTGTTCGACAGGGACAATTCGGGCGCTGTCAGCCTGGAAGAGCATGAATTGGCACTGGCCAACTCGGTTTTTTACGCGGACCTGGATGGCGATTCCGTGCTCTCGCGGGACGAGTTTCTGAACGGCTTCATCTATTTCGTCGTGCTCCGAAACGGTCTGGTCGAATGAGCGGTGCGATGCCGGATCCCGCGACCCGCCAGTTGGCCCAGCTCAATGTTGGCCGTCTCCTGGCCGATACCGACGACCCTCGGGTCGCGCCTTTCATGCGTGCACTCGACACGGTCAACGGGATCGGCAAGCGCAGCCCGGGCTTCGTCTGGATGATGGAAGGGTCGGGCGAACCCGGCACAGGAAACACCGAAAACAACATAGGCGGTGATCCGCGTTTCGTGGCGAACCTGACGGTCTGGGAGGATGTCGAGTCCCTGGAGCAGTTCGTGTGGAACACCGTGCACCGGCAGTTCTACGAGCGCCGGGCCGAGTGGTTCGAGATGTTGGACAGGATGCATTTCGTGATGTGGTGGGTGCCGGCGGGCCACCGTCCGACCCTGGATGAGGCGTTGGAGCGGCTCGATTGTCTCCGGGCCCACGGCGACACCGACCGTGCTTTTGGCTGGTCCCACATATCCCGGACCCGCCTCTGGCAGCAGCACCGCTGCGCAGCCGAGTAGGAGCGCGCCATGGACCTGCATGATACCCGCGACACACTTTCGGTTCGTCGCGCCATCCTGACGAATGCGGAATACGAGGACGCCAACCTCTCCAACAGCACCTTCCATGACGTGAATCTGTCCTCGTCGCGGGTGAGCGATGCGAACATGTCGAACGTCTCGTTCGCGAATGTGAATTTGTCCAATTGCCGTCTGCGAGACGTCAATTTAACGAACGTGGCCATAGACGGAGCAAATCTCGCCGGCATGACAATCAATGGCGTGAAAGTTACCGACCTCCTCGCCTGGTACGAGAAAGCAAAGGGATAGCAATGTCTGACCTGCGCACCATCATCATCGACGGACAGGAGGTCGAGGTCGACCCCGCCATGACCCTCATCCAGGCCTGCGAACAGGTGGGGATCGAAATCCCGCGTTTTTGCTACCATGAGCGGCTGAGCATCGCGGGCAACTGCCGCATGTGCCTGGTGGAGATCGTGGGCGGCCCGCCCAAACCTGCGGCCTCCTGCGCGATGCAGGTGCGCGATCTGCGCGGTGGACGCGATGGCGAGCCACCGCAGATCAGCACCAACAGCCCCATGGTCAAGAAGGCCCGTGAAGGGGTCATGGAGTTCCTGCTCATCAACCATCCGCTCGATTGTCCGATCTGCGATCAGGGGGGGGAGTGCGACTTGCAGGACCAAGCCATGGCCTATGGCGTGGATTTCTCGCGGTACCGAGAACCCAAGCGCGCGGCCGTCGATCTGGACCTTGGGCCTATGGTCGAAACGCATATGACGCGCTGCATCTCCTGCACTCGTTGCGTCCGTTTCACCACCGAGGTCGCGGGCGTCAGCGTCATGGGCCAGACCGGTCGCGGCGAGGATGCTGAAATCACCACCTATCTGGGCGGTCTGATTGACAGCGAACTGCAGGGCAACATCATCGATCTCTGCCCCGTCGGCGCGCTGGTCTCCAAACCCTACGCCTTCACCGCCAGGCCTTGGGAGCTGACCAAGACGGAAAGCATCGACGTGATGGACGCGCTCGGCTCCAACATCCGCGTGGACACGAAGGGGCGCGAGGTTATGCGCTTTCTGCCGCGCAACCATGACGGCATCAACGAAGAATGGTTGAGCGACAAGTCGCGCTTCGTCTGGGACGGGCTCAGGCGGCAAAGGCTGGACAAGCCCTATGTCCGCGAGAACGGCAGGCTGCGTCCGGCGAGCTGGCCCGAGGCGTTGGCTGCGGCAGTCACGGCGATCAAGGGTGCAGACAAGCTCGTCGGACTGGTGGGCGATCTTGCCCCGGTCGAGGCTGCGTATGCTTTGAAGCAGCTTGTCGAAGGACGGGGAGGCGCGGTCGAATGCCGAACGGATGGCGCGGCGCTGCCGGCGGGCAACCGGGGCGCCTATGCCGGGACAGGCGCGATCGACGATATCGACGGCGCGACCCATCTGATGCTCATCGGAACGAACCCGCGCGACGAGGCGCCCGTTCTGAATGCGCGGATCCGCAAGGCCTGGCTGGCGGGGGCAAAGATCGGCGTGGTCGGTCCCGCGGCCGACCTGACCTATGAATACTTCCACTACGGGGACGACCGGGCGGCTCTGACGCGGCTCGAACGCGAGGGCGTCGAGGACGTGCTCGACAAGCCGACCGTGGTCATCGTGGGCCAGGGCGCCTTGAGCGGCGCGGATGGCGCGGCGGTGCTGGAGAAGGCCGCCGCCTTTGCCGAACGCAGCAACTCCAGACTTCTGATCCTTCACACGGCCGCGTCACGGGTTGGTGCCATGGATGTGGGTGTGGTCACCGAGGGTGGGATTGCTGCGGCGCTGGACGGAGCCGAACTGGTCTACAGCCTCGGCGCGGACGAGGTGGAGATCCCGCAGGGGCCCTTCGTGATTTACCAGGGCAGCCATGGCGACCGCGGCGCGCATCGGGCGGATGTGATCCTGCCGTCGGCGGCCTGGACGGAGGAAAACGGGCTCTTCGTGAATACTGAGGGACGGCCCCAACTGGCATTGCGGGCGGGCTTCCCGCCGGGCGAGGCGAAAGAGAACTGGGCAGTTCTGAGGGCGCTTTCTGCCGAGATCGGTACCGCGCTGCCCTATGACAGTCTCGCCCAGCTGCGCCAGGCGATCGTTGCGGACGTGCCCCATCTGGCCGAGATCGACATGGTGCCGGAGAACACGCTGGCGCCGCTCGAGGCGGGCACGCTGGGAGAGGGTGCCTTTGCCTTGGCTTTGCAGGACCATTTCCTCACCAACCCCATCGCCCGGGCCTCCAAACTCATGGCGGAACTGAGCGCCGGTGCGCGGGCGCGGCGGGAGCCGCCGATGGCGGCGGAGTAGGGGGGCGCAGCTCATGGGCAGGCACCTGCGCGAACGGCGCGACATCTTCGCACAACACACGGCGTTTTCGCTTCCCAAGCGAGCGGCCATCCTGTTTACGGAGCGAGCCGCGGGCATGTTCGCCCAGCCAGCCAGCACCGTTGAGAGACAACCGCAAGGGTAGCACGCTATGGAGGAGTTCTTCGCCACCAATGCCGGCATCGCGGTGATCGTGCTGGCCCAGACCCTGCTGGTCGTCGCCTTCGTGATGATTTCGCTGCTCTTTCTGGTCTATGGCGACCGCAAGATCTGGGCTGCGGTCCAGATGCGTCGCGGCCCCAATGTGGTGGGGCCCTTCGGGCTGCTTCAGACCGTGGCCGACGCGCTGAAATATGTCGTCAAAGAGATCGTGATCCCGGCCGGGGCGGATCGGACAGTGTTCATGCTGGCGCCGCTCACCTCCTTCGTGCTGGCGCTGATCGCCTGGGCGGTGATCCCCTTCGGCGAAACCTGGGTGCTGGCCGATATCAATGTCGCCATTCTCTATGTCTTCGCGGTCTCCTCGCTTGAGGTTTACGGCGTGATCATGGGGGGCTGGGCATCGAACTCCAAATACCCGTTCCTCGGAAGCCTGCGCTCCGCGGCGCAGATGATCTCCTACGAGGTCTCCATCGGGCTGATCATAATTGGAGTCATCATCTCGACGGGGTCGATGAATTTCGGCGATATCGTCCGCGCGCAGGACGGCAATCTGGGGTTCTTCAACTGGTACTGGCTGCCGCATCTGCCCATGGTGGCGCTCTTTTTCATCTCCTGTCTGGCCGAGACCAATCGCCCACCCTTCGATCTGCCCGAAGCAGAGAGCGAACTGGTCGCAGGTTATCAGGTGGAGTACTCCTCGACGCCCTTCCTGCTCTTCATGGCGGGCGAGTATATCGCCATCTTCCTGATGTGCGCGCTGATCACGCTGCTCTTCTTCGGCGGCTGGCTGTCGCCGGTCCCGGGGTTGCCGGACGGGGCGATCTGGATGGTCGCGAAGATGGCGTTCTTTTTCTTTCTCTTCGCCATGGTGAAGGCCATCGTGCCGCGCTATCGCTACGACCAGCTCATGCGCCTTGGCTGGAAGGTGTTCCTGCCGATGTCGCTTGGCTGGGTCGTGATCGTGGCGTTCTTTGCCCATTTCGAACTGTTCGGCGGCGCCTATGCCCGCTGGGCCGTAGGAAGCTGATCCGATGCCATCTGCAAAAGAACATGCCATTGATCTCTATATGGGCGGAATCCGCGACGGCAATCCGAGTGCGGCGCTCGATGCCAATATCGGGGACCGCTACACCCAGCACTCCACCGGTGTGAAGGACGGCAAGGACGGGTTTCTGGAGTTTTTTGAACCCTTTCTGGAGCGCAACCCCGTGCGCCAGATCGAGATCAAGCGGGCCTTGCAAGACGGCCGGCATGTGTTTCTCCACGCCTATCAGAACCTCAATAACGGCGATGCCGAATGGGTCACCGCGGATTTCTTTGATAGCGATCAGGACGGAAGGATCTTGGAGCACTGGGACGTCATAGCGCCGTACAACGCGTTGAACCCCTCCTGCAGGTCCAATATCGACGGGCCGACGGAGGTTGTCGATCTCGACAAAACCGCGCAAAACAAGCGGCTGGTCATCGAGTTCATCGAATATTGCCTCATAGACAACCGTCTCGATCTGTTGGGCGACTTTGTTCACCCCCGATGCCTCCAGCAGCACAGTCCGATGATCGGCGACGGCCTCGATGCGATCCTGCAGGAATTCGACCCCGACCATAACAAGCTTAGCTATCAGGAATGCGTCCTCGCGGTCGGCGAAGGCAACTTTGTCGCCACGCTTAACCGCACCCGCTGGGACAAGACCGATCAGTGCCAATGCGACCTGTTCCGTGTGGACGACGGTCGGATAATCGAGCACTGGGAACTCGCAGAACCTGTTCCGCCTCGTGAGGAATGGGTGAATTCTGGAAAGTTCTAGGAGAGACGAATGACTCAGATCGACTGGAACCGCGCCGGCAAATACTTCCTTCTGACGGATTTCATCGCCGGCATGCGCCTTGGGCTTCGCTACTTTTTTGCCCCCAAGGCGACTTTGAACTACCCGCATGAAAAGGGCCCGCTAAGCCCTCGTTTCCGGGGCGAACATGCGCTGCGCCGCTATCCCAATGGCGAAGAACGCTGCATCGCGTGCAAGCTCTGCGAGGCGGTCTGCCCGGCCCAGGCCATCACCATCGATGCCGAACCGCGCGAGGACGGCTCCCGCCGCACCACGCGCTACGACATAGACATGACGAAATGCATCTACTGCGGCTTCTGCCAGGAGGCCTGCCCGGTGGATGCAATTGTCGAAGGTCCGAATTTCGAGTTCGCGACCGAAACGCGCGAAGAGCTGTTCTACAACAAGGAAAAACTGCTCGCCAACGGAGAGCGCTGGGAGGCCGAGATCGCCCGCAATCTCGAAATCGACGCGCCATATCGATGAGTGATGCAACCCCAGATCCACGCTTTGCCGAGGCGCAAGCTCTGGCCGAGGCGACCAATCCCGGCATCACCGAGGCGCTTCGTGCGCGGTATGACGCCCATGTGCCGGGGCTCGCTGACATGGTCATCAACGTGTCCTTCGGTGAATTCTACAATCGGCCCGGGCTCGATATCCGCACGCGCTATCTGGCAACCATCGCGGCGCTTGCAGCCCTCGGCGGGCAGACCAAGCCGCAGCTTCAGGTCCATGTGCAGAATGCGCTGAACGCCGGCGCGTCCAAGACCGAGATCGCCGAAGTGATCTATCAGATGGCGCTCTATGGCGGATTTCCGGCCATGATCAACGCGCTCAACGCTGCAATCGAGGTGTTCGAGCGGCAAGGGGAAGCGCCATGACCGTTCCAGTCATCGCTTTTTATTGCTTTGCCGCCGGCGTTCTCGCGGGAGGGCTTTTCACGGTAATCTCGCGTCATCCCGTGCATTCGGTGCTCTGGCTGATCCTGGCCTTCCTGTCGTCTGCGGGGCTCTTCGTGCTGCTCGGCGCCGAGTTCGTCGCGATGCTCTTGGTGATTGTCTATGTCGGTGCGGTCGCGGTGCTGTTTCTGTTCGTGGTGATGATGCTCGATGTGGACTTTGCGCAGCTTCGCGCGGAGATGGCAAAATACCTGCCCCTGTCGCTGATGATCGCCATCGTGCTCTTGATGCAGCTGGCGCTCGCCTTCGGATCCTGGAGTTTCGCGCCCGAGGCCGCGGATCTGCGAGCAAACATCGCGCCGCCACTGGAAGAAACACACAACACGGCCGCTTTGGGGCTGCTGATCTATGACGACTATATCCTGCTCTTTCAGCTGTCCGGGCTGATCCTGCTGGTCGCGATGATCGGCGCGATCGTCCTGACGTTGCGCCACAAGGAAGGGATCAAGCGCCAGGACGTGCTGGCCCAGATGTATCGCGATCCGGCCGAGGCGATGGAGATCAAGGACGTGAAACCGGGGCAGGGGCTCTGATGGACGGCGATCAGATCGCCATCCTTGTGGCTATCGCCGTCGCTGTGCTGGCGGCGTTCGGATACTTCAACCGGCGAAAATAGGCCGGGGGGGACTGAGATGATCGGACTGGAACATTATCTGACCGTCGCCGCGACGCTCTTCATCATCGGCATTTTCGGGCTGTTCCTGAACCGCAAGAACGTGATTATCATCCTGATGTCGATCGAGCTTGTCCTGCTCGCCGTGAACATCAATCTCGTCGCCTTCTCGGCCTTTCTGAACGATCTCACAGGCCAGGTCTTCACGCTTTTCGTCCTGACTGTTGCTGCGGCAGAGGCGGCCATCGGCCTCGCGATCCTGGTCTGTTTCTTCCGCAACCGCGGGACGATCGCGGTGGAAGACGTCAACAATATGAAGGGCTGAGCGATGCTGCAGATCATCCTTTTCGCGCCTTTGCTCGGCGCGCTCATTGCGGGTTTCGCCTGGAAGATCATCGGCGAAAAGGCGGCGAAGTGGACGGCGACCGGCCTTCTGTTCCTGTCCTGCTTTTTGTCCTGGATCGTCTTCTTCACCTTCGGCGGCGAAACCCAGATCGTCGAGATCATGCGCTGGATCGAAAGCGGCAGCCTCAGCGCCTATTGGGGCGTCCGGCTCGACCGCCTGACTGCGATCATGCTGATCGTCGTGACAACCGTCTCGGCCTTCGTGCATCTCTACAGCTTCGGCTACATGGCCCATGACGAGAATTTCCGCGAGGGCGAAGAGAGCTACCGCCCGAGGTTTTTCGCGTATCTGTCCTTCTTCACCTTCGCCATGCTGATGCTGGTGACGGCCAACAACCTCGTACAGATGTTCTTTGGCTGGGAGGGCGTGGGCGTCGCCTCCTACCTTCTGATCGGCTTCTACTATCGCAAACCCTCGGCCAACGCCGCCGCGATCAAGGCATTCGTCGTCAACCGGGTGGGAGACTTCGGATTTTACCTGGGTATCGCAACGCTCTTTTTCCTCGTCGATAGCACTGATTTCGATGTGATCTTCGCCTCGGGTCCGGAACTGGCAGAGACCCAGGTCAGCTTCCTGTGGCAGAACTGGAACGCCGCCAATCTGATCGCGGTGCTGCTGTTCGTGGGCGCAATGGGCAAGTCTGCGCAGCTGTTCCTGCACACCTGGCTGCCTGACGCGATGGAAGGTCCGACGCCGGTATCGGCGCTGATCCACGCCGCAACCATGGTCACGGCGGGTGTGTTCCTGGTCTGCCGGATGTCGCCTCTGATGGAATACGCGCCGGAGGCGATGACCTTCGTGACCTTCCTGGCGGCCACGACAGCCTTCTTTGCCGCGACTGTCGGGCTGGTGCAGAACGACATCAAGCGCGTCATCGCATATTCGACCTGTTCGCAACTCGGTTACATGTTCGTCGCCGCCGGCGTCGGGGTCTACAGCGCGGCGATGTTCCATCTGCTGACCCATGCCTTCTTCAAGGCGCTGCTCTTTCTCGGCGCCGGCTCTGTGATCCACGCGATGCATCATGAGCAGGACATGCGCAACTACGGCGGATTGCGTAAGAAAATCCCTTATACCTTCTGGGCGATGATGATCGGGACGCTGGCCATCACGGGCGTCGGCGTGCCTCTGACCCAGCTTGGCTTCGCCGGGTTCCTGTCGAAGGACGCAATCATTGAATCCGCCTGGGCCGGGACGAACAGCGCGGCGGGCTATGCCTTCTGGATGCTGGTCGTCGCTGCTGTGATGACGTCCTTTTACTCCTGGCGGCTGATGTTCTTGACATTTTTTGGCGCCCCGCGGGGCGACAAACACACCCACGAACATGCCCATGAAAGCCCCCGGATCATGTTGATCCCCCTCTTGGCGCTGGCGATCGGCGGAGTCTTCTCAGGCATGATCTGGTACAAGAGCTTCTTCGGCGATCACCATGAGGTGGAGCGTTTCTTTGCCATCCCCCATAGCGAGGTTCATGTCAGCGCCGATGACGGCCATGGCGCAGAGGGATCCGATGACCACGCGCCAAGCGACGAAGCGCATAGTCGCGAGAGCACGCTGGCGGAGGATCAGGCGGCGATGGCGGCCGAGCTTCATGCGCCGCAGGGTTTCGGCGGCATCTTCATTCACCCGGAAAACAACGTGCTCAACGACGCCCATTACGCACCAAAATGGGTGAAAGTGTCTCCCTTCGTCGCGATGCTCCTGGGCTTCGGGCTCGCCTATCTGATGTATATCCGCCGTACGGACCTGCCGGCCAAGGTCGCGGAGCTCAACTGGCCTATTTACAATTTCCTGCTCAACAAGTGGTATTTCGACGAACTCTACGACGCGATCTTCGTCAGACCCGCCAGGGCGATCGGTCGCTTCCTGTGGAAATTCGGCGACGGCGCCACCATCGATGGCGGGATCAACGGGCTGGCCATGGGCGTCGTGCCGTTCTTCACCCGCCTCGCAGGAAGGGCGCAGTCGGGCTACATTTTCCACTATGCCTTTGCCATGGTGATCGGGCTCGTCGTCCTGATCACCTGGGTCGCCATCCGGGCGGGGGGCTGAGGCGATGGACAATCTGCTCTCGCTGATCACCTTCCTGCCGGCCGTTGCGGCTCTGATCCTGGCGGTGTTCCTGCGCGGCGATGACGAGGATGCGCAGCGCAATGCCAAATGGGTGGCACTGGTCGCGACGTCGCTGACCTTTCTGATCTCGCTCTTCGTGATCATCGGGTTCGATCCGTCCAACACCGGATTTCAGTTCGTCGAAGAGCGCGAATGGATCCTGGGGCTGACCTACAAGATGGGCGTGGACGGGATCTCGGTCCTGTTCGTCATGCTCACGACCTTCCTGATGCCGCTGACCATCGCCGCTTGCTGGACTGTCACCCACCGGGTCAAGGAATACATGATTGCATTCCTGCTGCTCGAGACGCTGATGCTGGGTGTCTTCTGTGCGCTCGATCTGGTGCTCTTCTATCTCTTTTTCGAAGGCGGCCTGATCCCGATGTTCCTGATCATCGGCATCTGGGGGGGCAAGCGACGGATCTACGCGGCTTTCAAATTCTTCCTCTATACCTTCCTCGGCTCGGTGCTGATGCTGGTTGCGATGGTCGCGATGTATACCGAGGCCGGTACCACCGACATTCCGACGCTGATGGTGCATCAGTTCGGCACCGAAACCTTCAGTCTCCTGGGTGTGCAGGTCATCGGCGGGGTACAGACCCTGCTTTGGCTGGCCTTCTTTGCGAGTTTCGCGGTCAAGATGCCGATGTGGCCGGTCCATACATGGTTGCCGGATGCCCATGTCGAGGCGCCGACCGCGGGCTCCGTGGTCCTGGCCGCGATCCTGCTCAAGATGGGCGGCTACGGCTTTCTGCGTTTTTCGGTGCCGATGTTCCCCGTGGGCTCCGATGTGATGGGCCCGCTGGTGCTGTGGCTGAGCGCCATCGCGGTCGTCTATACCAGCCTCGTGGCGCTGGTGCAGGAGGATATGAAAAAGCTCATCGCCTACTCATCGGTTGCCCATATGGGCTTTGTCACCATGGGTATCTTCGCGTTGAACCAGCAGGGGATCGATGGCGCCATTTTCCAGATGATCAGCCATGGGTTCATTTCTGGCGCTTAACTGGGGGGCCATTTGCCCCCCCAGTCGGCCGAAATGCCCCCCTGTGCCCGGAAATTGCCCCCCCCCCCGTGAAATAGACAGATGACTTAAAATTGGCCAACTTGCCTAACGAAAAGAAGACAAAACACCACCCGATAATTATAACTTTGTTCTATTTCTGGTCCCAATTGGCAATCCACAAAAGTTGTGTTAAACAATTTCCACCCGTGGCTGTCTACTTCATCGTGTGAAGACGAAACAAAGCGCGTAGTTACGGGAA
>JBCDBB010000010.1:0-42202 GCA_039184415.1 Pseudomonadota bacterium
TAGACAAGCTGCCGGTCCGCACCGGGCGAGATCACCCGTTCGATGATCCCGCCATCCTGACCCAAAAGCGGCTCGTCCTCGCCCACCAGCGTCAGTTCCCGCACGCCGTAGGGCGTCACGCTGCTGCCGCCATTGAGGATGCCGGCATAGGCGCCAGTGACCTCCAGAAGCGTCGCTTCCGACGAGCCGAGCGCCAGCGCCGGCCCGGCTGCCAGATCGCCCGCGATGCCGAACGCCTCGGCGACCGAGCGGACATTTTCGCGCCCGATCGACTCCGAGACTTTGACCGCGGGGATGTTGAGACTGTCGCGCAGAGCCCGGGTGAGCGTGACATTGCCATAGTGCTTGCGCGTGTAATTCTGGGGCGACCACGGGCCCGAGCCGGGGATATTGAGCGTCAGCGGCGCGTCCTCGACCATGTCGTCATAGGCATAGCCCATCTCCAGCGCGGCGGCGTAGATGAAGGGTTTGAAGGCCGATCCGGTCTGGCGCATCGCCTGTGTCGCACGGTTGAACTGACCGGGCAGTTGCATCTCGCGTCCGCCGACCATGGCGCGGACGGCGCCGTCCGCGCTCATGACGACAATGGCCGCCTGCGCCTTGGAGCCCGGAGAGACCTTGGTCGCGAAGACTTCCGCCATGGCTTCTTCCGCGGCGCGTTGCAACCGCGGGTCGAAGCTGGTGCGGATCACCACATCCTCGGTGGTGTCGCGGGTCAGAAAGGCCGGCGCGCTGCCCATGATCCAGTCGGCGAAATAGCCGCCCGCGCGGGCTTCGGCCGCTGCCGACAGGGTGGCCGGGTTGGCGCGCGCCGCCGCCAGATCGGTGTCGGAGAGATATCCTGCGTCATGCATGAGACCCAGAATGACATTGGCGCGCTCCCGCGACCGCTGCAGGTCCGATGTTGGCGCGAAACGGCTGGGGGCGACCAGAAGCCCGGCCAGCATCGCGGCCTCCGACGGGGTCACATTGGCTGCCGATTTGCCAAAGTAGCGTTGGCTCGCCGCCTCAAAACCTCGGGTCCCGGCGCCCAGATAGGCACGGTTCATGTAGATGGCGAGGATCTCATCCTTGGAATACTTCGCCTCCATCGCCATGGCATAGACCGCTTCGCGGGCCTTGCGCTCCAGCGAGCCTTCGCGGCACGCGGCCTCGTACTCCGCCTCCGTCTCGCTGCCGGTCGGATCGAATGGCCGTCCGATGCAGAGCAGCTTTGCGGCCTGCTGCGTGATGGTGGAGCCGCCATGGCCCGACAGCGCGCTGCGCCCCTCGCGCAGATTGATCGCCATCGCGCCCAGGATCCCCCGCGGGCTGACCCCGAAATGGCTGTAGAAGCGGCGGTCTTCGGTGGCGAGGATGGCGTGTTTGAGATGGGGTGACACAACGTCGGGTGTGATAACACCGCCGAACTGATCCCCGCGCCAGGCAAAGACCTCATTGTCGCGATCGAGCATTGTGACCGACCCGCGCGTCCGCCCGTCGAGCATGTCCTCCACCGGCGGCAGCTTGGCATATTCCAGAAAAACGAACCCGCCGAGCACAAGCGCTGCGACCGCGCCGAGGCGCCAGCCCAGGGCCCAGATCAGCCGGACGATCCGGCGGATCAGACCGCCGATTGCGCCCAGAATACGTGCAAAAATGCCGCGTTTGGCGCGGCTTCTGCGCGGTTTCGAGGACGTGCTGCGGCGCCGCCCTTTTGCCGGTGCCGCTTTGCGCCGTGGCGCGGTCGGAGACCGCCGTTTTCCGCCGTGAGTGCCCATGATCCGCCCGTTTTGGGTCTGCCTGCCTGTCTCGGAACTACCAATACCGGGTTCTCGCCGCTTTGTTTACCCGATCTTTAAGCATTCGACCTTCAAGGCGCGATTCACTGCCGGCTAATTTTTAGGCAGTGGCGCATAATTGTGCAAAAAATGTGCAAACTACCTATCCCCGCGTCGCGGAAATGTCATCGCTTTCCTTGTGATCGCGCTTTCAACGCGGGCAACTGCGCCCATGGACCCGCGCAAGCGGCCCGCCTTGAGGAAGGGGAACAACGTGAAACTAATCATCGCAGCAATCAAGCCGTTCAAGCTCGAGGAGGTGCGCGAAGCGCTGACCTCAATCGGCGTGCGCGGCATGATGGTGACCGAGATCAAGGGGTTTGGCTCTCAATCCGGTCACACAGAGATCTACCGCGGTGCAGAATACGCCGTGAACTTCGTCCCGAAGGTCAAGATCGAGATCGTGGTCTCAGCAGCCATGGCCGACCAGGTGGTCGAAACCATTCAGAACACGGCCAAAACCGACAAGATCGGCGACGGCAAGATCTTCGTTCTCGATGTGGCGCAGGCCGTCCGTGTCCGCACCGGCGAGACCAACGAAGACGCGCTCTGAGCCCATCACGAGTATACCAAAGGGGACCGACCCATATGAAACTGAACATGATTTTACCTCTTGCCGTCTTGGCCGCAGCGCTCCCTGCGCTCGGCGTGGCGCAGGAGACCGCAGAGGTTGCCGAGGTCGTTGTCGCGACCGGCGAACCCGCGGAGCAAACCAAATTCATCCTCACCACGCTGTTGTTCCTCATCGGTGGTTTCCTGGTGTTCTGGATGGCCGCGGGCTTTGCGATGCTCGAGGCCGGACTTGTCCGGTCCAAGAACGTCAGCATGCAGCTGACCAAGAACATCTCGCTCTTCTCCATTGCCGCGATCATGTATTACCTCGTCGGCTTCAACCTGATGTACCCCGGTGAGTGGCTGGTCGAAGGCTATATCGGGCCGTTCTTTGCGGTCACTTCGCTGGAACCCGTTGGCGTGGGAGCCGCAGACGTCACCATCGATTATGCGTCGGTCGGCTCGGACTTCTTCTTTCAGCTGATGTTCTGTGCGACGACCGCCTCGATCGTGTCGGGTGCGCTGGCCGAACGCCTAAAGCTCTGGCCCTTCCTGCTCTTCGTCGTCGTCCTGACCGGCTTCATCTACCCGATCGAAGCCTCCTGGCAGTGGGGCGGCGGTTGGCTGTCCGAGATGGGCTTCTCTGACTTTGCAGGGTCCACACTCGTTCACGCGGCTGGCGGATTCGCAGCCCTGGCGGGCGCCATCGTGCTCGGTCCGCGGATCGGAAAGTACGGCAAGGATGGCCGGGTGACGCCAATCCCGGGCTCCAACCTCGCGCTTGCCACGCTCGGCACATTCATTCTGTGGCTGGGTTGGTTCGGCTTCAACGGGGGCTCACAGCTGGCCATGGGCACGATCGGGGACGTCTCCGATGTCTCGCGTATCTTCGCCAACACCAACGCGGCCGCGGCCGGCGGTGCGGTTGCGGCGCTGATCCTGACGCAGATCACCTATGGCAAGCCGGACCTCACGATGGTGCTCAACGGGGCGCTGGCGGGTCTGGTGTCGATCACTGCAGAACCTCTGGCACCGTCGCTGACCGAAGCGACGCTGATCGGTGCGGTCGGTGGTCTGATCGTGGTCTTCACGGTGCCTCTGCTCGACAAGATGCGGATCGACGATGTCGTCGGTGCAATTCCGGTCCACCTATTCGCAGGTTTCTGGGGAACGCTGATCGTCGCTTGGTCGAACAGCGATGCCAACTATGTTACCCAGATCATCGGCTTTGCTGCTATCGGCGCCTTCGTCTTTGTCACGTCGCTGATCGTCTTCATCATCATCAAGGGCGTGATGGGCCTGCGGGTGAGCGAAGAGGACGAGATCAACGGTCTCGACATGGCCGAGCTCGGGATGGAAGCCTATCCGGAGTTCCACAAGGGCTAGGCGCTCCTACACTCAAGATCGAAGAGCCCGGGGCGCACCTGGGCTCTTTTTTTGTCAGCGCAGTAGGGGAGCGAGCCCGGCGGCCACGCGTTCGACGTCTGTGGCCCTCAACCCTGCGATGTTGATCCGCCCGTCGCCGACAATGTAGAGTCCGTGGGACGCCTGCAGACCGGCAATCCGGTCCGTGGTCAGCGGCAGCCGCGCAAAGAGCCCGCGGCCATGGCGGATCCCCCGGTCCGGGACACCTTCAGCCTCCAGCGCATCGGCCAGCCCATGGCGCAGATCCCTCAGCCGGGTGCGCATTGCGGCGAGTTCACCGTCCCACATCGCGCGCAATTCCGCATCGTCCAGCACCATCTGTGCCACCCGCGCGCCATGATCAGGCGGGAAGGTGTAGTTCAGCCGATTGAGCATGTTCAGGGCGGCCTGAACCCGCTCCGCGTCGGCAGCGCTCTCGGTCAGTACGGCGAGCAGACCGACGCGCTCTCTGTAGAGGCCGAAATTCTTGGACCCGCTCATCGCCAGAACCATCTCGGGCAGGGATTTGGCAAGGCGGCGGAGGCCGGCGGCATCGGACTGCGGCCCGTCGCCCAGGCCCAGATAGGCAAGATCCACGAAAGGCACTGCGCCCGTATGCTGGCAGAGCGGCGCAATCTCCGCCCACAAATCCAGCGATGGATCGAGACCGGTGGGATTGTGGCAACAGCCATGGAGCACCAGCAGGTCCCCGCGCGCCATTCCGGCAAGGTCGGCCAGCATCCGGTCGCCATCCAGTGACGCGGCGCCGGGAGCCGCATGGGAATAGTGGCGCTGCTCGCAGCCCACGGCCTCAGCAATTGCAATGTGGTTTGGCCAGGTTGGCAGGGGAAGCCAGATGCGCGCCTCCGGCCGGGTTCTCTGGACCAGCTCGAGGCCCTGGCGCACCGCGCCTGTCCCGCCGGGGGTGGCGATCCGCGCCAGCCGGTCCCGGCGCGTGTCATCGCCAAAGGCGAGGGTGGTGAACGCGTCGAGAAAGGCCGGATCGCCCGACAGGCCCACATAGGCCTTGCTGTCCTGGCTCTCGCACAGTTGCCTTTCGGCGATTTTCACGGCGGCCATCACCGGGGTCTGGCCGGTCTCGTCACGGTAAACACCGACGCCAAGATCGACCTTGTGCGGCCGCGGATCATCCCGGTGGCGGTCCATCAGGGAGAGGATCGGGTCGGGTGCGCTGTCCGCCACCCCGGCGAACAGCCGGTCGGTCATCCGGTGGCGACTTTCAAATCGTCATATTTGCCCCATTCCGACCAGGAGCCGTCATAAAGCGCGTGGTCCGTCTTGCCGATCCGCTCCAGCGCGAGACTCAGGATCGCGGCCGTCACACCGGACCCGCAGGTCGTGATCACGGGCTTTGTAAGATCGACGCCGGCTACCACGAACGCGTCACGGAGCGCGTCGGGATCCTTCATGGTGCCGTCTTCGTTCAACAAACTGGCGTAGTGCACGTTCTTGGAGCCTGGAATATGGCCGGCGCGCATGCCGGGACGCGGTTCCGGCGCCTCGCCCCTGTAGCGTTCGGGCGAGCGTGCGTCGACGATCTCGTGGTCGCCCAGTTTGGAAGCGCTGGCCACCTGCGTGACGTCTCGAACCAGATGGGCCTGACGACGCACGGTCATGTGCCGGTCCCGGATCATGGGGGGCAGATCCTCAACCTCGCGACCCTCCGCCGTCCATTTCGGAAAGCCGCCATCGAGGACTGCAACATCGGTCTTTCCCATCAGACGGAAGGTCCACCAGACGCGTGCCGCGGAAAACAGGCCAGCGCCGTCGTAGATCACCACCTGATGTCCGTCGCCCACCCCCATCTTGCGCAGACGGGACATGAATTTCTCGACCGGTGGCGCCATGTGCGGGAGGTCAGAACGATGGTCGCTGATGTCGTCGATATCGAAGAAACGCGCTCCCGGGATGTGGCCCTTCTCGTATTCCTTGAGCCCTTCGCGCCCGCTGTTGGGCAGGTAGCAGGAGGCATCAAGGACCCTCAGATCCGGGTCGCGCAGGTGGTCATCCAGCCAGGCTGTCGAGACGAGTGTCCGTGGGTCGTCGCTGGTCATGTTCGGGCCTCGCGGTTTGGTGCGCGGCAATAGTGCTACCGGCGGGATACCATGCACGCAAGGCCCAACGACCCAAGGCTACGGAGCGCATGGCGCTGTGCGCTCGCAGCATAGGGGCTGGGGATACGGGACTTGATCAAGCCCGCACCCGCACAATTGAAATGATGACTCATACCGCGCGCAGGATACCATCGCACCGCCCGGGTTCCTTTGGATGAGGAGTCTCGCGCAGCGCGGCCTCGAAAGCTTCGATAGCGCGGGCGAGCCGTTCGCGCGGGATCTCCGAAAAGTCCTCCGGACTCACGATCCGGCATTCGCCCTTGCGCGCCTTCACAGTGGTTTTTCCCAGCCTTAGTTCGCGGCTGCCAGAGGCCGCAGCCTTGGCATGGCGTTTCAGGAACCTGTCGAACAGATTGGCCTGTTCCGCGGCGTCTTGTGCGCGGGCGAGTTCCCGGCGCAATTCCGGAGCCGCGTCTGGGAAGGACTTGAGAGCGCGTGCGACCGCCACGCCCTGATTGCGCGAGATTTCCTTGGGCCATTTCACGGCCTCGCCAAGAGTGGAGAGCAGGAAGACGAAACTGCGGATGTAGGAGCGTTTCATCTTGTGTAGTGAACCGTAGAGATCCCCGACCAGCGCGTCGGCATCGGTTCCCTCGATCGCCGGATCCTCGGCCACCCGCAGCGCGACCTGCGCCATTTCGGCAAATGTCAGATCCTCGCGGACGACATTTTCCTCGACCATGTCGATATAGCGTTCCATCCGGCTGTCGGGGTCGGTCCAAGCCTCCTGGGTTACGCGCGCCGTCACGGTCGCAAAAGCGGGATGCCCGGTCTCGGCGTGCAGCTGGCGCAGCGCGGTCAGCCGACGCCAGCCTTTGAGAAGCTGATATCGGCCGCGATCGTCGATAAAGACCTCGACCGGTTCCCGCTGCCCGCGCTCGCGGATCGACGCCTTGAGCTCCGCCATCTCCGCCGAGCCTGCGACACCGCCGAGATCAAGTCGGTCGCGCGGAAGATCGTCGGTCTGCACCTCGTCGAGATCCAGAAGTTGGAGAACGAGACCCTGAGCTTCGGCGTCGCGCCAGGCCCGTGCATCCTCGGCCGCACGCGGATCGGTGGTCGGGGCCGGAGGATAGTGGGAGTTCTTTTTCGGTTTCGACTTGCGTAATGAGGCTGCCTTGCCTGCCATAGTGCTCTCCTCAAATGCCGGCGGCGTGTATCCGCCAGCCGGTCGTTTTGAGAAGAATCCACTCACACCAGAGGATGTGCGTCAAGTCCGGTGAAGCCCCGCTGTGTTTCTCCGGTGACTTAACCGACGGATCCGAGCGCCTGGGTCAGCCGCGGGATGCTGCCGCCTTGGGCGTCGAGCATGGCCGTGATCTCGCTGCGTTCGGTGGTGAGCATGTTCACGCCCTCCACGATCACGTTAAAGATCTTGTCCGACCCGCTGCGGTCGGACACATGGAAATCGGTCCGGAAGGGCGATCGTCCGCGCAGTCGCGCCGTGGTCTCGACAATCACGAGGCTCCGGTCGGTCCGTGCGCCGTTGATTTCGATCGTCCCGCCGATGAACTCCCGGAAGCGGCGACCGTATTTGCGCGCAATGTAAGGTGTGAAGGCGTTGGTGAAATTGCGCAGCTCCGCGCGCGATGCCGTGCGCGCCGCCGGTCCCAGTGAATAGCGCGCGATGGTCGGCACATCGGCATAGCGCTCAAAGATCCGCTCGAAGTCGCGGTAGAGCGAGGCGCCGGTCTTGCCGGAGTTCACGGCCGTGTTGATCTCGTCGATGCAGCGCCGGACCAGTGCAGAGGCGGCTTGCTCGGTCAGGGCGAAGGCCGCACCGGTCGGGGCCAGAGCGGCGGCGGCAGTGAGCGCCGCAAGAACGGCGCGGCGGGTCGGATCAGTCTGCATAGAGGTCCTCATAGGGATCGAGAATGACATCGGTTTCCGGAGCGGTCCCCAGGACGAAGCGCCGGTTTTCAAGATAGATCAGCCGGGTTTGCGCATAGCTGTCGGCGCTCTCGTATAGCACGGTGTCGATGGTGTCCCGGAAATCGTACCGGTCGCCGGCGAAATCACCCAGCGTGACGGCGATCGAAGGGACGTTGTCGGGATAGTTGAGCACCAGGCTGAACGGGTTGAGAAAAATGTCGGTTACATCCCCGACAAGGTGGCGTTCTGTATAGGTGCCAAAGAACGGGGCAACGATGATCGCGCCTTCCGGTGCCCCCCAGATCTTCAGTGTTTCGCCGAAATCGGTGTTGCGTTCATCCAGGCCGATCGAAGTGGCGGGATCGAAGATACCTGCAATACCCACCGTTGCATTCAGGATGAATCGAGCTGTGTTGTGAAACCCGTTCTCGATATTGCCTTGCAGGAACCCGTTGATCGCCCGTTTCGGTGTGTCGATCGTTTGTGCGACGTTGGAAACTCCACGGCGGACTGGCGCCGGCAAAACCGTGCCATAAGCGATCGACACTGGGCGATAAACCGCCCGATCCACCCCGGTATTGAAGCTGTGCACCGCGCGATTTACCGGCTCAAACGGATCGTTTACTTCAGCGCCCGGTCGAGGCGCTGTACAGCCGACAACGAGCGTAACCGTTGCGATGGCGAGGAAAACCGGGCGAAGACCCACTGAGACTGTGCTTTGGGGTACTGTCAAAACTGCCCTCAATCGGTTGTTTGCTCTTGTGACGACATAGTAGTTTGCCGAAGGAATTGATACCAGCCGACGGTCACGTTTCATTCTGCCGCGTCAGCGGTTTTCACGGAGTACATGATGCAACAGTCGAACCAGATGGGACGCGCGGAACTGCGTGATGCGAATCGCATCAACCGCGGGCTGTTTATCTTCGTGGGTCTGTTCAGTTTTTTCGTGAATGTGCTGATGCTGACTGGGCCGATTTTCATGCTTCAGGTCTATGACCGCGTGCTTGGCAGCCGGTCCGAGGCGACACTTGTCGCGCTCTTCGGGCTGGTTGCTTTTCTCTATCTTATGATGGGTTTTCTCGATTTTGTGCGCGGTCGTGTGCTGGCGCGCGCGGGGGCCCGATTCCAAAGCGCTCTGGATCAGCGGGTTTTCGCTGCCTCGATCGAAGAATCAGCGACACGGGACAAAGGCGCGCTCGCCGCTGGTCCGCGCGATCTCGAAACGGTGCAGAAATTCATCTCGTCACCAGTGCTCGGCGCGCTTTTCGACCTGCCGTTCACACCTGTATTCATCATTGGTATCTTCATCTTCCACCCGTGGCTGGGCTGGCTTGCAGTTGCGGGCGGGGTGATTCTGATACTCACCAGCGTCCTGAACCAGTTCATGACGCGCGGCCCCGTTCTGATGGCGGGTCAGGCCGGTGCTATGAGCGACCGGATGTCGGACCGGCTGCGCAACGAAGCCGACGTGATCCAGAGCCTGGGGATGCGCGGAGCGGCATTCTCGCGCTGGTCGGCATTCCGCAAACGCACCCTGGGGCTACAGGTCAAATCCAGCGACGTGAGCGGACGCTTCTCCGTCGGCACCAAGACCTTCCGGCTGTTCCTGCAGTCCGCGATGCTGGCGCTGGGCGCCTACCTCGTACTGCAGAACGAACTGTCGCCCGGCGCGATGATCGCTGGGTCCATCCTGCTCGGCCGTGCCCTGGCTCCGGTGGAAATGGCGGTCGGTCAATGGGCGCTGGTGCAGGCCGCTATGAAAAGCTGGGACAAGCTTGCCCAGCTTCTGACTGACATTCCGAAGCCGCGCGAATTGACGCGCCTGCCCCGGCCGCGGGCGATCCTAGACGTCAACCAGGTCACGGTGATCCCCCCGGGCCAGCAGCAGGCCTCTCTGCGGCTCTGCACCTTCCGGGTGGAGCCTGGGCAGGCCATCGGGGTCATCGGGCCGAGCGGTGCGGGCAAGTCAACTCTGGCGCGCGCGATCACCGGGGTTTGGCGTCCGGCCGGGGGAAAGATCCGGCTCGATGGTGCATCGCTTGACCAGTACGATCCCGACGAACTAGGGCGTCTGATCGGTTATCTGCCGCAGCAGGTGAACCTCTTCGACGGCACGATCGCCGAAAACATTGCGCGGCTCGATCCCATGGCGAAGGATGACGATATTGTCGAAGCCGCCAAGAAAGCGGCGGCCCATGACATGATCCTCAAGCTGCCCGACGGCTACAACACTCAGATCGAGGCAATGGCCAGCCAGCTCTCCGGCGGTCAGACGCAACGCTTGGGCCTTGCCCGGGCGCTTTACGGCGATCCGGTTTTCCTGGTGCTCGATGAGCCCAATTCCAATCTCGACAATGATGGGTCGGAGGCGCTGAACCTAGCGATCCGCCACATGAAGGAAGAGGGGCGGTCCGTTCTGATCATGGCGCACCGGCCGGCCGCGATCCAGGAATGCGACCAACTGCTGGTGCTCGATGGCGGCGGCGTGCGCGCCTTCGGTCCGCGCGACGAGGTGCTGCGCAAAATGGTCAAGAATGCCAATGAAATTCAAACGGCCCGCGTGCCGGGAGGTGTTGCATGAGCAGCGAAACGAATCCCCCGCAAGTCACGGGCCAGCCGGCACCCAAGCCCCGCTCGGAAGGCGGCGATATTTTCTCGGCGCGCCGCGCTCTGACCATGGGCGTTTTCGTCCTGGTTGTACTGGTCGGGGGTTTCGGCTCCTGGGCGGTCTTCACCAACATCGCCGGCGCGATCATCGCCCCGGGCCAGATCGAGGTCGACCAGAACCGCCAGGTGGTGCAGCATCCCGACGGCGGTGTTGTCGCCGAGATCCTCGTCAGTGATGGTGACAAGGTGGAGGTGGGTGAAGTCCTGGTTCAGCTGGACGGGACACTGCTGCGGTCCGAGCTGGCGATTATCGAGAACCAGCTCTTTGAGCTGATGGCGCGGCGTGGACGGCTGGAGGCCGAACGCGACGGGCGCGACAGCATCGAGTTCGATCTCGACCTGCTGGCGGCAGCGGCCGAAAATGGTGAGATCGCAGGGCTCGTCGCCGGTCAGGAACGGCTGTTCGAGGCGCGGCTGGAGTCCCTGGAAAAGGAGACTGACCAGCTCGGGAAACGCAAGGCCCAGATCGGCAATCAGATCGAGGGGATCATCGCCCAGAAAGAAGCGCTCGACATTCAGCTCGGATTCATTCGCGAGGAAATGACCGACCAGCAGCGGCTGCTCGAGCAGGGCCTAGCGCAGAAGCCGCGGCTGCTGTCGATCCAGCGGGAAGAGGCGCGATTGTCCGGTACGCTGGGCGAGTTGACGGCCCAGGAGGCCGAGAGCGCCGGGCGGATGACGGAACTCGATATCGAACTGCTGAAACTGGAAACAGAGCGACGCGAAAGTTCGATCACCACCCTGCGCGACCTACAGTATCGGGAGCTCGAGCTGGCCGAGCAGCGCCGGTCTCTCAAGGAACGGCTTTCCCGGCTGGACATGACCGCTCCGGTCTCCGGCGTGGTCTACGGGATGCAGGTCTTCGCGCCGCGCTCGGTCATCCGCGCGGCGGATCCGGTGCTCTATATCATTCCTCAGGACCGGCCGCTGGTGATCGCCGCGGATGTCGAGCCGATTCATATCGATCAGGTCTATCCAGGTCAGGACGTGCGTCTGCGCTTTTCGGCGCTTGATGCCCGCACCACGCCGGAGCTTGACGGGATGGTCATCTATGTGTCCGCCGATGCGCTCGTCGATGAGCAGCGTGGCATCAGCTATTACCGTGCCGAGGTGCAGTTGAACGAAGAAGAGGCGCAAAAGCTGCCGGACGATGTCACGCTTCTGCCAGGGATGCCGGTGGAAACGTTTCTGCGCACGGACGACCGCACACCGCTGGCCTATCTTCTCAAGCCGCTGACGGACTATTTCATCAAGGCGTTCCGCGAAAGCTGAGCCATGCCGGACGTGGTGACCGCTGTCTGACCGGACATACGACATACCGGGACCCCCCGACCAAAACACGGAGAAAATCGATGACTTCCCCTCTGTCCGAGAGGCTCGCCGCTGCCGGCATCACTCTGCCCGAAGCTGCCGCGCCGGCCGCGAACTATGTGCCGTTCGTCCAGATCGGAGACATTCTGCATGTCTCGGGACAACTGCCCGGCGTGCCGGGCGCGCTGATCATGGGACAGCTCGGCACGGGGCTGAGCATCGAGGAGGGTGTGGCCGCGGCGCGGGCCTGTGCGCTCAACCTGCTGGGGCAGGTCCGTGCGGCCTGCGGCGGCGATATCGACAGGCTCGAGAGGGTGGTGAAGATCACCGGCTTTGTAAACTCGGCGCCTGACTTCGGGGACCAGCCCAAGGTAATCAACGGAGCGTCGGATTTCCTTGTCGAAGCTTTGGGCGAACCGGGTCGCCATGCGCGGTCCGCCGTCGGGGTCTCCGCGCTTCCCTTCGGGGTCGCCGTAGAGATCGAAGGGCTCTTTCAGATCCGTTGAGGGCCTCGCCACCGCTTCCCCCGGGCTTTTTGGACCGTCCGTTTGCACACCGGGGCTTGCATGGCGCAGGGGCGCCGGAGAATTCGCTTACTGCGGTGTCCGCTGCCATCTCCGCGGGCTATGGGATCGAGGTTGATCTCCAGCCGGCCGCGGACGGCACTCCAATGGTGTTCCATGACGAGAGTCTGGACCGGATGACGCATGCTGCGGGGGCGGTTGCGGACCGGAGCCCCGCGGAGCTTGGTACGCTCTCTCTTCGCGGCGGGACGGGAGAGGGCGTCCCGACTCTGGAAGCGCTACTGGCCCGCGTCGCGGGTCGGGTGCCTCTGCTTCTCGAGCTCAAGGATCAGAGCGGAGAGCTCGGCGCCGCGCCCCTGACACTCGAACCCGACGTCGCCCGTCTGTTGCGGAGTTACCGCGGACCGGCGGCGGTGATGTCGTTCAATCCAGCGATGGTTGCGGCCGTGGCGGCGCGGGCGCCCGATCTCCCCCGTGGTCTGACGACCTGTGCCTTCGCGGAGAACGACTGGCCCGATCTTGACCGTGCGACGGCGCGTCGTCTGGCCTCGATTGCCGATGCGGACCCGCTTGGTGCCGCATTCATCAGCCATGGACGTCGCGATCTTGATATGCCGGTTGTGGCCGCGCAGCGCCATGCCGGGCGCGCGGTGATCTGTTGGACGATCCGCAGCCCGGCCGAAGAAGCCGCGGCCCTCAGCCACGCCGATGCGATCACATTCGAAGGTTATCGCCCGCCATTGCAGACAGACCCTTGACCGGCCAGCGACCCGCGCCACCTGACTGTTGAGGACTTCCTGCCCCCGGAGCGACCCGCGAATGAAGGACAGCTCGGTCGAGATTACGGTCGCCACAAACCTGTCCGAGGTCGGCGCCCAGGACTGGGACGCCTGTGCCTGCCCGGAGGCCGCCGCAGGCGGACGTCCGTCCGATCCCTTCACCACGCATAGGTTCCTGCGCGCGCTGGAGCAAAGCGGTTCCGTCGGCGCGGGCAGCGGCTGGCAACCGCGCTATCTGCTGGCCCGGCTGGGGGATGAATTGATCGCGGCGGCGCCGCTCTATGCAAAGAGCCACAGCCAAGGCGAGTATATCTTCGACCATAACTGGGCCCATGCCTATGAGCGCGCGGGCGGGCGCTATTACCCCAAGCTTCAGATCGCGGTGCCTTTCACGCCCGCCACCGGACGCCGGTTTCTGACCCGGCCGGGCTACGAGACGCTGGGGCGGGCCGCACTGGCTCAAGGCGCGTTGCAGTTGGCCGAACAGAACGGTGTGTCATCCATCCATGTCACCTTCTGCACCGAGGCGGAGGCCGCGGCCGGAGAGGAAATGGGTCTGATGCACCGGACGAGCCAGCAGTTTCACTGGCAGAATGCCGGCTATGACGATTTCGATGCATTCCTCGCCTCGCTATCGTCCCGCAAGCGCAAGAACATCCGTAAAGAGCGCGCGACAGCTCAGGGGTTCGGCGGCGACATCGTCGCGCTGACCGGCGATGCGATCGAAGCGCGATACTGGGATGACTTCTGGGTGTTCTATCAGGACACCGGCGCGCGGAAGTGGGGCACGCCCTATCTGACGCGCCGGTTCTTTACAGAGGCGCACGAGACGCTGCGAGACGACATGCTGCTGGTCCTTGCGCTGCGCGACGGCCGCCCGATTGCCGGCGCCTTGAATTTCATCGGCCGGGACGCGCTCTATGGCCGGTACTGGGGGGCGGTCGAGGACCATGCCTGCCTGCATTTCGAGGTCTGCTATTATCGGGCCATCGCCTTTGCCATCGAAAACGGGCTCGCCACGGTGGAGGCTGGCGCCCAGGGCGCCCACAAGCTCGCGCGCGGCTATCTGCCGGTGACGACCCATTCGCTGCACTGGGTGGCGGACGCACGGTTTTCGCGCGCAATCGCCGAGTATCTGGAGGCCGAAAAGGCCGCAATCGATGAAGAGATCGAAGTGCTGACCAGCTACGGCCCCTTTCGCAAGACCGAAGCAACCGCTGACCAACAGGACTGACCATGGCCGAAAAACTCTCTGACCGTTCCGCGCTGGATCCGCTGCTGGCTGCAGGCTGGGCGCTCGTCGATGGACGGGATGCGATCGTCAAAAGCTTCGTGTTCCGCGACTTCATCGAGGCCTTCGGCTGGATGACGCGTGCCGCGCTGATCGCGGAGAAGATGAACCACCACCCGGAATGGTCGAATGTCTACAAGACCGTGGAGGTCACCCTGACCACCCATGATGCAGGCGGACTTTCGGATCTAGACGTGAAGCTTGCCGGCAAGCTGGACGCGCTCTGAGCGCGTTCGGTCACTCGGGCGGGGCGGTCCAGATCCGCGACCAGTCCTGCGCCATGTCCACGATGACCCAACCGCGGCCGGGGCCTTCGTCGAGACCCCGCTCCAGCCGTCCGACATGGCTGTCGCGATCATAGGCAAAGGCGCGCTCGCCATCGGTGTGGTGCACCAGCAGGCCCAGCCGCGGTCCATCGCCCGCCGTGGTCCATTCCAGCATGGCGAAATCGCCGTCGGAATTCCCTCCGGCCAGGATCGGTCGGGCTCCGATGATCCGGTCGATTGCAATAGGCTTGCCTTCCTTGTCGTCGATGAAGACGACTCCGGGCGACTTGACGATCTCAGCACCCGCATCCGTCACACGGTATTCGCTTTCCAGCTGTGAGCCGATGACCTGTCGGGGTGGAATCCCATAGGCGTCTTCGGCGAAGGCCCGAATGAAATGCACGCCGCCGCCGGACACGATGTAGGTTACAAACCCCTCGTCGCGCAGGTAACGCAACAGTTCGACCATCGGCTGGTAGGTCATGTCCGTATAGGCCATGCCGGTCTGCGCATGGGTGGCGGTGGCGAGCCACTCGGCGACGTCGGCCTGAAACGCCTCCACGCTCATTCCAGCATGCGTGGCGTCGATCACTTGCAGGATGCCCTCTTCGCCTTCGGCCATAACGCCCGCCATGTCGCCCGCCGCGGCAGCCTCTAGAGCCGGCGTAGTGAGCGTTGCGGGGTCCGCTTGGGCTAGGCGATCCATCGCATAGATCAACTGGAAATAGACCGGCTGTTCGGCCCAGAGCGTGCCGTCATTGTCAAACACCGCAATCCTGTCAGCGGCGGGCACAAAATCGTCACCCGCGGGATCAGTCACGGCATCGACGAAACCGATTATGCGCTCCTTGGTGTCAGTGTCGTTCCAGGACGGCAGCGGATCGGCGAGAACCGGCAAGGCCGAAAGGGTCAGTGCGGCGCAAGTCATCGAGCGCATGGCAGGTCTCCGGTTAAAAAGAGTCGGGTGGACCACCCCGATGAGGGATGGCCCGGTACGCGGATGTGCTCACTGCGCGGTCGGCGCGCTGGTCAGTTTGTCCATAACCTGGTCCAGGCTGAAGCTCGCCGCCTCCTGGCGCGGCGGAAACTCCTGGAACGACGCAAGGAAGTTGCCGACATATTGCTGCGCCGGTACCAGCATGTAGGCGCGGTTGATCAGCCAGTCGTAGTAGGTGTTGGACGTCCGGTAGGACCGCTCATAGGGGTCGCGGCGCAGGTTGAAAATCAGCGGCACGCGCAGCGGAGTGAAGGGTTCGATCCAGGCCCGCAGGGTGGCCCAGGCCTTCTGCTCTAGGAAGATCATCTTCCAGTCTTCCCAACGCAGCGCCGAAAGATCCCCGTCATCGGTGAAATAGAAGATTTCCCTGCGCGGGCTGACCTCGGTCTGACCGGAGAGGAATGGCAGGAAATTGTAGCCGTCGAGATGCACTTTGTAGTCTCGGCCCAGTTCCTCGACCGTGATGCCTTCAAGGAGTTCCTGCTTGATCTGCGGGCGACCCGCGGCGGCGAGATAGGTCGGCAGCCAGTCCATATGGTGCATGATCTCGTTTGACACCGATCCGGGTTCGATCAGGCCAGGCCAGCGCACCATGGACGGGACCCGCCAGCCGCCCTCCCAGTTGGTGTTCTTTTCGCCCCAGAAAGGCGTCGCAGCCGCATCGGGCCAGGTGTTGTAATGCGGTCCGTTATCGGTGGAATAGTGAACGATGGTGCTGTCGGCGATGCCAAGCTCGTCGAGCAGATCCAGCAACATGCCGACATGCATGTCATGTTCGATCATACCGTCGGTGTATTCGTCATTGCCCGGATTGCGGCGATCGTCCCGGACATGGGTGCGGAAGTGCATCCGCGTGCCGTTCCACCAGACAAAAAATGTCTGATCGTTTTCAACCGCGTTGCGGATGAAGTCCATCGCGGCTTCGACGGTTTCGTCATCCACGCGCTTCATGCGTTCGATATTGAGCGGACCGGTATCTTCGATCTCCTGGGAGATACCGTCCGGACCATAACTGGCGCTCGACCGGATCACGCCGCGCGGCCCGAAGGTCTCCAGAAATGTCCGGCCGTCGGGCATCACCAATCCGGCGGGGTAATCCTCGTTCTCGGGCTCTTCTTCGGCGTTGAGGTGATAAAGATTTCCGAAGAACTCGTCGAACCCGTGATTGGTGGGCAGATGTTCGTCCTTGTCACCGAGATGGTTCTTGCCGAACTGGCCGGTGACATAGCCCTCGCCCTTGAGCAGACCGGCAATGGTCGGGTCCTCGGTCTGCATGCCGAGATCGGCGCCGGGCAGGCCGACCTTCGACAGTCCGGTGCGGAACACTGACTGGCCCATGACCCAGGAGGACCGACCCGCGGTGCAGGATTGCTCGCCGTAATAGTCGGTGAAGATCATTCCCTCATCTGCGATGCGGTCGATATTGGGCGTCCGGTAGCCCATCAGCCCCATCGTGTAGGCGGAGATGTTGGACTGGCCAATATCGTCGCCCCAGATGACGAGAATATTGGGTTTGTCATCCTGCGCGACGGCCATGGAGGCGGCGAACGCGACACCAAGCGTCGCGGCCGCCATCCTGCGGATGGTACTATATGGATGGGGATATCGCATTGTTGGATGTCTCCTCGCTTCCCGTTGGATGCTTGCTGCGCTACTCTCAACTGGACTGACTGTTCCTGCTGTAGCGAAGTCTATTGCGGCTTGTGCCGGTCTTTTCGTTGCAAAGGATGCTTACCGCGCCAGGTTTCTGGAGACTCCTTCAAATGAGGGAAAGCAAAGCTTATTCCGCCGCCGACGGATTTGACGTAGCGCCAAGCGAGGTGCTGGGACTAAACGGCTGGTTCGCACGCCGCGCGCCCGCGGTTCAGCAGATGCTATTGGCCGGTGCGCAGCGCCGCTGGTTCAAAAAGGGCGCTCCGGTCTACCGTGTGGGCGACCCCGCTGACGGGCTTCACGGATTGCTCTCGGGCAGTTTCGAGATCACCGTTCCAGGCGATGACGGGGTTGAAACACTCGTACACAGGGCTGATCCGGGCTTCTGGATCGGGGATCTTGCGCTGTTTGCTGAGCAGCCACGCCTTGTATCGATCACGGCAACGACGCCCACCGAGACGCTGTTTCTCCCTCAGCCGTTCCTGCGCCGCGTGATCGATGAGAACCCCGCGCTGTTGCGCGATTTCTACGACCTGACGCACGAGAATACTGCGCTCGCGCTTCGGCTGCTGTCCAATCTGTCGGTGCGCCAGTCGGAACGGCGACTCGGTCTTCGGCTGTTGCACTATAGCGAGTTGTCGGCCGATGATTGCGGCTGGCTGAATATGTCGCAGGACCACCTGGCCAGTCTTGTCGCGGTGTCATTGCCGACAATGCAGCGCATCCTGCGCCGATTTGCCGAAGAGGGTCTGGTGCAGCTGAGTTACCGCAAGCTGCGCGTGCTTGATCCCGACCGTCTGGCCGCGCTCTGCCGGGACTGACAGGCCAAGACGTTTCCCCCGTGACACCGACGTCAAGGTGTGATTATCTCCCCGCTCGAGACAGGGGTGCCCGGTGACGGGCTGAGATTTTACCCTTGGAACCTGAACCGGATCATGCCGGCGGAGGGAGTCTTGCACATGCCCCGGCAAAGGCGTCGTGCGCTCCCGTCCCGCTTGGGGAGTGCGATGTCGAGCCAAATGTCACCTGCCACCGCCCTGACCCAGCTGCGCAGCACCGCGCCGCTGGTACAGTGCATCACCAACTATGTCGCGATGAATGTCGCCGCGAACACGCTTTTGGCCGCGGGCGCATCGCCGGCCATGGTCCATGCCGCGGAGGAGGCCGGTGAATTTGCCGCCATCGCCGGGGCACTGACGGTCAATATCGGTACGCTGTCACCGGATTGGGTCGACGGGATGCACAAGGCCGTCGCAGGGGCGCAGGGTGCGGGACGGCCTTGGGTTCTGGACCCGGTGGCCCATTTCGCCACGCCCTACCGCGCGGCCATTGCGCGGGATCTGGTGGCGCTGCGTCCGACCATCGTGCGGGGCAACGCGTCCGAGATTCTGGCGTTGGCCGGCGAGGCAAGCGGTGGCCGAGGCGTCGATGCCGGCGATCCGGTTGCCGCCGCGGAGGCGGGCGCCCGGTCGCTCGCGCAAGCCTCGGGTGCGGTGATCGCGGTCAGCGGCGCGGTCGATTTCGTCACCGACGGCACCCGCGCCGTGCGGGTCACTGGTGGCTCCGATCTGATGCCGCGCGTCACGGCTCTGGGCTGTTCGCTCACCTGTCTGACGGGCGCATTCGCTGCGGTGGTCGAGGATCCGTTCGACGCCGCCATCGCTGCGCTGGCGATGTTCGCAGCCGCGGGAGAAGCCGCCGCCGACCAGGCCGAAGGGCCGGGCAGCTTCAGCTGGCGATTCCTCGATGAGCTCGCCCATGTGGAGCCCGACTGGATCGGGGAAGGCCGGGTGAGCGCCGCATGAGACAGCCGCTCGATCTTTCCGTCTATCTCGTCCTCGACCCGAAACTCTGCGCTGAGACCGGTATGGTAGAGACCGCTCAGGCAGCCGTCGCAGGCGGCGCCACAGCGGTGCAGCTGCGTCACAAGACAGCCACTACAGCCGAGCGGATCGCGCTCGGCCAGGCGCTGAAAGCGGCGCTCGCGGGAACGGGCGCCGTGCTCGTCGTCAATGACGATGTGGAAGCCGCGCGGGCGATCGGAGCTGATGGCGTGCATGTGGGGCAGGAAGATATGCCGTCCTCCGACGTACGCGCGATCGTCGGTCCTGACATGGCTCTGGGCCTTTCGGTGGAAAGCGTCACGGCGGCGCGCGCGGTCGATCCGGACGTCGTCGATCATGTCGGCGCGGGGCCGGTCTTTGCCACCCCGACAAAGCGCGATCACAAGACCCCTATCGGGTTCGGCGGGCTGGCCGCCGTGATCGCCGCCGCGCCGGTCCCTGCCGTGGCGATCGGGGGCGTCAAGGCGGAGCATGCGCAGGAGGTGCGCGCCGCGGGAGCGTCCGGGATGGCCGTCGTCTCGGCGATCTGCGGCCGGTCCGATCCGGAGGCTGCGGCCCGTGCGGTCGCGTCGGCATGGGCGGAGGCGGCGCAATGACGGCCAACATCCTGTCCATTGCCGGCTCCGATCCCTCGGGCGGCGCCGGTATCCAGGCTGACCTGAAAGCATTCTCCGCCCGCGGCACCTACGGCATGGCCGCACTCACCGCGCTGACGGCGCAGAACACGACAGGCGTCAGCGGCGTCCATCTGGTCCCGCCGGAGTTCGTGGCCCAGCAGATCGCGGATGTCTTTGCGGATGTGCGCGTCGATGCGGTCAAGATCGGCATGATCGCGAATGCCGGCATTGCGCAGGCCGTGGCCGCCGCGCTGGCGCCTCATCGCGGCATTCCCATCGTGCTCGACCCGGTGATGGTGGCCAAGGGCGGCGCGTCGCTGCTCGACCCGGCCGCGGTCGATGCGCTGAAAGCGGATCTGGTGCCGCTGGCGACGCACCTGACGCCGAACCTGCCCGAGGCCGCCGCATTGCTCGGGGCAGAAACCGCCGCGGACCGCGACGCGATGGCGGCACAGGCCGCAGCGTTGCGCGCGCTCGGGCCGGACTGGGTGGTGCTCAAAGGCGGCCATCTCGGCGGCAGCGACAGCCCGGACCTGCTCGCCGGGCCGGACGACCCTGTGTGGCTCGAGGCGCCCCGGACCGACACGCCCAATACCCATGGTACCGGCTGCACGCTCTCGGCCGCATTGGCCGCTGAGCTTGGCAAAGGGCAGGACACCCGGCCCGCCTTCAATGCGGCCAAGACCTACCTCTCTGGCGCCGTGGCCAATGCCGACCGTCTCAGCGTCGGTCGCGGCCACGGACCCACCCACCATTTCCACGCGCTTTGGCGCGATGCTGACTGAACGGAGATCCAGATGACCCGATTGCTCGCACTTGCTCTCACTGCCGCTCTGGCCCTGCCCGCGCATGCCCAGGAGCAGACCGTCGACAAGATGACGCTCATCCTGGACTGGTTCATCAATCCCGACCACGGGCCGATTCTGGTGGCTGAGGAGCGCGGCTACTTCGCCGAGGTCGGACTGGAGGTCGAGGTGATCCCCCCTGCCGATCCCGCCGACCCGCCCAAGATGGTGGCCGCGGGCCGGGCCGATCTGGCGATTTCCTACCAGCCGCAGCTCCATCTTCAGGTGGCCGAAGGGTTGCCGCTCATCCGCGTCGGTACGCTGGTCGCGACACCGCTCAACTGCCTCTTGGTGCTGGCGGACGGCCCGGTCCAGACCATTGCGGATCTCAAGGGTCGCAAGGTGGGATTCTCCGTCGCCGGTGTCGAAGAGGCATTGCTCTATGAAATCCTGCGGAGGCATGGGCTGACGCTTGAGGATGTCGAATTGGTCAATGTGAACTGGTCACTTTCGCCGTCCCTGATGGCCCGCCAAGTCGACGCGGTGATCGGCGCTTACCGGAATTTCGAGCTCAATCAAATGGAAATCGAAGGTGTTCCCGGCCGCTGTTTCTATCCTGAGGAGGAAGGTGTGCCGCCCTATGACGAACTGGTCTATATCGCAAACCGCGACACGATGGATCCAGATATGCTGCGACGGTTCATCTCTGCGACCGAGAAGGCGACCCACTACATCGTCAACCATCCCGAGGACAGCTGGGAAATCTTCGCCGGCACAGCCCGCGAACTGCAGGACGAGCTGAACGCAAAGGCCTGGGTTGACACCTGGCCGCGCTTTTCTCTGACGCCTGCCGCGGTTGATCACGGCCGCTACGCCCGGTTTGAGGCGTTTCTTGAGGCATCCGGCATGGTCGAGGGACAGAGAACGGTGGGCGAACTGGCCATCGATCTGGGTGCGCAATGAGCCTCTACGGGACCACATTTCCGCTCTGGCGCGCCTCTGCAGGTGCCCATTGGGAGGCATTCACCCATCACGCGTTCGTCGCCCAGCTTGCCGACGGCAGTCTGCCGCGTGAGGCGTTCCTCTACTATCTGCGCCAGGATTATGTCTTTCTGATCCATTTCTCCCGCGCCTGGGCGCTGGCGGTGACCAAGGCCGATACGGTCGGCGAGATGCGCATCGCAGCCAACACGGTGCAGGCGCTGATCTGCGACGAGATGGAGCTGCATCTGCGGATCTGCGCCGAGGAGGGGCTCGACGAAGAGACGCTCTTCGCGACCGAGGAAGATCCCGCCAACATCGCCTACACCCGCTATGTGCTCGACGCCGGGCATAGCGGAGATTTCCTCGATCTGCTGGTCGCCTTGGCGCCCTGCGTGCTCGGGTATGGCGAGATCGGTCGGCGACTCGATCCCGCGGCGACGCACGGCGCTTATCGCGACTGGATCGAAACCTACGGCGGCGCAGACTACCAGGAAACCTGCGAGGCGGTGGGGGCACTCATCGACGGTGCGGTCGCGCGGCGACTGGGCGACAGTCCGCAGCAGGGCCCACGCTGGACGGCCCTCTGCAACAGGTTCCGCATTGCCACACGACTCGAGGCCGGGTTCTGGGAAATGGGGTTGGCGGCGGCGTGAGCGCGCCGGCGGTCACCCTGGCCGGTCGGGCCGATATCGCGGGCGCGCCGCTCTTCGGACCGCTGCGGCTGGACGTCATTGCCGGTGCCTGGACCTGTCTGCTGGGCCCTTCCGGTGTCGGCAAATCTACGATCCTGCGCCTGATCGCAGGGCTTGAGACAGGCGCGGCTTTCGACGGGACAGTACGCGCATCGGACGGCGGGCCTGTGGCGCCGCGTGTCGCCTACATGGCGCAGGAAGACCTGCTGATGCCCTGGCTCGATGTCACGGGAAATGTCGCGCTTGGCGCACGGCTCCGGGGCGAGGCGCCGGACAGAGCCCGAGCCGAAGCGCTCCTCGACCGTCTCGGGCTCTGGCCCCATCGGGACAAGCGGCCCGCCAAGCTCTCGGGCGGTCAGAGACAGCGTGTGGCGCTCGCCCGGACATTGATGGAGGATCGCCCTATCGTGTTGCTCGACGAACCCTTTTCGGCGTTGGATGCGCGCACCCGGTCTCAGATGCAGGACCTTGCGGCCGAGGTGCTGTCTGGGCGAACCGTGCTGCTCGTGACCCATGATCCGGGTGAGGCGACGCGGCTCGGCGCGAGCATTCAGCTGCTGACGCGAGACGGTTTGCGCGCCGCGGAAACCCCTGCCACCCGTCCCGTGCGCGAAGTCGACGATCCCGATACGCTCCGCGTTCAGGGGCAGCTCCTGCAAGAGCTGCGGGCCTTGGCATGACCCAAGAGGTCCCTGTAACACACCCGGTCGAGAAAGCTCCCGCGTCTGATGGCGCTGGGCACGGCACTGCCGCTCGCCGCGCTTTGAGCGGCCGTATCTTCACTGGTGCCGGGGTCGCCCTGGGATTGATCGGCGCCTGGCAGGCACTGGTCTGGGCAGCCCAGTTGCCACCCTTCATTCTGCCGGGGCCGGGTCGGGTCGCGCTTGCGCTTTGGGAGAATGCAGGCCTTATCGGCGGGCATGCCCTGATCACGCTAACCGAGGTCGTGGCCGGCCTGATCATCGGTGCCGTGCTGGGCGCCGCGACGGCGCTTGGCCTGGCACTGTCGCCTGCCGCGCGCCGTGTAGTGCGCCCGGTGCTCGTGATCACGCAGGCCTTGCCGGTATTTGCGCTGGCCCCGATCCTGACGCTTTGGCTGGGCTATGGGCTCTGGTCCAAGGTGCTGATGGCGGTGTTGATCATCTATTTCCCGGTGGCCTCGGCCTTCTTCGACGGGCTGATGCAGACACCCCGCGGCTGGCTCGATCAGGCGCGGGTGATGGGCGCGCGGCCCTGGCGCGTGCTGCTCCATGTCCGTCTGCCCGCCGCGCTGCCGTCGCTCGCCTCCGGCTTGCGGCTTGCTGCCGTCTACGCACCCATCGGTGCAATCATCGGCGAATGGGTCGGAGCCAGCCAGGGGCTGGGCTACCTCATGCTGCTGGCCAACGGACGTGCCAAGATCGACCTGATGTTCGCCGCGCTCGCCGCGCTGGTGGTGATGACGCTCATCCTCTATCGCATTGTGGGCATAGGGTGTGATGCGCTGGTGCGTCGGGTTTCCTGAGCTCAGGGGCGCCCTCTTGCGCTGCACGGCCTGCCATCGCAGGAAACCCCATGCGCTCTGCCTTTCTGTCGCTCGCCGACATCCTGCACCGGCTGACCCGTACGGTCTGTATCGCGGCTCTTGCGGTGATCGTCGTCGGCCAACTCGCCGTGGTCATCCTGCGCTACGGGTTCGGCATCGGCTTTCTTGAGCTGCAGGATGCCGTCGCCTATGCATTCGCGGCCCTTGTGGTGCTGGGCCTTCCGGTCGCGCTGTATGATGATGCTCATGTCCGGGTGGACGTGTTTCGCGAGGGTCAGTCGCCGCGCACCCGCGCGTGGGTCGACCGCGCCGGGCTGCTGCTGTTCCTAATCCCGGTTTTCGGGCTGACGCTTTGGCATGTCTGGCCCGACATCACCTATTCCTGGTCGATCCGGGAGGGCTCCATCGAGACCGGGGGACTGCCGGGGTTCTTTCTGGTCAAATCCTGCCTGCCCTTGGCCTGCGGGTTGATGATCCTTCAGGGTGTGGCCCGGGCAGTGCGTCGCGCCGATGGCTGAGAATCTCTGGCTGATCACGCTCTGCGTCGCGCTGTTGGGAGGCATCCTGTCCGGGCTGCCAGTGATGCTGGTCCTGGCCGGGGTGCCGGTCGCGGTCGCGGCGCTTGCAGCAAGCATGGGCGCGTTCGATCTGGTGTTCCTGCAGGCCTATCCGCAACGGGTCTTTGGCGTGATGGGCAATGGGCTTCTGATCGCCGTGCCGCTGTTCGTGCTGATGGGCACTCTGCTGGAGCGCTCCCGCCTGGCCGAGCGCATGTTGCTGTCCGCGGCTGCCGCGATGGGCGGATCGGGTCGGGCGCTGGCGCTGTCGGTTTTGCTGGTCAGTACGCTGGTTGCGGCCTCAACCGGTATCATCGGTGCGACCATCGTCATGTTGGGGCTGATCTCCTTGCCGGCACTCCTGCAGGCCGCGGTACCTGCGCGTCTGGCTTCGGGGCTCGTATGCGCCGCCGGGACCCTGGGACAGATCATACCGCCCTCCATCGTGCTTGTTCTGCTCGGGGACCAGATCTCCAACGCCTATCTCGATGCCCAGCAGGCGGCGGGGAACTTCGCGCCGGATCCGGTGACGATTGGCGATCTTTTCGCGGGGGCGCTTGTGCCTGGTGCCATGCTGGTCGGGCTTTACGCGCTTTGGGTCGTCTGGATGCTGCCGGGGGCGCCCGTGACCCGCGGCGGTGGCCGCGGCAGCGCCCTGCGCCTGCTGACCGACATCCTGCCGCCTGTCCTGCTCATCGTCGCCGTTCTAGGTGCAATCCTGGCTGGTGTCGCGACACCAACTGAGGCCGCCGCGGTCGGCGTGGCCGGTGCGCTACTGTTGACCGCGGGCGCCGATGCGCCACGCTGGCGTTGGGTGCTGGCCCTGGGCACCGCTGCCGGATTCTCCATCGTGATGCTGAAACTGGTGGGTGCCGCCCCGGTTCCGGTCCTGGTTGCGCTGACCGGCCTGCTCCTCTTGGGACTTGCCAGCGCCGCCGGTCTGACATTGCGCAGCGGCGCGCTCGGGGCGGCTTTCGCCCAGACCGTGCAGGTGTCTGCCATGATCTTCGGGATCATTCTGGCGGCCTCCATGCTCAGCCTGGTCTTCCGTGGTTTCGGCGGAGACGCGCTGGTGCACGAGCTCCTCACGGCGCTGCCCGGTGGTCCGACGGGCATGCTGTTGGCCACGCTGCTCGTCGTCTTCCTGCTCGGGTTCGTGCTGGAGTTTGTCGAGATCGTCTTCATCACCGTCCCCATCGTCGGGCCGGTGCTTTTGCAGCATGTGGATCCGGTCTGGTTCGCGGTGCTGCTGGCGCTCAATCTGCAAACGTCTTTTCTCACACCGCCCTTCGGCTTCGCACTGTTCTATTTTCGCTCGGTCGCACCGCCCGAGATCACCACAGCCCAGATCTACCGTGCAATCGTGCCGTTCGTGCTGATCCAGCTCGCCGCTCTCGCGCTGGTCCTGGCCCTGCCGCCGCTTGCGACCTGGCTGCCTTCCGTGTTGTTTGGATGACGAGAAACCCAAGGGAGGTTGCCCATACATGAAGCGCAGAGACATTCTGACTGCCGCCGCTGCGGGCCCCGCAGTATTGGCCGCACCGGCGCTGGCCCAAAGTGCGATAGAGTGGAAGTACCCGACATCGTTCCCGGCCAATGCGCCCGGTGTGGGCACCAACGCGACCGGCTTCGCCGATCGGGTGAACGCCATGGCCGACGGAAGGTTGCGGCTGAACATCTTCAGCAGCGGCGATCTGGTTCCGCCCTTTGCGGTGGAGGACGCGGTACAGCAGGGCACGGCCGAGATCGGCCACTCCACGCCCTACTACAACGCGGGCAAGAACCCGGCGCTGCACTTCTTCACCACAGCGCCCTTCGGGCTGAGCGCGAACGAACAGGCCGCCTGGCTGCGCTATGGCGGTGGGCAGGAATTGTGGGACGAGATCTACGCGGAACGCGACCTGATCCCCCTCTATTCCGGCAACTCCTCGGTTCAGGCCGCGGGCTGGTTCCGCAAGGAGATCAACAGCGTCGCCGATCTGCAGGGACTCAACATGCGCATCGCGGGGCTCGGTGGCGAGGCGATGCGCAAGCTCGGCGTGAACGCGGTTTTGTTGCCCCCGCCGGAGATCTTTCCGGCGTTCCAGTCCGGGGCCATCGATGCCGCGGAATGGGTGGGGCCCATGCTCGACCAGGCCTTCGGTCTGAACAAGGTTACCAATATCTGCTACGCGCCGGCCTTTCACGAACCGTCCGCTGCGCTTGAAGTCGTTGTCAACAAGGATGCCTGGGACAGCCTGACCCCGGACCTGCAGGCGATCCTGCGCTCGGCGGCCGAGGCCTGCGTGACCGAGTCGCTCAGCCAATTCGAATTCTTCAATGCCCAGGCCTTTGCCCAACTCAAGGAAACCGGCGTCGAGTTTCGAGCCTTCCCGCCCGAGGTTATCGATGCGCTCAAGGCTGCCGTGGCCGAGGTGATGGAGGAACAGGCCGCTGCCAGCACCCAGTTCGCCCGGGTCAAGGAAAGCTACGACGCGTTCCTCGCGCTGGCGATCCCCTATGCCGACGCGTTCACAGCGCCGAGCCTGACGCAAAGGGGATAGGCGGGCTCCGGGCCGGGCCCGCGACTGAAACCCGGAGGCAACGACGGTGACGATCGCCAAATTCGCACTGCTTTTCGTGATTTTCGTCGATGTCTCTGGTCAGGGGCTCATCCTGCCCCTGATCAACACGCTGGTGATGGATCCAACGTCACCCTTGCTGCCGGCGGACACGCCGCGCGCGCAGCGGCATTTCAGCTTTGGGCTGATCATCGGGACCTTCTACCTCTTCTGGTTCTTCGGCGCGGTCTATATCTCCAAGCTTTCCGACAGTATCGGGCGCAAGAACGGCATCCTGATCTGCCTGGCCGGGGCTCTCATCGGCTATATGCTGACGATCCTGGCCATCCTGATGGGCAGCTTGGCTCTGATGGTTCTGGGTCGCGCGATCACCGGGTTCACTTCGGGCAATCAGCCGATCGCCCAGGCGGCCATGGTGGATCTGAGCGAGAGTGACGAGGCCAAGACCCGCAACATGGGCTACTGCGTCGCGGCGCTCAGCGTGGGACTCGTCGCCGGCCCGCTGATCGCCGGAACGCTGTCCGACAGCGAGCTTCTGGGCGCGGATGCATCGCTGAAGCTGCCGTTCTACGCGGCCATCGGCCTGGTGCTGCTGGCGATGTTTCTGATCGTTGTCTTCTTCCGGGATAGTCTGCAAGCTCGGGTTCCCCTGAGCATCACACCTGTCGACGTCTTCCGGCAGCTCTGGAAAGCAACCGACCGGCCAACGGTTTTGCGCGTCTCCGCGGTCTTCTTCTTCTTCATGTTCGTCTGGAACACCTGCTACGTTTTTGTCGACAACTACTTGTCCAGCAGGTTCCAGGTGGACACGACAGGCGCGAGCGCTGCGATGCTCATCCTTGGCGTTGCGCTCATTTTTGCCAGCAGTGTCCTCGTCGTTCCGATAGGCCGACGGTTCTCGAAGCCATGGATCATCGGCGTGGGCTCCGTCGTGATGATCCTGTCGATCGCGGGCTTTCTCGCGGCGCGGGACGTGTGGACGGCCTGTGCCGCACTTGTCCCGTTGGCCGCGAGCTTCGCGGTGGGATTTCCGACGCTGCTCGCCATGTTTTCGGCCAGCGTGGATGAGAGCGAACAGGGTTGGGTGATGGGGCTATCGACAGCCTTGTGGACATCCGGGGCTGGTGTCACGGCACTGATCGGAGGGGGCCTGATGTCGCTCAATATCGAGCTACCGTTCTTCGTCGGCATTGCTTCGGCGACCCTGACGCTTCTGATGATCGCTTTGCTCTGGCGCTCCTACGATATCCGGCGGATCGCGAAGTCGAACTAGCATCGGACGCTCGATTCTGCAGACGCTCTGGTCTATCAACCGGTTTTGGTCTCCCAGATTTAATGGGTCCGACACCCTGTCCCGCTCTGCCGGGCGCCAACGCAAGCAGGTCGCGCATGCCCTATCGTTTCCCGTTTCTGGCTGCTGGCGCGTTGGCTGTTCTCGCAGCCTGCGAGCCCATCACAGAGGATGAATGTCGGGCCGGCGACTGGCGTGGCATCGGAGTTGCCGACGGCGCGTCGGGCCGGTCTCCCGACCGGATAAACGCCTATGCCGAAACCTGCGCCAAGATCGGGATTGTGCCCGACGCAAGGGCGTGGCGCGCCGGACGGGAGGAGGGGCTCAAACGCTACTGCACGCCAGAGAACGCCTACAGGATCGGCCGGAACGGCACCCGGCTCGCACCCTATTGCCCGGCTGGTCAGCGAGCGGTACTCAGCCAGGCGAACATCACGGGGCTTCAGTACCACGAGCTCTCGACGCAGATCGAACAGCTCGGTGCGCAGGCCAATGATCTAGACAGGCAGATCCGGGATATCTCCGATTTCGCCTCGGAGGAGGAGCTGCGTGATCGCCGGCAGCTCCGGCGAGAGAGGAGCCGCATCCAGGAGCGCCTGCGAGAGTTGAGATTTCAGCGGATCCAGTACTCCGAGTACGCAGCCTAGCGTCGGCCAGTGCCAAGGAGACCGTGCTAGGCGCGTCCGAGGTACGACCGCTTTTGGTTTCGCTTGACCCTCGACCGGATCTTGTCCCGCGCCCGAAGATGTGTTCGCAGCATTTGGATCGCGCGGGCTGTTCGGATCGCCGCCGCGCTCACGTCCGGGCTGCTCGTGATGAGACGCCGTAGTTCTTGTGCCGGTCAAGGCTTGCATGCGACGGTGCTGGCAACGACGAGATCCGGCGTGCGGCGCCCTCGCAATCGAAACCGGCGCCAATGGCTGTGGATATCCGGTGACTCTCGCACGACCGGTGCAGTGCAGAAACAACAGCGAACCAAGTCGGGAGACCGGGAGCGATGATACACAAAACCGGCTGCCCTCCACTGCGCGATCTATACCAGGCCACGGCCTGGTGACGCGCGACAGTAACAAACGCTGGTGGATCCTCGGCGCGATGGGCGCAGTTCTCGGGGTCATCCTGCTTGACGAAACAGTGGTTGCCGTCGCGCTTCCGACCATACGGAAAGACCTTGGCCTGAGCGTCCTGACCGGACATTGGATCGTCAATATCTACCTGATGACGCTCGCGGGGCTGGCCTGTGCCGCCGGACGACTCGCCGATATCCTCGGGGCCCGCGCGCTGATCAGCGCCGGTCTCGTCATTTTCGGGGCGTCATCGGCCTATGGGGGATTTGCGGCGACCGGGTCGGATCTGCTGGTGGCGCGAATGCTGCAGGGGGTCGGGGCGGCAATGATCTTTCCGCTGTCCCTGGTCCTCGTGTCCATGTCCTTCCCGGAGAGCGAACGCGGTAAGGCCCTTGGGATCTACGGCGCGATCGGGACCAGTTTTCTCGCAATGGGACCTTTGGTGGGGGGCCTGCTGACGGAGTATCTCTCCTGGCGTTGGATCTTCTGGGTCAATCCGCCGATCGTTCTGGGGGTGGCCATCGTCACGCTACTCTCCTGGAGGGATCCGCCCCACGACCGCGAAACCGAGTTCGACTGGCGCGGCCTGATCCTGCTGGTCGGCGGGCTCTCGCTTACGGTCTTTGCGCTCATGGAAGGGCCCGACCGTGGCTGGTCGCAGCCGGATGTCTTTCTGCCGCTGGGTGTCGGCCTGCTGTGTCTGGCACTTCTCGGCCCCGCCGAACGGCACCGGGCGTACCCGCTGCTTGCGGTGAAGCTCTTTGCCGACGGAACCTTCACTGCGTCCAACCTGATCGTCTTCTGCGCGAAGTTCCTGAAGATATCCGTTTTCGTTTTTGGTGCGATGTATTTCCAGACAGAGGTTGGGCTGTCGCCTTTGATGGCAGGTCTTGCGCTGCTCCCGTCGGTTCTACCCCCGATGTTCATTGCCGTCTGGGTGGGAAAGATCTCAGATACAATAGGTACGCGCCTGCCGTCTCTCGCCGGGGTCTTCGGTGCGATGCTGTGCCTTTCCGCGATTGCTCTCGGCACGGGCGAGAAGTCGCAACTCGTTGTCTTTGCAGGGCTCTTGATGGTCGGGGTGTCGCTGCCTTTCATGTTCACGCCGCCCCGAAACGCGGTCATGTCGACAGTCGCGCCGGGCATGCATGGGCAGGCGAGCGGCATCACGATGACCGCGCAGCTCCTCGGTGGGACCATCGGCATGGCGATCTGCAGTATGGTGTATTCCGTTACGGGCTCGTTTCCCGCGGTCTTCATGGCAACAGCGCTGCTATGCGCAGCTGTTTTTGTGATCGGCTTCTTCGCGATCAAGGCCCCGAAGCGGGAGGCCGCCGTCTAGCAGTTCGCAACCGACAGGTGCGGCAATCGAGAGGCGGTTGCCGCAGCGAAAAGGGCCGCTCCTGTCGGAGCGGCCCTTCGAGAATCATGGAGGTGGGGTCGGTCAGGCAGCAGCTTTAGCGCATGCCGGTCCGGTGGTCCCAACGACCGAGGGTTGCCTCAGCGGCGAACCTCCCGAATTGTTCCGACACCTCTCTCCAATGTATCTCTGACCACTGGATCACCTCCTTTCGATTGTTGAACACACGATTAGCGTTCACAGGCCTGGGCGGTTTGTCAAAAGAAATCCGTCACATCGCGGTCAACTTGGGGCGAGCCGCAGCGTGATCGCTCGAAACGGTGCAAGCGTGAGCAGTGCCAGGCTCAGTTTGACACCCCAATCGGCCACTGCGAGCGAAACCCAGAGCGGCACCATCGGGCCGACGCTCAGCAGCGGAAACGCCTCGTTTGCCCAGGCCACGTCGGTGCCGGGATGGATCCAGCTCAAACCGGCGCTGAAGGCGATGGAGAAGAAGAGCACCGTATCCACGGTCGATCCGATCAGGGTCGACACCAGAGGCGCGCGCCACCAGTTGCCGGCACGCAGCCGATTGAAAACGGCGATATCGATCAATTGCGCGGTCAGAAACGCCAGACCGGACCCAAGCGCGATCCGGAAGGTCACCAGCGGCCCGAAGGAGCCCTCGATCTGGGTACCGATAAAGGAACAGGCCACACCGACGAGAAAGCCGGTCAAGACGACGCGCCGCGCGGCCGCGACCCCGTAGATGCGGTTCATCACGTCCGTAACCAGGAAAGCGAGCGGATAGGTGAAGGCCCCCCAGGTGAGCCAGTCACCAAAGAGGAACTGCACTAAGATGTTGGACGCGACGACAATCGCCGCCATGGCGAGGATGCCGGGCAGAAGACGGTGCATGAAACGTTATTCCGTTTTTACAAGGTTGCGGAGACTTGGCCACACCATGCGGCAGGCCGAAGCGCTTAGCCTCCTTCGCCCGCGGGATCAAGTCTGTCCGCGCGCTCCCCTCTCTCGTCCGGCAGTCGATACTCAACGAACTCCGTGCGCTGGAAGGCAAAGAAATTGTCGTCCGACACCATGGTCAGCCGGATGGCACCGGTGTCGTCGCGCCAGACCGCGAGCCCTTCGAGGTTGTCGTGACGCCCCAGCGGGGACTCCAGCACGAGGCGCTCGTCGGTCAGCACGCCATCGTCGTAGGCAAAGCTGCGCACGCGTGTCGCGAAGCCGCGCCATTTCGCGAAGTCACGCTCGAGCACATAGAGCCGCCCGTCCGGTCCGGTATCGGCTCCGGCAACGAGAAACGGGCCTCCATCCCGGCGCACAGCGTAAGGAACGGACCAGGCCTCGCCATCCCGGCGATAGACGGGGAAGGGGCGGTCCAGTTTGCCGGAGCGTTCGGGAATGGCGAGCACCCTGCCCTGCCCATCGGTGGCAAGCGCCTCCAGCCCGGAGTTATTCTGAAGCTCGCGAAACATATCGGGGATCGGCAGTTCGGTGACGATGCCGCTTTCGGGGTCAAGCCGGCCAATGCGACCGCGGGCCTCGAACGACACCAGGATTGTGCCGTCCGGCAGACGGGTCATGGCCTCGGCGTCCTGGTTGTCGCCGACCAGAGGACGTCCCGCCGGATCGACGAGCGGTCGGAAGGGTTCCGCCCGGATGCCTGAGATGTTGCCGTCCTGACGGATCAGTTCGCCGCGGCTCATCGCGCCCCTGTCCGAGACGACGACGAATTGTGTGCCATCATCCGACAGGACCAGCCCGGAGACACCGCCATGGATCTGGTCGCCACGGCTGTGCCAGGGTGTGCTGCCCAGATACTCCGCCTGCTCCGGGGTAACGCCCGTGGCCAGGACGTCCCCGGCCAGCAGGCCCAGTACGGCAAGCGCCGTGATCAGTTGGACGCGAGTACGGTCTGGCATTGACGCGGCAAGTCGGCCATCGTGAAGTCACGTGAGTTTCGGCGCGGCGGTGGCGCGGGGCCGGTCGGCTTCGTCGTCTTGGGCGGGTTCAGATAGTCCGTCACCCACCACATGAGCGTTTCGTCGCAGCCGTTGCCGCCTTTGGAAAGCTCCCGCACGTTCGGTGACTGGGTCACGCAGTCCGGTGAGTCCCTGGGGCATTTCAGGCGGACGTGGAAATGGTAATGGTGGCCATAGATCGGGCGGATCTTCTGCAGCCAGTCGCGATCCGCGCGGGTCGCCGTCTTGCACATCTCGATCTTCACCGGCGGGGTGACAAAGATCCGGTCGACCGACGGGTCGCTCGCCGCATGCTTCAGGATCGCGGCATGCTGGGGGGTCCAGTTGCCATTCACCCCGCGCTGATCGGCAGCGCGGACAGAGATCGAGCTGATGTTCTCGCGCTGTCCGCGGCTGAGGTTCAACCGCTTCGGCGGCAGCATCCAGAAGTCGATATCGAGACCGATCTGATGGCTCTGATGGCCGCTGGTCATCGGCCCGCCCCGCGGCTGGCTGATATCGCCGACATAGAGCCCCGCCCAGCCGGGCTGCTGTGCGGCAAAGCGCGACAGACGGGCAATGTAGGACAGTGCTTCGGGGTGGCCCCAGTTGCGGTTGCGCGACAGGCGCATAGCCTGCCAGGTTGGCCCGGTCTCGGGCAGGGCCATCAAACCCGCGGCGCAGCCCTTGCTGTAGGCGCCAATGGCCTCGGAGCGTTGGCGCGACCCTTTCGCCTTGGCTCCGAAAAGCTGGTTGGCGCGCGGCTCGGCCGAGAGTGGCGCGGGTGCCGCGGTCAGCCCCAGTGTGAGCGAAGCGGTGATCAGAAAGGCGGTGAGAGGAAGTTTCAGCATCAGGCGGTTGCTCCGTCGGCGATGTCTCCGTCTTTGCGGACCCAGACTAACAGCAAGAGACCGACGAGGAACAGAACAATCAGGGGCGACACTCCGATCCGTTGATCGCCGCTCACAGCTGTGGCCACCCCGATGAGAAGCGGGGCGAGGAACGCCGTTGCCTTGCCGGAGAGCGCATAGAGTCCGAACGCTTCGGTGGGCCGCGCCGGATCCGCGTGGCGGACCATCATCGTGCGCGACGCGGCCTGCAGCGCGCCGCCCGCGCCCCCGATCAGCGATCCGCAGATATACATCGCGATATCTGGTGCGACAGAGCCCGGCGGGACGGTGATCCCGAAGATCGCCTCGCGCGTGGTGGCGACAACCGTGACTGACACCGCCGTCAGGATGACGATGCAGCCGGCGATGACCGGCTTGGGGCCATAGGCATGGTCCGCCCGACCGCCCAGCCAGGAGGCCACTGCCGCGGAGAGTACACCGGCGATGCCGAAGACGCCGAGCTGCGTGATCGACCAGCCCAGAACCCCGATCGCGTAGAGCCCGCCGAAGCTGTAGAGCCCGTTGAGCGCATCGCGGTAGAACATCGAGGAGCCGAGATAGGCCAACAGCGAACGCCGCGCCGGTAAACGGCGCAACGTCCTGGCAAGCTCCGTCAGCGCGGTTGCAACGCCCTGTCCGGAAGCTGCCGCAGGCGCTGGCCGGACCCAGATGAAGAACGGCACCATGAAGAGCATGTACCAGAGCGCCGAGAACGGCCCGACAAAGCGCGTGCCTTCGCGGGTCTCCGGATCCAGCCCGAGGGCCGGGGACAGGCCCAGCAGGGTAACGCCCGCGCCGTTCTCCGCAAAGAAGAGCAGCATCACGATCAGCGACACGAGGCCGCCTGCGTACCCGAGTGCGAAACCGGTGCCGGAGAGCCGTCCGATCTCTGCCCGCGGCGCAAGCTCCGGCAGCATGGCATTGGTGACGATGGTGGCCATTTCCACGGCGATGACGCTGAGGGCCACGGCGATCAGGATCGGTGCAAAATGAACCATTGCGGGGGTCGCGAACCATAGGCTCGCCATTGAGATCACCAGCACTGTCGACAAGCCCCAAACCCAGGCGCGCAGATTGCCCGACCGGTCCGCCAATGCCCCCATAACAGGCGCGGCCACCGCGATGAAGAGCCCCGAGGCCGTCAGCGCCGTCGCCCAAAGCGTTTGCGCGCGCACCGCATCGCCCACCACCGTGGCGAAATAGGGGCCAAAAATGAATGTGATCACAAGCGTGCTTTGCGGTTGGCTCGCGATATCAAAGCACCACCACCCAAGGATCCGGCGGCGCGCCGTGCGCTTTGGCGTCATGTCCATCGCGGGACTATGGGGGCGGGCGGTCGGGTCGTCCAGCCGTGCTTATGCAGCCCGGTGCAGCCCGTCTGTCCCGTCACCCTGCATCGGCGGCGAGGGCCGCTGCACCTCCGCATTTATCCAGGCGACGACCCAGTCGGGCAGCGGCGGACTTTCGGTCGGAACGCCGTAGGCGGCTGTCAGCCGCGCCATGGGCACCAGACCGTTCTCATCAGTGACCGCGACGCGCACAAGCAGATGGGATGTGCAGTTGTCCCCGCGCCACATGCCTTGTTCCATATAAAGAAATCTCTCGTCCCAGCCGACCGTCCGCGTCCGCATTTCGAATCGGTCGAACCCCCGTAACCGGCGGCGGTAGCGGACCGACGATCCGGCCACGGTCAGCCCCCAGCCTTCCTGCTTGAGCAGCTGCAGGAGCCCCATGCGCTGCCCCAGTCCGAACCGGCCGAGATCGTAAAGCGTCAGGGTGCGCCCATTGTTCAGCTCCAGAAACGGATCGAGATCCCAGGGCCAGCAGATATGCTGCGAGACATGAGTTGCGGTAAGCGACAACTCTGGCGCACGGCGGGCCAACGCAAGCGAAAGGGCAAAGCGGAGGACGGGGTACATCGGCGGTCTCCTTCCCGCTTTTGGTCGGCCCACATGGTCTTTGGGTCAACCGAGACGTTGCGGCAAAGCTTGCCCTCGCCGCCCTACGCGCATAGGTGCTGCAAAACCCGTCAGAACGAAGGTTCCGCCATGCAGTCGCTCCTGGAAATCATCCTGCTCATCGTCGGTGTGGCGAAGTTCCTGATCTTCGTGCATGTGATCATGAGCTGGCTCATCAGCTTCAACGTGCTGAACGCCCGTCAGCAACTGGTCGGGCAGATCTGGAATGGCCTGAACCGGTTGCTGGAGCCGATCTATGAGCCGATCCGGCGGATCCTGCCGCAGACCGGCGGTATTGATCTCGCCCCGCTCGTTGCCCTGCTTGCGATTTTCGGGATCGAGATCATCATCCGCAACAATGTAGGCCTGTTCGTCTGACGCCCTTTTCTGGCTGCGCGGCTGTCCGCGTCCTGGCCTTCGAACGGCACTTTGACGAGGTGCTGCCCGACGGAAGGGCGTTCAGGGGTCAGACAAGCACTTTCTGAGGTTCCTGCACGCCGAGGCCGAAGACACGTTTGTAACGTGCGACCTCGTCGGCCGGACCAATCGCCTTGTTGGGATTGTCAGAAAGCTTCACGGTCGGCCGGCCATTGGCGCTGACCGCCTTGCAGACCAAACTGAAGGGGGCGAGCTGGTCGCCCGGCACAAGCCCGCGGAAATCGTTGGTCAGAAGCGTGCCCCAGCCGAAACTCACCTTGACCCGACCGGCAAAGCGGGCGTGAAGCGTAATCATGTGCTCAACATCGAGCCCGTCGGAAAAGATCACCAGCTTCTCTCCGGGATCTTCGCCGCGGTCACGCCACCAGCCGATGGCGGTTTCTGCGCCGGCGATGGGGTCGCCGCTGTCGATACGGATCCCCGTCCAACCCGCCAGCCAGTCCGGGGCGCGGCGCAAGAACTCCTCTGTGCCGTATGTATCGGGGAGAATGATGCGCAGATTGCCGTCATGTTCATCCTGCCAGTCGGCCAGAACGCGGTAGGGGGCATTGGCGAGGTCCTCGTCATTCTCGGTCAGGGCGGAATAGACCATGGGCAGTTCGTGGGCGTTGGTGCCGATGGCCTCGACCTCCCGGCGGAGTGCGATCAGGCAATTCGAGGTACCGGAAAAGCTGTCGCCCAGCCCTTCCATCAGGGCCTGCACGCACCAGTCCTGCCACAGAAAGCTGTGCCGCCTGCGCGTTCCGAAATCGGCGAGCCTGAGGGGCGTGATCCCGCGCAACCGCTCGACCTTTTCCCAGATCTTGGTCATGGCGCGGGCATAGAGCACCTGCAGTTCGAACCGGCCCATGTCGCGCAGAACGGCGCGCCCGCGCAATTCCATCAGCACTGCAAGAGCCGGGATTTCCCATAACATTACCTCGGGCCATGCGCCCTCGAAGGTCAGCTCGTACTGTCCGTCACGCTGTTCCAGATGGTAGGCTGGCAGGCGCAGGTTTTCAAACCACTCCATGAAGTCCGGGCGGAACATCTGGCGTTTGCCGTAAAAGGTGTTGCCGCGCAGCCAGGTGCTTTCGCCGCGGCTGAGCGAGAGCGACCGGATATGGTCGAGCTGTTCGCGCAGTTCGCCTTCGTCGATCAGGTCGGCGAGGCGGATCGATTTGGTGCGGTTGATCAGGCTGAAACTCACGCACGTGTCGGGTTTGTTGCGGAACACCGACTGGCACATCAGGAGCTTGTAGAAGTCGGTATCGATCAGGGACCGGACGATCGGATCGATCTTCCATTTGTGATTGTAGACCCGTGTGGCGATGTCGACCATGGCGGTGGTCCTCCCGCGCCCGGTTAGAGCAATCCGACCGCCCGCGTGCAAGCCGGACCCTTGCATCGGTCGAGTGCGGCGCGGCTCGGAGCGAGGCGCACCGCGTCACGAGGCCCGGTCAGACCACCTGCACCCCGGCGTCGCGCATCCCGGCATGGGCCGCGTCGAGCGAGCTGCCAAGGTCGATGCCGCGGCAGGCTTCGGTAACCACGCGCACGGCGAAGCCCAGTTTCGCCGCATCGACGGCAGAGTAGTGCACGCAATAGTCCAGCGCGAGCCCGACGAGCGTTATCCGGTCGACACCGCGTGACCGAAGGTAGCCTTCAAGGCCCGTGGGCGTGGTCCGGTCGTTCTCAAAGAAAGCCGAATAGCTGTCGATGGTCGGTCGAAACCCTTTGCGGACGATCATCTGAGCGGCGTCGGAGCGCAGTTCGGGATGGAAATGCGCACCATGGCTGCCTCGGACGCAATGGTCGGGCCAGAGCACCTGCGGGCCGTAATGCATCTCAATCATGTCCAGAGGTGCCCGGTCGTCGTGCTGGCTAGCGAAGGAGTGATGATCTTCGGGGTGCCAGTCCTGGCTGAGGACGATCGTGGAGAAATCGTCCATCATCGCATTAATCGGCGCGATGACGGCGCAGGCGTCGGGTACGGCCAGGGCGCCGCCGCCGCAGAAGTCGTTTTGTACATCGATGACGATGAGAGCTTCGGTTTCGGGACGCATCAGCGACACTCCTCTCGCGGCATGCCTCATCGCTACGCAGGCCGCATGGTCGGGTCAACCGGGTGGGCCGCGGGGGGGGCTCCCGCCCCCGGTCCTGCACGGGCGTTGCCCGCTTGTCCGGCGTTGGGCCGCGCAGCCGGGCCTGACGGCCCGTCTGGGCGCTTGGCCAGTATTATGCGGATGTATCGGGGGCCAGCTGCCCTGGCGCAATCTTGCTTTGCGTCTCTCGCGTAGGCTACAGCCCCGCGTATGTACACCGTGGCCGCGCTTTATCACTTTACCCGCTTTGAGGATCCCGCTGCCTTGCGCGGACCGCTGGCAGCGACCTGCTGCGCTGCGGGGGTAACCGGCACGCTGCTGTTGGCGCCTGAGGGGATCAACGGGACGATTGCAGGCAGTCGTGCGGGCGTCGACAGGGCGCTGGCGGCGGTTCGCGCTCTGCCCGGTTGTGCGGGGCTCGAATGGAAGGAAAGTTCGGCCGGCAGGGCGCCCTTCGGCAAGCTGAAGGTGCGGCTGAAGCGTGAGATCGTCACCATGGGCCAACCGGACGTCGATCCGAAGGCCTCCGTCGGACGCTATGTCGCGCCGGAGGAATGGAACGCGCTCATCTCTGCGCCCGATGTTGCCGTGATTGATACGCGCAACGATTATGAGGTGGCGATCGGCACGTTCGAGGGCGCCGTGGACCCCGAAACCCGCAGTTTCGGTGAGTTTCCCGCCTGGTGGCGCGCAAACCGTCAGCGGTTCGCGGGCAAGCGCATCGCGATGTTCTGCACCGGGGGCATCCGTTGCGAGAAATCGACGAACTTCCTGCTCGGCGAGGGGGTCGAGGAGGTCTACCATCTCAAGGGCGGCATCCTGAAGTATCTCGAGGAGGTTTCCGAAGAGAACAGCCGGTGGAAGGGCGAGTGCTTTGTCTTTGACCGCCGCGTTTCGGTCGGTCACGGGCTGCGTGAGGGACCGCATCAGCTCTGCCATGGCTGTCGCAGGCCGCTGGAACCAGGGGATCTGGAGCGGCCGGAGTTTGAGCGCGGCGTCGCCTGTCACCATTGCGCGGCTGAGACGAGCGCAGACGACAAGGCTCGGTTCCGCGAGCGTCAGCGCCAGCTCGACCTTGCCGCAGCGCGTGCCACGGCAGGGCGCTGTCAGGCGTCCTGAACCTCCAGCCACACCCCGCCCTCGGGGCGGAGGGTCACGATCATCACCGGTTTCGGGACGCGCCCGGGCACGGCACTGAAGCGAAAGCGCGCAAGCAACGTTGCCAGGATGATCACCGCCTCCTGGATCGCGAAGCTGGCACCGATGCAGATCCGCGGCCCGTCACCGAAAGGCAGATACGCATAGCGATCGATCGCCGCGCGGTCGGCAAAGCGCTCGGGTCGGAAGCGTGCGGGATCTTCCCATAGCCTATGGTTTCGGTGCAGCGCATAGACCGGCAGCGAGACGGTGTCCCCGGGGCGGACCTCATGCCCGGCCAGAACATCCGGCGCCTTCGCGGTGCGCGACATGAATCCCCCTGGCGGATAGAGCCGCAAGGCTTCATCGATGATCTGCCGTGTATAGGGCAGTTTCGCGACATCCTCTGCCGAGGCGGGCCGGGCCGAACGGCCCTGTCCCAGCACGCCGGCAGCCTCGTCCCGCGCCGCCTCCTGAACGGCAGGATCGAAGGCACAGAGATAAAGTGCCCAGGCGAGGGTCAGCGCCGTGGTCTCGTGCCCCGCCAGGATGAATGTCAGCAGATTGTCGCGAAGCTCCTGGGTGGTCATCTGACGGTCGCTGCCATCGCCGCCGTCAAGGAGCAGGTCGAGCAAATCGGGAACGGCGCTGGCTCCCTCGCGCTTGCGGGTTTCAATGAGACCGTCGGCGCTGGTCTTTGGGCCGGCCAACAGGCGCTTGGCCCGTTCGCGCGACAGCCGCGGCACCCAGGTCGGGACGGCGAGGATATCGAGGATCGAGACCTTGGCCGCATCATCGAGATAGGCCTCGATCGCACGGTTAAGTGCGTCGCGGTCGAAGCCATCCTTACCGGAGAAGGTGACGTCCGAGATGACCTCATAGGTGGCCTGCACCATCTCGGTCAGCATATCGGCGGCGCGGCCCCGGCTCGCGGCGATCCGATCGACGGCGCGTTCGGCTGCGGCCGTCATGACAGGCCCGAGAGCTGCCACATTGCGGTGGGTAAAGACAGGGGCGGCAAGCTTGCGTTGCCATCGCCAGTGATCCCCTTCGGCGACGAACAGACTCTCGCCGATGGCGGGTCGCAGGATGTCCTTGGTCACACTGGACTTGGGATAGTCGTCCGGTGCCTCCTTGAGAATCCGGCGATTGGCGGCAGGATCGGTGATCATGTGCCAGCGCCCGACGGACTTACCCGATAAAATCGGCAGGTGAAGCGAAGCGGCCGGGATAAGTTCCAGCACGTTGCGGCGGGCGGTGGCGAAACTGTCCCATATCCCCAGTGGTCGCGCCGCGAGGGGCGCAAACACGGGAACATCGGCGTGGGATTTGCGGCGGGCAATCGGGGTGATCTGCATCGCGTTGCTCCGTCGGTGGGGTAAGGCTTGCAGCAACACCTAGCGGACGGGTGAGAGCTGTCGACCATCCCGCGCGATTGCGGTTGTGGCGGGGCTGCGTTAGACCGGGCAACTGAATTCGGGGCTCTCGGGCCCGCTGCGATAGGACAGTCCGGATGCACGTGTTTCGCCCCGCCGCCCTGTTGATGGCCGTTGCCGTGATGGTCGGCTGCACTTCGGAGCTTCCGCCCGACGTGTCCCAGAGCGATCTGGGGGAATTTCGTCTCGACCGTCTGGTGGTGATCGTCGACGGCCCCGAACAGATGCCCTTTTCGCGCCAGATCGGCGACGAAGCGCTGGAGGTAGCGCTGACCGAGGCGGTCGACGAGCGCTTGCGCCGGTTCGACGGGGATCAGCTCTATTCAGTGGGGATCAATCTTCAGGGCTACTCGCTGGCGGCGCCCGGCATTCCGGTCCTGGCTGCGCCGCGCTCTCTGCTGGCGATGTCGGTCAATGTCTATGACGACCGCCCGGTGCGTCTTAACAGATCCCCCAAACGGCTTGTCGTGACCGAGGATGCAGGCGGCGACACTGTGGTTGGCTCCGGCTTCACGCAGTCTGCCGAAGAGCAGCTGGCCGAGCTTGTCGACAACGCGGCGATCGAAATCGAGCGCTGGTTGCGCCAGAACCCGCAATGGTTCGCGCCCAAGCCACCGGACAACGCCTCTTCTGCCGAAAGCTGACAGAGCGCCAAGCCGCGAAGACCGCTTGCCTTTCGCGTCCGCCGCGGCTAACGAGCGCGCCGTATCGTAGGGGGGCATTCCGCCCCGCATGGAGAGGCGCCGCACCATGGCAAAGGAAAAGTTTGAGCGTAACAAGCCGCATGTGAATGTTGGCACGATCGGCCATGTTGACCATGGCAAGACGACGCTGACGGCGGCGATCACGAAGTATTTCGGCGATTTCAAGGCCTATGATCAGATCGACGGTGCTCCGGAGGAGAAGGCGCGCGGGATCACGATTTCCACGGCGCATGTCGAGTACGAGACGCCGAACCGGCACTATGCCCATGTCGACTGTCCGGGCCATGCCGACTACGTCAAGAACATGATCACCGGGGCGGCCCAGATGGATGGCGGCATCCTGGTGGTGAACGCCGCCGACGGCCCGATGCCCCAGACGCGCGAGCATATCCTGCTGGCGCGCCAGGTCGGCGTGCCCGCGCTGGTGGTGTTCATGAACAAGGTCGACCAGGTCGATGACGAGGAGCTTCTGGAGCTCGTCGAGATGGAGATCCGCGAGCTTCTGAGCGAGTATGATTTCCCCGGCGACGACATCCCGATCATCGCAGGCAGTGCGCTGGCGGCGATGGAGGGCCGTGACCCGGAGATCGGCGAGGAGAAGATCAAGGAGCTGATGACGGCGGTCGACGAGTACATCCCGACGCCCGAGCGCCCGGTGGACGGCGACTTCCTGATGCCGATCGAGGACGTGTTCTCGATCTCGGGCCGCGGCACGGTCGTGACCGGCCGGGTGGAGCGCGGCGTTGTGAATGTGGGCGACGAGCTTGAGATCGTGGGCATCCGCGACACCAAGAAGACGACCTGCACGGGCGTGGAGATGTTCCGCAAGCTTCTCGACCGCGGCGAGGCGGGCGACAATATCGGCGCATTGCTGCGCGGGATCGAGCGTGACGGTGTGGAGCGCGGCCAGGTGCTGTGCAAGCCCGGCTCGGTGAAGCCGCACACCAAGTTCGAGGCCGAGGCCTACATCCTGACCAAGGAGGAGGGCGGGCGCCACACGCCGTTCTTCGCCAACTACCGGCCGCAGTTCTACTTCCGCA
>JBCDBB010000011.1:0-38501 GCA_039184415.1 Pseudomonadota bacterium
ATAATGAACAATCCATTGGGGAAGTTCTCTTTCGCCCAAGACTGTCCCCAGGTCGGAAAACATGTGGATCACCTTGTAATCCACACCATCCACAAACCCTTACTACCACTCCGATTTTCTTTCTTTCTATTTTCTTTAAGAGGAGGTCGGTAGGGAGTGGGCCTGTGGTTCTAGACTTTTTGAGCAATGCATATCCGTGGACCAAGGCTCTACACCTGATGTCGGTGATCGCCTGGATGGCCGGCCTGTTCTACCTGCCACGATTGTTTGTGTATCATGTCGAACGCGTGGGTACCGGAACCGATACCGACGCGCTCTTTCAAGTGATGGAAGTTAAGCTGCTTCGCCTCATCATGAACCCGTCCATGGTTGCGACATGGGTTTTTGGACTGGCGCTGATCGCCACTCCGGGCGTGGTGGACTGGGGGGCGGTCTGGCCCTATGCAAAGTTTGCCAGTGTGTTGGGAATGACCTGGTTTCATCATTGGCTGGGACTGCGGCGTAAGGATTTTCTCTCTGGCACCAACTCACGCAGCGGACGTGACTATCGCCTTATGAACGAGGTACCGACGGTCTTGATGGTCATCATTGTCATTTCGGTGATCGTGAAGCCGTTCTAGCGCAGGCCCCTAGGGCCGGGATTGACTTTTTCTTCACCCAGCCATACCTCAATCAAAACCGCGCGTCCGTGCGGCAGTCTTCCATTACACATAGAGATGACGTGGCCTATCGGGCCCGTATGTGAGCGACCCATGTCCCCAGACCGCCTGAATCTGTCCGACCTGAAAGCCAAAAGCCCTAAGGATCTTTTGTCCATGGCTGAGGATCTCGACATCGAGAATGCCTCGACCATGCGCAAGGGCGAGATGATGTTCCAGATCCTCAAGGAACGCGCGGACGAGGGCTGGGAAGTCTCCGGCGACGGCGTTCTGGAAGTGCTACAGGACGGTTTCGGGTTTTTGAGATCGCCCGAGGCAAACTATCTTCCAGGCCCCGACGATATCTATGTCTCGCCCGACATGATCCGCCAGTTTTCTCTGCGAACCGGGGACACCATCGACGGGGTCATCCAGGCTCCGCGCGATGCAGAGCGCTATTTTGGCCTTACAAATGTCACGCGCATCAATTTCGAGGATCCGGAAAAGGCGCGCCACAAGATCAATTTCGACAATCTCACGCCGCTCTATCCTGACGAGCGGATGAACATGGAAATCGATGATCCAACCATCAAGGACAGATCTGCCCGGATCATCGATCTGGTTGCCCCGATCGGTAAAGGACAGCGCTCACTGATCGTGGCGCCCCCGAGGACCGGTAAGACCGTTCTGCTTCAGAATATTGCCAAATCCATCGGCGTGAATCATCCCGAATGCTATCTGATCGTGCTGCTCATCGATGAACGTCCCGAGGAAGTCACCGATATGCAGCGCAGCGTGAAGGGCGAAGTGATCTCCTCAACCTTTGACGAGCCAGCGACGCGGCATGTTGCGGTTTCAGAGATGGTCATCGAAAAAGCCAAACGATTGGTGGAGCATAAGCGGGACGTCGTCATTTTGCTCGACTCGATCACGCGGTTGGGGCGGGCCTTCAACACGGTCGTGCCATCTTCCGGCAAGGTTCTCACCGGCGGTGTCGATGCAAACGCGCTGCAACGTCCCAAAAGGTTTTTCGGTGCGGCGCGGAACATCGAAGAGGGCGGCAGCCTTACCATCATCGCCACCGCGCTGATCGACACCGGCAGCCGGATGGACGAAGTGATTTTCGAGGAGTTCAAGGGTACCGGCAACTCGGAGATCGTGCTTGACCGCAAAGTCGCTGATAAACGCGTGTTCCCGGCGATGGACATTCTCAAGTCGGGCACACGGAAAGAGGACCTTCTCGTCGACAAGGGCGATCTTCAGAAAACTCACGTATTGCGACGTATCCTCAACCCGATGGGAACGACCGACGCGATCGAGTTTCTTCTGTCTAAGCTCAAACAGACCAAGTCGAATTCCGAGTTCTTTGACTCGATGAACACCTGACACGCACGCGAGGTGGGGTGTGGATACGATCTTCGCGCTGGCCACCGCGCCGGGTAAGGCAGGTGTTGCCGTTGTCCGAATATCCGGCCCGAAAGCGCATATTGCGGCGGAGCTCTTGGCTGGACGACGTCCTCCTTTGCGCAAGGCGTCTCTTTGCCGTCTGAAGGACAGTTCTGGTGCGCATTTGGACAGCGGCCTCGTTCTTCTTTTCCCGCAAGGAGCAAGTTTCACAGGCGAACCTGTTGCCGAGCTTCAACTCCATGGCGCACGGGCCACTGTCGCTGCTGTGTTGCGGTCGCTTTCGGACATCAATGGCTTGCGGCAGGCTGAACCAGGGGAGTTCACACGCCGTGCTCTAGAGAATGGCGTTATGGACCTGACGGAGGTCGAGGGCCTCGCTGATCTAATAGAAGCGGAAACCGAAGCGCAGCGACGTCAGGCTTTGCGAGTGCTGTCGGGAGATCTGGCTGACATTGTGGCCGAATGGAGATCTGATCTGATCGGTATCCTGTCGCTTGTTGAAGTTACAATCGACTTTGCCGACGAAGAAGTCCCGGTGGATGTTACCCCCGACGTTTCTATCGCTCTTGACCGCTTGATCGACTCTTTGTCCAGAGAATTGGCCGGCATCTCGACTGCCGAGCGGGTCCGTGACGGGTTTGAAGTGGCTATCGTTGGCCCTTCAAATATCGGAAAATCAACGCTTCTCAACCGATTGGCCCGCCGAGAAGCTGCTCTGGTCTCAGACATCGCCGGAACGACACGTGATATCGTGGAAGTGCGTATGGACCTCGGGGGCGTGCTGGTCACATTCCTGGATACCGCCGGAATGCGACTGACCGATGATGTCGTGGAGAACCTTGGAATTTCTCGGGCGAAAGCTCGAGCTGAAGAAGCGGACCTGCGTATTATACTGACCGATGGGACCGATCCAGTTATGCCGCCGAGGACTCCTCAAGACCTAGTCGTCCACGGGAAGGGCGACTTGTTAGATGGTTGTCTCCCACGGATTTCCGGGCTAACGGGGGCCGGCGTCGCGGAACTTCTCGACCATGTACGAGAGGTATTCTCCGAGCGCGTGTCAGCGATAGGGACAGCGACCACAGAACGCCATCGAACGGCCTTGAAGTCCGCGCTGCAGGCTTTGGAATCGGCCCGGGATAGGCTAGGCTCCTTGGCGGCGCAAACGGACTTGGTTGCCGAAGATCTGCGCCAGGCAGTGCGCGCTCTGGACACCATGACCGGCCGAATTGATGCAGAAGATGTACTGGATCAGATCTTCAGCGCCTTTTGCCTGGGCAAGTAGGGATGTTTCACGTGAAACAATCTGATTTCGACGTCATTGTTGTTGGTGGCGGCCATGCCGGTTGTGAGGCTGCCCATGCAGCTGCGCGTTGCGGAGCATCTGTCGCGCTCGTGACCCTGAAGAAGTCCGCCATTGGTGTCATGTCCTGCAATCCGGCAATAGGGGGCCTCGGCAAGGGCCATCTTGTCCGGGAAATCGACGCGTTAGACGGGATCATGGGGCGTGTCGCTGATGCCTCGGGCATACAGTTTCGTTTATTGAATCGCCGCAAGGGCCCGGCAGTGCAGGGACCACGGACCCAGAGCGACCGTGCTCTTTACCTCGCTCACATGCAGTCAGAACTCGCTCTGGCGACAGGCTTGACCATCATCGAAGGCGAAGTGGCGGATCTCCGCTTGAACGGAACATCCGTGACGGGTGTAGTCCTCGCCGATGGCGCGACGATCTGCGCCGAGGCAGTGATCATTACTACAGGGACATTCCTGAGGGGCGTCATTCACATTGGGGAGAAGCGACAGGATGCGGGCCGCATGGGAGAACGCCCGTCCGTTGCACTGGCGGAGCGCTTTGAGAGCTTCGCCCTTCCTATGGGTCGCCTAAAGACAGGGACGCCGCCACGGCTAGATGGCCGAACAATAGCTTGGGACAGGCTGGAAATGCAGCCGGGTGATGACGATCCGGTCTTTTTTTCCTTTGCGACAAAGGGCGTTAGCGCGCCGCAAATCTCTTGCGGGATTACCCACACGACCGAAGAAACGCATCAGATTATCAGGGAAAACCTGGATCGCTCCGCGATGTATGGGGGGCGTATCGATGGTATCGGCCCCCGCTACTGTCCCTCCATAGAAGATAAGATCGTCAGATTTTCCGACAAAGCGTCCCATCAGGTGTTCCTCGAGCCCGAGGGTGTCAACGACCGGACTGTTTACCCGAACGGTATTTCGACCTCGCTACCGGAGGAGGTTCAATCTGCGTATGTCGCATCGATACCAGGCTTGGAGAATGCGGAGATCCTGCAGCCCGGCTATGCGATCGAGTATGACTACGTTGACCCGCGCGCGCTGCGGCCGGATCTTTCGGTTAAGGATCTCACCGGGCTGTACCTAGCCGGTCAGATTAACGGCACAACAGGTTACGAGGAGGCCGCTGCGCAGGGACTGGTTGCTGGTATCAACGCCGCGCGCTTGATCAAGACACAAGATCCTGTGGTTTTCAGCCGGACTGACAGCTATATTGGGGTCATGATTGATGATCTGATAACGCGAGGTGTCTCAGAGCCTTATCGTATGTTCACCAGCCGTGCTGAGTTTCGTCTCTCCCTACGCGCGGATAACGCAGATCAACGTTTGACGGCGCGCGGGGTGGAGATTGGCTGTGTTCAGCCCGCCCGCGCGAGGGCTTACGACGAAAAAATGGCGACGTTGGGCACCGCGACAACTCGGCTGGTGAACCTGTCTTGGACACCGCGTGCGCTGTCGCGTTTGGGGGTCAAGGTCAACGAAGACGGCAAAAAGCGGTCGGCCTATACTCTTTTGTCCTATCCTGGCATCGATTTCGACACGTTGTTGCACCTCGAACCCGGGCTATTGGACATTCCTCCTGATGTCAGAACGCAGATTTCGCGAGAGGCGCTTTACGCACAGTACATGGAGCGCCAGGCAAAGGATGCTGAGACGCTGAGACGGCAAGAAGCAGAAGAAATCCCACGCGATTTCGACTATGGGGAAGTTAAAAGCCTTTCAAACGAGGTGAAAACCAAACTGCAAGAGCATCGCCCGGCCACATTGGCACAAGCGGCGCAGATCGAGGGAGTTACGCCGGCGGCGTTGATGGTTCTTTTAGTCGCTTTGCGCCGAACCGATGGCCGGAAGCGGGCCTCATGATCGGAGATAGCGCGGCCGCAGTTTACGGGGTTTCACGTGAAACACAGGCGGCGCTGGAGATCTATGCAGAGCTACTTCGAAAATGGTCGCCAAGGATTAATCTCGTCGCCCCGAACGCGCTGAACGATCTTTACGTTCGACATTTCGCCGACTCGCTTCAGCTGCTTAAACTTCGCCCAAAAGGCGCAAGAGTTTGGGCGGATCTTGGATCTGGAGGAGGGTTTCCCGGCCTGGTGGTGGCGATCGCGGCTCGAGATGTGCAGTCTGGCCTGGAAATGCACCTTGTCGAAAGCGATCAGCGGAAGGCGACATTCTTGCGGACCGTTTCACGTGAAACACAGACACCCGTCGTGGTCCATGCGACACGGGTTGAGGATCTTGTGCCGCTGGGCGCAGACGTGGTGTCTGCCCGTGCGCTGGCGCCGCTTCCGGGCCTGTTGTCGATGGTGAGGCGACATCTTGCACCGAAAGGAGTTGCTCTGCTGCCAAAGGGAAAGAGTTATGAAAGCGAAACTCTTTCAGCGCGAGAGCTTTGGCGCTTTTCCTTAGAGACATTCCCGAGCGAGACGGACCCGGGCGCAGCTATCTTGAAGATCGGAGACCTTTGCCATGTCTGATGCTCAAAGCCCTCGGACGATCGCAATATCAAACCAGAAAGGCGGAGTTGGCAAAACGACGACGACGATCAATCTGGCGGCTGCACTTGCGCGCCAGGGTTTTTCCACGCTCGTGGTCGATATTGATCCGCAGGGAAATGCATCAACCGGCCTGGGAATTGACCCTGAAAACCGCAAGCTAACGACATACGATCTTATCCTGGAAGGAGCCGCGCTTTCCGAGGTGGTCGTTCCAACGGAGTTCGATGGCCTTCTAATTGCGCCAGCAACGACAGACCTCAGCTCCGCCGATATCGAACTTGTTGCCAATGAGCGGAGATCGCATCTGCTCCGCGATGCGCTGGTTGGAGAGACCCCAAAGGCGTTGGGTCTGGATTACATTCTGATTGACTGCCCGCCGTCGCTCAACCTCCTTACCGTCAATGCCATGGTCGCGGCAGACTCCATTTTGATCCCGCTGCAGAGCGAGTTTTTCGCCCTCGAAGGCCTGTCGCAACTGATGCTGACCATTCGCGAAATTCGGCAAAACGCAAATCCGGCACTACGGATCGAGGGTGTGCTCCTGACAATGCACGATCAGCGAAACAATCTTGCTCAACAGGTCGAGAAGGATGCGCGCCATACCCTGGGAGACCTGGTTTTCAGAACCGTTGTTCCTCGAAATGTCCGGGTCAGCGAAGCGCCATCCTACGCCGTTCCAGTCATCGATTACGATCCAAGTTCCAAAGGCAGCCTGGCTTACCAGGCCTTGGCAGAGGAACTCCTCGCACGATATCGTCAGTCATCGGGCATAACGGAAGAGGCATAAGCCGTGGCGCACAAGGACAAACGGGGGTTGGGGCGGGGGTTATCGGCCCTCATGGCGGACATGGCGCCGGAGGCGGAGAAACCGGAAACGCCACGTCGTGCTGACATGACTTTGCCCATCGAACAGATCGTACCCAATCCGGATCAGCCGAGACGCAGCTTCAACGGCGAGGCGCTCTCGGAACTGGCGGCATCGATCCGGGAAAAAGGTATTCTTCAACCCCTGATCGTCCGTCCCTTTGGCGGACAACCTCCCGTTTATCAGATAGTGGCCGGTGAACGCCGCTGGCGCGCGGCACAGACGGCGCAACTCCATGACATACCCGTTATCGTGCGCGACTTCACGGATACGGAAGTCTTGGAGATCGCGATTGTCGAGAATATCCAGCGGGCCGATCTTAATCCGATCGACGAGGCCCGCGGCTATCGGCAGTTGATCGAGCGCTTCGGCCATACGCAGGAAAAGCTTGGCGAGGCCATGGGCAAGAGTCGCAGCCATATCGCCAACGCGCTGCGGCTAATGCAGTTGCCTGACGACGTCCAAACGATGCTTGCGGAGGGCGTTCTGTCCGCGGGTCATGCGCGCGCCCTTATCACCACAGAGGATCCGTTGGCGCTCGCCAAACAGGTCGTGACGCGCAACCTCTCTGTGCGCGAAACGGAGAAACTTGCAAAGGCCCCGGAACGCCCAAGGGTTGTCACCGCCGCAAGGCCCGAAAAGGATGCCGACACGAAAGCACTGGAAAGCGATCTGTCGGCAGCCCTTGGCATGAGGGTTTCGATCGACCACAAGCCGGATAGCGGCGGACAGGTGACCATCCGATATAAGTCATTGGAAGCGCTGGATGAACTCTGCCGGGTCCTGAGCGTCAGTGATCCGGTCGGGTCCAGATGAAGACCATGACGCAGGACAGGACGAGCGCCTGAATAGCCAGAATGGCGGGCCTGACCCCCAGGATAACGGAGATCAAGAACGCGGCGACAATCATGATGGTGGAAAGGCGCTTTGCCTGAGGCCGTATTGCTCCGTGGTCACGCCAGTCGCGGATATGGTGTCCGTACACCGGGTGATTGACCAACCATCGGTGCCACCGATCGGAGCTGTTGCTGAAGCAAAACGCAGCCAGGATCATGAACGGCACCGTTGGCAGCAGCGGTAGAAAGATGCCGGTCAATCCAAGCGCAACCGCAAAAAGCCCTGTGATGAACCAAAGGGGCCGCATGCTCAGCCACTCAAAAGCTTTGAAAGTACGGCATTGAGTAGAAGTCTCCCGCGGTCCGTCGTGCGCAGATATCCGCGATCCAGCAAGAGCAACCCATCTTCAACGAGCTCCGCGAGGGAGTCTGGTGGGAGTGCGTATCCCAGCATTGCGAGACGCGACAGCTCGCTTCCCTCGGTTAGGCGAAGGCTCATCATAAGATACTCTTCGGCCTGATCTTGCCTGCTCGCCACCATACGGTCATCAACGAGATCGTCGCCGTCCTTGACCGCGCGGAGCCAAGCATCCGGGGACCGAACCGCCGCAGTGGCGATGCGGCCCTCGGGTTGGTCGACACGACCATGGGCGCCCGGACCGATCCCCAGCCAGTCGCCCCCCCGCCAGTAAATCAGGTTGTGGCGGCTCTCAGACCCTGGACGGGCATGGTTGGAGACTTCATAGGCGGGCAACCCGGCCTGTAAGCACAGATCTTGTGTGAGTTCGTAGAGCGCAACGGCGCGATCCTCGTCTGGAAGGCCGCGAAGCTTGTCCCGGGACTGGCGGGCGTGGAATGGCGTACCGGGTTCGACCGTCAGTTGATACAGTGAGAGATGGTCCATGCCAAGGGAAAGCGCCTTGGTGAGCTCTGCCTCCCATTGCGCCTCGTTTTGATCCTGGCGCGCATAAATCAGATCGAAGCTTACGCGGTCGAAGAGAGTCTTGGCCATATCGACTGCCACCAGGGCTTCGCTGGCGTCGTGGAGGCGGCCAAGCCTTTGAAGATCAACATCATTCAGGGCCTGAACACCAAGGGAAACGCGATTGACACCGGCCGCTTGGAAGCCCGCAAAACGCTCCCGCTCCGAGGAGGTCGGGTTGGCCTCGAGCGTGATCTCGACATTATTGGCCATATGCCAGTTTTGTGCGATGCGATCGATAACCCGGGCAACAGTGGCCGGTTCCATCAGGCTTGGTGTGCCGCCGCCGAAGAAAACCGACCGTACGACCCGATCAGAGGTCAACTCTGCCCAGCGGTCGAGATCGGTCTCATAGGCGTCCGCCCAGGCGTCATGGTCGATCCGCATCGCGACATGGCTGTTGAAATCGCAATACGGGCATTTGGCGGCGCAGAAAGGCCAATGAACGTAGATTCCAAATCCGGCGGTCTGCCAGATCGCAGGTATCGTCTGACCGTCAGCGGGCAAGGAGTCCGGCCTTGAGCTTGGCAAAGGCATCGGCCCGGTGGCTCATGGCGTGTTTGCGGGCCGGATCCATTTCGCCAAAGGTCTCTGTCTCGCCCACAGCGACGAAAACCGGATCGTATCCGAATCCCCGGTCGCCGCGCATCGGCCAAACGAGGTGGCCAGAGACCTGGCCTTCGAAAATCTCATCGTGCCCGTCGGGCCAGGCGACGCAGAGTGTACAGCAAAATCGGGCTGTGCGGGGATGCGCGGCGTTCATGTCTTCAAGCTGGGTATTGACCTTGCCCATTGCCATGGCGAAGTCGCGTCCGCTGCCGGTTTCCGCCCAATCGGCCGTATAAACCCCGGGCGCGCCGCCCAACGCATCGACGGCCAGCCCGCTGTCATCGGAAAGCGCCGGCAGGCCGCTGGCTGCGACGGCGGCATGGGCTTTGATCCGGGCGTTTTCGGCGAAGGATGTTCCGGTTTCCTCGGGTTCAACGTCGCTGAAGTCGGAAACAGGGCGCGCGGAAATTCCGAACGGGTCCAGTAAGGCTCTGATTTCACGCAGCTTTCCAGAATTGTGCGACGCCAGAACAATGGTGTCGCCGCCGAAGGTACGCATCAGGCCAGCGCTGCGCGTTGTGCGGCTACAAGATCGGTCACTCCGGCTTCGGCGAGATCGAGGAGTGTCCCCATCTGATCGCGGGAGAAGGTGGCGGCTTCGGCGGACATCTGCACTTCGACCAGTCGCCCGGTGCCTGTGATCACAAAATTTCCGTCGACGCCCGCCTCGCTGTCCTCGGGATAGTCAAGATCGAGCACGGGTTGACCAGCATAGATGCCACAGCTCACCGCGGCGATATGATCGGTCAGCGGGTCCGACAACACGTCGCGCGCCTTCATGAGCTTGTCGCAGGCCAGCCGCAGCGCCACCCAGCCGCCGGTGATCGCGGCGCAACGCGTCCCTCCGTCGGCCTGGATCACGTCGCAATCGATACTGATCTGCCGTTCGCCCAGGGCGACCCGGTCGACACAGGCCCTGAGCGACCGGCCGATCAGGCGCTGGATCTCCTGGGTCCGGCCGGACTGGCCGTTCTTGGCTTCGCGCCGCATCCGTGTGTGCGTCGCGCGCGGGAGCATGCCGTATTCTGCCGTGACCCAGCCGAGACCCGTGTTCTTGAGAAAGGGCGGCACGCGCTCTTCCAGGGAGGCGGTGCAGAGCACATGGGTATCGCCCATGCGGATCATACAGGACCCTTCGGCATGGCGTGTCACATCCGTTTCGATTGTAATCGGGCGGAGTTCGTTTAGCTTTCGCCCTGAGGGCCGCATGGGTATTCCCTTCGTTTACGTGAGCGTCCCATATCCGCCGCAGCTCGCGCAGTTCAACCCCGGTGAAGCTACCCTCTGAGTGATGAACGACGATACGTCAGACATTCTTGCCGATCTGAACGAACGCTCACGTGAAGTTTTTCGCCGGGTGGTCGAAGCCTATTTGCAGAGCGGGGACCCTGTTGGCTCCCGCAGCCTGACCCGTGAAATGTCTGAACGGGTAAGCGCCGCCACCATCCGCAATGTGATGCAGGATCTGGAGTATCTGGGTCTGATCGACAGTCCCCATGTCTCCGCCGGCCGTGTGCCGACGGAAAAAGGACTGCGCATGTTCGTCGACGGGTTTCTCGAGGTCGCGGACCTGACCGAGGCCGACCGGGGCCAGATCGATGCGACGCTGGGCGAATATGCCGGCGATGTCGGCGGCATGCTCGATTCGATCGGCGCCGCGCTGTCGGGCGTGACGCAAGGCGCGAGCCTGGTTCTGACGCCAAAACATGAGGCGGCGATTCGCCATATCGAATTCGTCAGCCTGGCGCCGGACCGCGCACTGGTGGTCCTGGTTTTTGCCGACGGGCAGGTTGAAAACCGAATCTTCCATCCGCCGCTCGGCACGACGCCTTCGGCGATGCAGGAAGCCGCGAACTTCCTCAATGCGGTGCTCGCCGGCCGTACGCTGAGCGAGTTACGGGGGGCGGTGGAGTCGGAGATTTCGCTTCGCCGTCAACAGATCGATAGTCTCGCCCGTGACATGGTCGATAGCGGCCTGGCGGTCTGGGAAAACGAAGGCACCCAGACCGAACGGCTGATCGTGCGTGGGCGCGCGAATCTGCTCGACAGCCAGAGCGAGGAGGATCTGGAGCGGGTGCGGGTGCTGTTTGACGATCTGGAACGCAAACGTGATATCGCCGAATTCCTGGAACTGACCGAAACGGGTGAAGGTGTGCGCATTTTCATCGGGTCCGAGAACAAACTCTTTTCACTTTCGGGTTCCTCTTTGGTGGTCTCTCCATATATGAACGCAGACCGTAAGATCATTGGCGCCGTGGGGGTCATCGGACCGACGCGGCTGAATTACGGTCGGATCGTGCCGATCGTCGATTACACGGCACAGCTGGTCGGTAAGATGTTGTCCGACAGGGGCTAAGAGGAGTGACGATGGTAAACCCAAATCGCACCGCACATACCGGGGACGAACACCGCGCCGTCGACGCGAACGAGGCGGCCGAGCAGGCGCCGGAAACCATCGATATCGAAGCCCTGGCCAAAGAGTTCGCCAGCGCAGACGCAGCGACCGACAAGCTCGACGCCGATGCTCACGGCAAGCTCGCCGAGGCCGAGGCCGAGTTCGAAACAGAAATTGCCGGGCTGCGTGCAGAGCGTGATGAGATGCGCGACCGCTGGTTGCGGGCCATGGCGGACGCCGAAAACGCCCGCAAGCGTGGCGAACGCGACCGTCGCGAGGGGGAGCAGTATGGCGGCTCAAAGCTCGCCCGCGATCTGCTGCCGGTCTATGACAATCTGACCCGTGCGCTGGAGGCCGCCAGCGCCGATGCAACAGGTGTCGACAAGGCGCTGATCGAAGGCGTGGAACTGACGATGCGGGAGCTGGTCAACATCTTCGGCAAACACGCGATCACCAAGATCACGCCGCAGACGGGCGATACGTTCGATCCGCAGCTCCACCAGGCCATGTTCGAGGCGCCAATGCCCGGCACCAAGGCCGGCGAGATCATTCAGGTGATGACGGACGGTTTCATGCTCCATGATCGGCTGTTGCGGCCCGCCCAGGTCGGTGTGTCCTCGACCCCCGGCTGAATCCCGCTGCACTGCGGCACGAAAATGCCGCAGGTGCTCAAGAAAGCTACCCGCTGTTACATTAACGGCCTAACATTGCGCTCCGTTAGGAGTTGCTGTCATGTTTTCATTGTCCGGGCAGAAAGCCCTGGTTGTCGGAGTTGCAAACGCGCAGTCCATTGCCTATGGAGTGGCCAAGGCATTGCGGGCGCAGGGCGCTGAGCTGGCCGTTACCTATCTCAATGACCGCGCCGAGCCTCATGTCCGCCCCCTGGCCGAAGAGCTTGGCGCATCCCTGATCCTGCCTCTTGATGTGGCCGAGGATGCGCAGCTCGACGCCGTTTTTGACCGGATCACGGCGGATTGGGGTCGGCTCGATACGCTGGTGCATTCCATTGCGTTCTGCCCAAAGGAGGATCTGCGCGGGCGGGTGCTAGACAGTTCTCGGGCGGGCTTCGGTATCGCGATGGATATCTCCGTCCATTCCTTCGTGCGGATGGTCCGAAAGGCCGAACCGCTGATGCCCCAGGGCGGAACCTGCATGACGGTGAGCTTCTACGGCGCCGAGAAGGTCGTGGAGAACTACAATATCATGGGCCCGGTGAAGTCAGCGCTGGAATCGGTCACCCGTTACATCGCGGCCGAACTGGGGCCCAAGGGCATCTCGGTCCACGCGCTTTCGCCGGGCCCGTTGAAGACTCGTGCCGCGACGGGCATCGCCCATTTCGATGAGCTGCTCGACGACGCGGCGCGCGACACCCCGACCCATCACCTGGCCACGATCGAGGATGTCGGGGCCTATGCGGCGTTTCTGGCCAGCCGAGAGGCCTTCAACGTCACCGGCTCGGTTCACTACATTGACGGCGGCCAACATATCGTGGGCTGAAAGAGGCCTATCCTTCGAACGAAAAGGAGCGACGCTTTGCACACGAACAAACGGCGACCCGGCATGCTTGCAGAAGAGAACCTGAAAGCTGTGGGCGATCAGTCGGAGATGCTCCAGACCGCGCTGTCGCACCGCTCCGAGCATGCAGCGGACCGTGCGCGGGACACGGCTGATATAATGACGCGACAACTCTCCGAAATCACGGGGGACATTCAGGAGTTGGCGACACCCGTGGGGATCATGGGCGCCTACAACGCCTATGCAAAGGACGCCAGGGAACGGAGTGTTTTATTCCTCGATGCGCTTCGCAAGTGGTCAGACACGGTGATTGCGTACAATGCCGAGGGCGCGCCACCGCTGCTGGATTATGATAGTGAACTGGTCAAGGATGGCCGGGACCTGCCGCGGCCCTGCAATTACTATCTGCTCAAGATCCTGCCGCCCAAGGGCGTGACGCTGGAAGAGACCAAGCGCCCCTATGTCATCATCGATCCGCGGGCGGGCCATGGCGGCGGCATCGGCGGCTTCAAGCAGGACAGCCAGGTCGGCGTCGCGCTCAAGGCCGGCCACCCGGTCTATTTCGTGGCATTCCGCCAGATGCCCGAGCCAGGCCAGACCCTCGCCCATGTGACAGAGGCCGAGGCTGCGTTTCTACGCATGGTCCACAAGCGCCATCCGGACTCGCCCAAACCGGTCGTCATCGGTAACTGCCAGGGTGGCTGGGCGACGGCGATCCTCGCCGCCACGAACCCCGACCTGACCGGCCCGATCATCCTGAACGGTGCGCCGATGTCCTACTGGGGCGGCAAGGTCGGCCAGGACATGATGCGCTATTCCGGCGGACTGGCGGGTGGTGCTCTCCCGGCGATGCTGGCAGGTGATCTGGCAGGCGGTATTTTTGACGGCGCCGACCTGGTCGACAATTTCGAGAAACTGAACCCGGGCCGGAACTACTTTGCGAAGTATTTCGACCTCTACCAGAACATCGACACCGGGTTTGAGCGGTTCATCGGTTTCGAGAAGTGGTGGGGCGCCTTCATGCTCATGACCACTGAAGAGATCGCCTGGATCGTCGAAAACCTCTTCATCGGCAATAAGCTGTCCCGCAACCAGGCCGAAATCGAGCCCGGTCGCCATATCGACCTCAAGCGCATCCGCGCGCCGATCATCTGCTTTGCCTCCCATGGTGACAATATCACGCCGCCTGCGCAGGCGCTGAACTGGATCATGGACACCTACACCAACGAGCGTGAGATCGAGGTGCAGGGCCAGCGTATCCTGTACATGATTCACGAGGACGTGGGGCATCTGGGGATCTTTGTCTCGGGCAAGATCGCCAACCGCGAGCATAATCAGATGGCGGAAACGCTCGCCAATATCGAGGCGATGGCACCTGGGCTCTATGAGCTGGTGATCGAGGACGTAAAGGGTCATGGCACTGAAAAGGCGTTTAAATTCTCTATCGCCAAACGCATTTTTGCGGACATCGTCGCTCAAACCGGAGATCGCCGTGATGAGGCGGCCTTTGCGTCGGTCGCGCGGATTTCCGAAAATCTCGTCGAGGCCTACGACTCGACCGCACGTCCGTTTGTTAAGGCCGCAAGCAGCACCGAGATCGGTGAAGCGATGCGCCAGGCCCATCCGATGCGCCGGACGCGGACAATATTCAACAGTGGCCTGCCGGGCATGAAGGAGGTCGAAAAGCACGCTTTGCAGATCCAGGCGTCGCGTGAACCGGGTGATCCCGACAATCCGTTTCGCAAGGCCGAAAAACTCTGGGGCGACATGGTGACGCGCGGTTTCGACAGTCTGCGCGATGCGCGCGAAGCGATGATCGAGCTGTCGTTCCTGGCGATCTACACCTCACCGGCGATGCTTATGTTCGGGGCGTCCCGCAATGTTGAACGGACCAAGAAAAATCCCAACCGACTGATCGATTTGCCCGAGGTGCAGATCATCCTCGAGCACATGGATGCAGGCGGTCGCGCCGAGGCGACCATCCGCGCGCTGGTCTTGGTGGCCGGTACGCGTGAGGATGTCCGCGGCGACCGGCTGTCGCGCTCGATGGAGGTGATGCATTCGCGCAAACCGATGTCGGATCTGACCATCGAGGACCGGGTGAAGATCATCCACGAACAGACCGTCATCGCGCATTTCGCGCCCGATGCTGCGCTGGCCGCCCTGCCGCGGCTGCTGAAGACCGAAAAGGACCGCAAGGACATGATCCGGGACCTGCGTTATGTCGTCGGGTCCGAGGACGAGATGGCCGATGCCACCAAAGCCTTCATCGCACAACTCGAAGAGATGCTCGATCTGCCGAAAACCGCAAGCGCGGCGACGGAAGCGGCGGAATAGTGCAAGGGGATCCGAATATGACCAAGCTGTTCCGCAGCACGCCCTACGACAAGCTGGAGATCGGCATGGAGGCCGAGATCCACCGTCTCTGCGTGGCAGATGACCTCTATGTCTTCGCCAACACGTCCGGAAATCTCAATCCGATGCACCTGCCGCGGCAGGATGGCGACGGCGACGGGCAGGCCGAGGCGCTCGCGCCGGGGCTTTGGGTCGGATCGCTGATCTCGGCGGTACTGGGCAACGAACTGCCCGGCCCCGGCACGATCTATCGCAGCCAGTCCCTGACCTTTCACGCTCAGGCCCATGCGGGGGATCAGCTGGTGGCGCGGGTGCGGCTCAAATCCAAGGGCGATGGCCGCCAGGCGGTGTTCGACACGTCGGTGTGCCTGGCCGACGGAACGCTGATCGCCGATGGAGAGGCTGTGGTGATCGCCCCGGACAGCGACAGCAGCTTCGAGGCGCACGATGTCCCGGGCCTGACCGTCCAGAAACATGTCCATTTCGATGCCATGCTGGAGCGGGCCGAACCGCTCGACCCGATCCCGACCGCGGTGGTTGCGCCGGAGGAGCCGCATTCGCTGGGCGGGGCTTTGCTGGCCCGGGACCACACGCTGATCGAGCCCATTCTGATCGGTGATATCGCCAAGATCACCGCTGCGGCCGAAGAGCTCGGCGAGGATCTGGAGGGGATCGAGATCATCGGCGTGTCAAACCATCGCGCCGCCGCGGTCGAAGGCGTGGCTCTGGTCAATCAGGGCAAGGCGCGCGCGCTGATGAAGGGGCATCTGCACACCGATGAGCTGCTGGGCCAGGTGGTCAAGCGCGAGGGCGGTCTGCGCACGGGGCGGCGGCTGAGCCACATCTTCGTCATGGACGTGCCGGGCCTGCCGCACATCATCATGGTGTCGGACGCGGCGATCAACATTGCCCCGGATCTGGAAACCAAGGTCAGCATCATCCAGAACGCCATCGATCTGGCGATTTCGCTCGGTATCGAGCAGCCAAAGGTCGGCGTGCTGTCGGCGGTGGAAACGGTCAATCCCAAGATGCAGTCGACTATGGATGCTGCAATCCTGTCGAAAATGTCGGAACGGGGCCAGATCACGGGCGGGCTCGTCGACGGGCCGCTGGCGATGGACAATGCCATGGATCTGGAAGCCGCGCGGACCAAAGGCATCAAGAGCCGCGTCGCCGGACAGGCCGAGATTCTGGTGCCGCCGAACATCGAAAGCGCCAACATGCTGGCCAAACAGCTTACATTTGTGTCACATGCCGAGGCCGGAGGGATCGTGCTCGGCGCGAAATGCCCGATCATCCTCACTTCCCGATCCGACGACGACAAAGCGCGGCTGGCTTCCTGTGCCGTTGCCGCGCTCTACGCGGAGAGCCTGAAAAAATGACGCGGGTCCTGACCCTGAATGCCGGATCGTCCTCGATCAAGTTTGCTGTTTATTCCACGGGCGATGCGCCCGAAGAGCTGGCCAGCGGTCAGATCGAAAGCCTCTATTCCTTCGCGGGCGTACTGAGCCTGAAGTGGCAGGGCGAAAAGAGCAAGACGGAGCTGGGACAGGCCGATCATGTAGAGGGAGTGCGCGCGATCCTCGATGCCGTGGCGCCGGTATTGGGCGGGCAGGGCGTCGCCGCGATCGGCCACCGCGTGGTCCATGGCGGCACAGTTTATGACGCGCCCGAGGTTTTGACCGACGGGGTCATGGAAACGCTCGAGAAATTCGTGCCCCTTGCCCCGCTACACCAGCCACACAATTTGGCCGCCGTGCGCGCGGCGATGGAGGCCTTTCCGGACGCGGCGCAGGTGGGGTGTTTCGACACAGCCTTTCACCGGGGTCATCCCTGGGTCAATGACACGTTCGCGCTGCCGCGCCGGTACTATGAGGCCGGTGTGCGGCGCTACGGATTTCACGGGCTGAGCTACGACTATATCGCAGGCGCCCTCGCCGAGATCGATCCGCAAGGCGCGGGCCGCGCCGTGGTCTGCCACTTGGGCAACGGCGCCTCGATGTGTGCGCTGCGCGACGGCAAGTCGGTCGCCTCCACGATGGGGTTTTCCGCACTCGACGGTCTGCCGATGGGCACCCGCTGCGGCCAGCTCGACCCGGGTGTCATGCTCTACCTGATGGAGCAGGAGGGCATGGACGCAACTGCGATTTCGGATCTGCTCTACAAGGAAAGCGGGCTCAAGGGCCTGTCGGACCTCTCCAACGACATGCGTGTCCTCGAGGGTGCGGGCACGACAGAGGCCGAGCAGGCGATTGAGTATTTCGTGTTCAGGATCCGGCGAGAGCTGGGGTCGCTCGCGGCCGTGCTGGGCGGGCTCGACACGGTCATCTTTACCGGCGGGATCGGCGAGAATTCCGACACCATCCGCGGCAAGGTCTGCAGCGATATGGAATGGATCGGGATCACGCTTGATGAGGCCGCCAATGCGGACCATGCGAGCGTCATCTCAGGCGGCGACGTGACTGTACGAGTGATCCCCACCGACGAGGAGCTGGTTATCGCGCGCGCGGCGATCGCCGCCCTTCAGAAAGCTAAGGCCGCCGCAGCCGAGTAAGATCGGCGTCCGTGTCGACATCGGCGAGTGTTGCTGCCAGGGCGATCCGGTGGCCGGGCAGGGTGGCGACGGTATCGGCCATTGCATGGGGGGAGGACCAGCGCACCCGGTGAAACATCGTGGGCGGCGGTGCGCGCCGCCGACCCAGTCCGATCAGCCAGTAGCCGCCATCCTCGGCCGGGCCGAGCACCGCGTCATGGGCCCCGAGCAGATGGATCGCGTCGGCAACATGTGCGCGTCGGATGCCCGGGATGTCTCCCCCGATCACCATAACAGGCCCGGGCGGCCCCCGTCGCAGCAACCGTCCCATCCGGGCACCCAGGTCACCGGAACCCTGGGGGTGCCTCGGTAGATCGGCGGGCCAGACCCGGCTTTGCAGGCCTTCGCGGTCGGGCGAGACGGCCAGTTCCAGACGCCAGCGGGCGTCGCGAAGGCGGCGGACGAGGGCCGCTGTCTGGTGTCGGAACCACCAGGCGGCGGGCACCATACCGATTCCGCGCCCCAGCCGTGTTTTAACCCGTCCGGGCCGAGGCTCTTTGACCATGACGATCAGGCGCGGGCGCCGGTCCGGCATGTCAGGAAAAGAACCCCGCAAGGACGCGGCGATAGACAGATGTCAGGCGGGGGATCTCGTCAATCGCAACGGCCTCGTCCACCTGGTGCATGCCGCGCCCCACAAGTCCGAACTCCACCACCGGGCAATGATGTTGGATGAAACGCGCATCCGACGTGCCGCCGCTTGTCGAAAGAACCGGAGTCATCCCGGTTTCGTCCCGCACGGCGGCGGCAACCAGATCGCTCAGCGCTCCGGGCACGGTGACGAAGCTCTCGCCCGATACCCGCGTCGTCATCTCGAAGTCGATCCCCGTCTCGGCAGCGACGGTTTCCATCTGTTCTGTGAGCCAGGCCGTCAGGCTGTCGGCGCTGTGGGCGTCGTTGAAACGGATATTGGCGGTCGCGGTGCAACGTGCCGGGACCACATTATTGGCCGGGTTGCCGGTGTCGAAAGTGGTCACTGCCAGTGTCGAGGGGTCGAAATGGGCGGTCCCGCTGTCGAGCGAGGTGTTGGACAGCCGGTCTACAAGCCGCGCCATCGCGGGCACCGGATTGCGGGCGCGATGCAGATAGGCCGAATGTCCCTGTACGCCGGTGGCCGTGAAAAAAGCGGTCATGGAGCCGCGCCGCCCGATTTTTATCATTTCCCCGAAGGTTTCGGGGCAGGTAGGCTCGCCCACGAGACAAGCGGTCATCGCCTCTCCCTCCGCCGCCATCCAGTCGAGGATTGCGGTGGTGCCGTCAGTGGCGTTGCCCTCCTCATCTCCGGTGACGGTCAGGATCACGGCACCATCCGGTGGTGTTGCACCGACGAATCCGATGGCGGCGCTGGTGAAGGCTGCAACCGCTGATTTCATATCTGTCGCCCCGCGCCCGATCAGCATGTCCTCGCGGATCTCCGCCCCGAACGGATCGGCGGTCCAGGAGGCGGCATCGCCCACAGGTACGACATCGCTATGGCCATTAAAGCCAAAGGTTCTGGAATGGCCCTTGGGGCCCCAGCGGGCGAAGAGGTTCGGGGTGCCGTTCCGGTCCACGCGGTGAGTTTCGAAGCCCGCTGTATCCAGGACGTCACGCAGCAGGGTCAGAGCGCCGCCCTCCTGCGGTGTGACCGAGGGGCAGCGCACGAGGCGGGCAGTGAGATCGACGGGATCGGGCGATAGGGTCATGCCCGTCGCCTAGCCAAGCCGCGGGATCGGTGCAAGTCGTGCCTCTTTGACCCTCGCGGGCGGTGGCAGGCTTTGCTAGGGCTGCCTGCGAGAGTTTGCCGCCCGATCACGCCGGAGAATGTGCCATGACCGCCCCGAAACCAGTCGTTCTGTGCATTTTGGATGGATGGGGCGCGCGGGAAGAGACCGACAATAACGCGCCCGCCCTGGCGGATACCCCGAATTTCGACCGGTTGATGGCGACCTGCCCCCATGCGCTTCTGACGACCCATGGCCCCGATGTCGGGTTGCCGACCGGGCAGATGGGCAATTCCGAGGTTGGACACACCAATATCGGCGCGGGTCGCGTTGTGGCGATGGATCTGGGTCAGATCGACCTCGCGATCGAAGACGGCAGTTTTGCAGATAACCCTGCCTTGCAGCGCTTCATCGCCGATCTGCGGACCAGCGGTGGGACAGCGCATCTGATGGGTGTGGTCTCCGATGGCGGCGTTCATGGCCATCTGGAGCATCTCCTGGCCGCTGCGGGCGTCTTGTCGGATGCGGGCATCGCGGTGGCAATCCATGCGATCACCGACGGCCGCGACGTGCCGCCGCGATCAGCCGACGGATACATGGCGACGCTGATAGAACGTCTGCCCGAGCGAGCTTACGTGGCCACTGTCTGCGGGCGCTACTACGTCATGGACCGGGACAACCGGTGGGACCGGGTCGCCCAAGCCTATGACGCGATCGTACGAGGCACCTGCGATCACTCCTCCGCCGATGCGGGGATGGCCGTGGCCGCTGCCTACGCGCGCGGCGAAACCGATGAGTTCATTTTGCCGACATTGGTCGGGGAGTATCGGGGCGCTCGGGACGGTGATGGAGTATTTTGTCTCAATTTCCGTGCGGACCGGGCGCGGGAGATCCTGGCCGCTATCGTCGATCCGAACTTCGATGCGTTCGACACCGGGGAGCGTCCGAGCTGGGCGGCCTTGCTGGGGATGGTGGAGTATTCCGACAAACACAATGCCTGGATGTCGACCGTCTTTCCCAAGCGCGCGCTCGTCAACACGCTCGGAGCCTGGGTGGCTAAGCAGGGCGGACGACAGTTTCGCTTGGCTGAAACAGAGAAGTATCCCCATGTCACGTTCTTCCTCAATGGCGGCAAGGAGGATCCCGAGCCAGGGGAGGACCGTTTCATGCCCCCCTCTCCCAAGGTGGCGACCTATGACCTCGCGCCGGCCATGTCCGCGGCGAAGGTGACGGAGCACTTCGTCGCCGCAATTCGGAACGGGTACGACCTCATCGTGACGAACTATGCCAATCCCGACATGGTCGGCCATACCGGTGATCTGAAGGCGGCCATGGCCGCTTGCGTCGCGGTGGACCAAGGGCTTGGCGCGGTGCTCGATGCGCTGCAGACGGCCGGCGGCGCCATGATCGTGACCGCCGACCATGGCAATTGCGAAATGATGGTCGATCCCGAAACCGGCGGGCCGCATACCGCCCATACGCTGAATCCGGTGCCGGTCATCCTTTTCGGCGGGCCGGAAGGCGCAAGCCTAGCCGATGGGCGATTGTCCGACTTGGCGCCAACGCTGCTGGAGCTGATGGGTCTGCCACAGCCCGAAGAGATGACCGGAACCAGCCTCATCCGGCGCTAGACGCCTCGCATCCACGCGAATGGGCCGTGAGCCGGGCGGCGGACGGACGCCGGGTCACCACACAAATCTGGCATTCGGTCGAGAACAGACTGGCACCCGGCGGTTGGACAGGCTTTATATGAAGGCTAGAACACGCAATGGGCCGGCCCGGCGGCAAGCGCCCATTCGCATGGCAAAAGGACAGACCCGCATGAGATCATTCGTCATGGCCGCGCTTGTTGGCTCGGTAGCCGGAGGCCTCCTGACCACGCAGATCGCGGGGCCGCTTCTGGCGCAGGAAGAGAAAAGCAGCAGTTCGGTCTATGAGCAGCTCGACCTTTTTGGCGATATTTTCGAGCGTATCCGCGCCCAGTATGTCGAAGAGGTGGAAGAATCCGAGCTGATCGAGGCGGCCATCAACGGCATGCTGACCTCGCTCGATCCCCATTCCAGCTATCTGTCACCCAAGGATGCCGACGATATGCGCGTCCAGACCCGCGGGGAGTTTGGCGGGCTCGGCATCGAGGTTACCCAGGAAGACGGCTTCGTGAAGGTGGTCTCGCCCATCGACGACACGCCGGCGGACGCGGCTGGCATCGAAGCGGGCGATTTCATCACCCATGTCGACGGCGAGGGAATTCTCGGTCTCACACTGGATCAGGCGGTGGAGTTGATGCGGGGCCCCGTGGGGTCCGAGATTGTGATCACAGTGGTGCGCGAGGGCGAGGACGAGCCCTTTGACGTCACCATTACCCGCGACACGATCAAGCTGACGGCTGTGCGGACACGCAGCCAGGGCGATGCCGTGGTGCTGCGGATCACGACCTTCAACGACCAGACCTATCCCAACCTTGAAAGCGGGTTGAAGGAAGCGGTCGAAGAGCTCGGCGGCATGGAAAATGTGGAAGGTTTCGTGCTCGACTTGCGCAACAATCCAGGCGGATTGCTGACCCAGGCGATTCGGGTCTCCGACGGGTTCCTCGACAAGGGCGAGATCGTCTCGACCCGTGGCCGCGATATCCAGGACGGCGATCGCTACAACGCGACCGAAGGCGATCTGGCCGAGGGCAAGCCGATCGTTGTGCTGATCAATGGCGGATCGGCCTCGGCCTCCGAGATCGTAGCTGGAGCGCTTCAGGACCATCGCCGCGCCATCGTCGTCGGCACCAAGAGCTTCGGCAAGGGTTCGGTTCAGACGGTCATGCCGCTCAGGGGCGAGGGCGCGATGCGTCTGACCACGGCGCGCTACTACACGCCGTCGGGCCGTTCGATCCAGGCACTGGGTGTGTCCCCGGACATCATCGTGGAACAGCCGCGCCGCGAAGAGGTCGAGGAGACGGAAGAGGACAATGGTCCGCTGAGCCGGTCCGAGGCGGATCTGCGCGGGAGCCTCGACAATGACAGCCTGTCCGAGGACGAGCGCCGCCAGATCGAAGAGGACCGCGCCCGCGCCGAAGAGGCGGCGGAACTGCGCGAGGAAGACTACCAACTCGCCTACGCGATTGACATCCTGAAGGGTCTTTCGGCACTCAGCACCGATCAGCAATAAGTCTTCTCAGACCGAAAGGACCGCCCGATGCATGCCCTTTTCAAAGCCGCGCTGGTGGCGCTGCCTCTGGCTGCGCCCGTCGCAGCGGTGGCGCAGGAGGAACGCGAGACCTTCGGCGACTGGGTTCTGGTGTGCGATGGCGGGCAGCCCTGCAGGCTGATCCAGCAGCAAACCGAACGGGAGACCGGCGATTTGGCTGTACGGATGATCGCGCTGAAGGTGGATGATGGTGCGGTGCTGGCGGCCCAGATGCCCATGGGGGTCCATTTGCCCTCCGGGGCGGTCTACCGGTTCGAAACCCCAGAAGACGAACCGCAGCGCCAGATGGTCTGGCAACGCTGCATGGACAATATCTGCGAGGCGGCGATCCAGCTCGACGAGCAGGAACTGGAGTTTTTCGGACAGAACGACTCCATCCTCTTCGCCTATCGCCTCACACCGCAGGACGAACCGCGGATCATGCAGGTGAGCCTTGCGGGTTTTCTCGACGGTTTGGAGCGAACCGGCGAATAGGACTGTTGGCTCAGTCGCGCAGATCCTTGGGCGATGCCATCACCACATAGCTCGTGATGGAACTCACTTGCGCTAGTCCGCCGAGGCCCTCTGCATGAAACCTTTTGTAGGCGGCGAGGTCGCTCACCTCGATCCGCAGCAGATACTCGACCGTTCCGGTGATGTTGTGGCATTCGATCACTTCCGGCGCTGCGGCCATTGCGGTCTCGAATTGCAGTTGTGCGTCGCGCGTGTGGCTCGACAGGCCGACCATGACAAAGCTCGTGAAACTGCGACCGAGCTTGGTCCGATCGATACGGGCGCGATATCCGGTGATGATGCCCGCGCGTTCCAGCGCCTGAACACGGCGCAGGCATGCCGAGGCCGAGAGCCCGACCCTCTCCGCCAGCGCGGCATTGGTCTGGCGCCCATCGGCTTCCAAGGCTTGCAAGATCCTTGCGTCAATATTGTCAATATCGTCCATTACTTGCAGAATTTCGCGGTTCGGAAACAAGAATGCAAGAAATTTGCGCTTTCAAACGCATAGGATTGCGGCATGTCTTTACCCGATATCCTTGCTTTCGCCCTCTTCGCCTTTGTCAGCTCAATAACGCCGGGGCCGAACAATTTGATGCTGCTGGCCAGCGGCGCGAGTTTCGGTCTGCGCCGCACGGTTCCGCACATGCTCGGAGTTGCAGTCGGGTTCGGTGCAATGCTCTTGGCTCTCGGCGCCGGTCTGGCGGAGCTTTACCGGGCGCTGCCCTGGGCGCAGCTCGCGCTCAAAATCGCGGGCTCAGCCTATCTGCTCTGGCTGGCCTGGCGGATCGCGACAGCGCGCCCCGACATCGATCCGTCCAAATCGACGGGGCGCCCCTTTCGATTTATCGAGGCGGCGGCCTTTCAATGGGTGAATCCGAAAGCCTGGACCATGGCGCTGACGGCGCTGGCCGTCTATGCCGGCGGCGGCGACTGGGCAGCCGTCCTAGCGGTCGCCGCGATCTTCACGGCAATCAACCTGCCCTGCGTTCTGTCATGGGCGGCGCTCGGTACCGGAATGGCGCGCGTGTTGGGCGATCCGGTGGCCGTGCGGCGGATCAATCTGGCGCTGGCGGCGTTGCTGGTGTTGTCGCTGATCCCCATCCTGCGCGCTTGAGGCGGCTTGCGCGGCAGCCGGGGACAGGCGACATCTGAAGGCGCCTGCTGCGCCCCAAGGAGACCGCCATGACCCCCGACGAGATCGCCGACCTGCCCTATCGTCCCGGCGTCGGGGTGATGCTGGTGAACCCCGCCAGTCAGGTGTTCGTCGGCCAGCGCATCGACAGTCCCGTTCCGGCCTGGCAGATGCCCCAGGGAGGCGTCGACGAGGGCGAGGAGCCGCGCGCCGCGGCCCTCCGCGAGCTTCAGGAAGAAACCGGTGTGATGCCGGGCCTGGTCCGCATCGAGGCGGAAACCCCCGACTGGCTGAGCTATGATCTGCCTCTCGATCTGGTGCCCAGGATCTGGAAGGGCCGATATCGGGGACAGCGGCAGAAGTGGTATCTGGCCCGGTTCCTCGGACAGGATACGCAGATCGACATCGCCACAGATCATGCTGAATTCTCGGAGTGGAAATGGGCACCACCCGAGGAACTGGTCGGAAGCATCGTCCCCTTCAAGCAAAGCCTCTACCGCGACGTGCTGATGGCGTTTGCGCGCGAGCTGGACCTGCCGGTCTAGACAAGTGGGTTTGGACCTACGAACCCGGACTTGGGGACACTGGAACGGAGATGACTCCGATCTGCGAGCAACCGATGAGCTTCTCGGACGCGGATCGGATGGAGCATAGGGCGCGTATGGCGTAAGCTGATTGCGCCGGCGGTCTGATGCCGCCGCGAATGGGACGATAGGGGGGCACCATGAGTATCAGACAGACAAGCGGCCGGGGCCGCCGTTTCGACAGCATCCTCGACACGGTGGGTGACACACCGGTCATTCGCATCAACCGCATCGCGCCGGACAACGTGACCGTGTACGTCAAGGCCGAGGCGTTCAATCCGGCTGCCTCCGTCAAGGACCGGCTGGCGCTGAACATCATCGAGGCCGCCGAACGCGACGGCCGCCTGAAGCCCGGCCAGACAGTGGTCGAGGCCACATCGGGTAACACGGGGATCGGTCTCGCGATGGTCTGCGCGGCCAAGGGCTATCCGCTGGTCGTCACCATGGCCGACAGTTTCTCGATCGAGCGGCGGCGCCTGATGCGGTTTCTCGGTGCGAAGGTGGTTCTGACGCCCAGGGCGCTGAAGGGATTTGGGATGTACACCAAGGCCAAGGAACTGGCCGAGGCCAATGGCTGGTTCCTCGCGAGCCAGTTCGAGACGCCGGACAATGCCGACATCCATGAAAACACCACCGCGCGGGAGATCTTGTCCGATTTCGACGGGGAGCGGCTGGACTATTTCGTCACCGGTTATGGTACAGGCGGGACAGTCAGTGGTGTCGGTCGGGTGCTGCGGGCGGAACGGCCTGAGACCAAGATCATCCTGACAGAGCCGGCGAATGCTGCGCTGGTGGCCTCGGGCTATGTGAACACGCGCAACGAGACACATCAGCCGACCGAGAGCCACCCGAACTTCGAGCCGCACCCGATCCAGGGCTGGACGCCGGATTTCATCCCGTATGTGCTTCAGGAGGCGATCGACAAGAACTTCTATGACGAGCTTCTGCCCGTTCCGGGGCCCGACGGGATCGCTTGGGCCAAGCGACTCGCCGCGGAAGAGGGCATCTTCACGGGCATTTCGGGTGGCTCCACCTTTGCCGTGGCCATGACGCTGGCCGAAACCGCGCCGGATGGATCCGTAATGCTGGTGATGCTCCCCGACACCGGAGAGCGTTACCTTTCGACGCCGCTTTTCGAGGGCGTGCCCGAGGACATGACGGACGACGAATGGGAGATCTCTCGCTCGACACCCACGGCGCAGATGGCGGCAGAATAACGGAAGCCTGGTGCCGTCCGCCCCTACACGCGGTCGGCGCTTCCTTGGGTCAAATGCCTACAGGAGGTCGTCCTCGGCGTCGGTGGCGGAGATGCCGAGCGCTTCGAGTCCGTCCTCGAGATAGTCGGCGAGAAGAGTCATCCCGGTCAGGTAGTCCTCGGTCGAGGTGGTGGCTTCTTCGCGGGCGGTGCGGATCGCCTCGTCCCATTCCTGGGGGGCAAAGCTCTCGCGGCCAATCCAGGCGATGGCAACCAGTGCATACTGGTCATCCTCGTTCTGAGCGGCGATGAATTCGCGCAGTTCGGCCTCTGCGGCGGGGTTTCCGGCGCCACGCGAACTGGTCTCGCGCGCGAGCAGAATGACCTGGGCGACAATATGGGCATGTATCTCGGGCATGGGGCGCACTCCAACGGATTGGCCCCTAACCTGACGCAAGCACGCGCCAGTTGCCAGCGGATTGCGCGTCAGCCCTTTGATCCGAACATGCGGTAATAGGCCCAGTCGGGCAGAAACTGGCTGCCACGGAAAAGCCAGGAGAAGAGCGTGGGAAAGCTGCGCTTGAACCGGTCCGTGGCCATGAAGTCGGCCATGGTCCGGGCGGCCTCGTCCGGCTCCATCAGGAAGGGCATCTTGAAGTCGTTCTTGTCGGTCAGCCGCGTGCGGATGAAGCCGGGATTGGCGACCTGGACCTGCACACCGCTGCCGCGCAGATCTGCCCACATGCTTTCGCCGAGATACATCACCCCGGCCTTGCTGGCGCCATAGCCGATCGCGCCCGGTAGGCCCCGAAAGCCCGAAAGCGAGCCGGTCAGCACGATATGGCCCTGCCCGCGTGACACCATGGCCGGTACCACCGCGCCGCACACCCGCAGCGCCCCGGTGAAGTTTACGTCGGCCATGGCCTCGGCGCGGTCGGGATCCCATTCGGTGGCCTTCATCGGCCAGTAGACCCCGGCGAGAAAGACCATCCCGTCGATCTCGCCCGCGGCTTTTGCGGCCTCGCGCACCGACGCGCTGTCAGACACATCCACCGGAACCGCGGTGGCCACGTTCGGCAAGTCGGCGACTACTTTCTGCAGCTTGTCGGCACTGCGCGCACTGAGGATCAGGTCGGCGCCCGCCGCACTCAGCTTGTGGGCCAAGGCCTCGCCCAGCCCGTCGGAGGCCCCGACGAGCCAATAGCGCTTCCCGGCAAATTTTGACAACTTTGTCCCCTGCGTTGGCCCTATTCGGCGGCCATGGCGGGCCGTTGGGCCCCGGCCGCATCCATCGGCCGGATCGTCGCCACGAGTTCCGCCACGCGGATGCCGAACTTGCGGAACTGGCTGCGGTTTATAATCGTGCCGTTCTCCACCAGATACATCCAGTCGATCGCGTTCAGCACATGGCCGCCGGAGGCCTCGGGCAGCCGGATCGCGTAGGCGAGCTGCACGCCAGCCCCCGACTGGCGTCCGCGCCCTTCACCGATGATGTCCGGCGCCGTGGCGGTGATGCGGCCCGCATCGTCGACCTGCAGCGTCCATTCCCGGTGTTGGGTGCTGCCGTTATCATAGCGGAAATCCTCGGTCATGAAGCCGGTATTGCCATCCCAGGACGCGTTCATTTCGGCCATAAAGCGCGAGGCGACCCGCCCCGTCGGCCCGTAGATCACGCCCTCGCACAGCAACGCGCCCTTCAGGTGGTCACGAATATCGAGCTCAGGATCCGTTCCGGCATAGTCATCGGGGCTTTGTGCGGCAAAGGACAACCAGCGCTGTACGGCCAGCACAGCAACGAGCGCTGTGGCAAGGCCGAGGCAGAAGATCAGGAGATATTCCATCATGTCAGCTCTCTTTCTGAGCCGCCGGGCGCAAATGGCTTGGCGGAGTGGAGGTGCGGCAGTCGGAATTTGGGTTCATCGGGTGACCTCCTGGCGCGGAGGTTCGGGACGTACATGCCAGCGTGCGCCCTTCCACCAGAGCTTGAGCGCTTGCCAGTGGATAAGGCCCAACACGCGACGCGATCCCAGCGGACGGCGCAGGGCCGACGCCAGAATGATACGGTTCGTCAGGCGCCGCCGGGTTCCGACAAGTGTGGCAATCAGCCGTTCGTTGCCGCTGCGATAGTCGATCCGGATCGAAACCGCTTCGGCGGTGATGTCGAAACTGAAGCGGTAACCGCCCTCGATCGGTTGAAATGGAGAAACATGGAAGATCTTGCGCGCTTCCAGCGTGTCCTCGGGGCGGATCGGACGCTGGTCGAGATGCTGGCAGAGATAAGAATGGCGGTCGCCGAACGTGTTGGAGACTTCGGCAATCACTGCGCGGAGAGTACCGTCGAGCCCATAGCAGAGCCAGAAGCTGACCGGATTGAACACATGGCCGAGGACCCGTGGCTGGGCGAGCAGCCGAATCCGGCCGCAGGCTTCGTGCACGCCATGTTCGGCCAGCACCTCGCGCACCCAGGAAACGCCGCGTCCTTCGCCGGGGGCGCCCCCATGGTCGCGGTCATGGAGCGCCGTCAGGTTCGCCCGGTTGCGCGAGAACAGCGCCGGGCCGATGACATCTTCGGGATCCAGAAGCAGATAGTCCACAGAATAAGTGAAGGCGTTGTCCACCGCGCCGCGGCGGCCATGATAGGTCCGACCGTCAATATGATCGATTTGATGCGCGACCGCGGTCATGCTGCGATCCCCGCAACCGGCCGTTCGAGGATCGCTTCGGCCACATCAAGCCCGCTGGACAGCCCGTCCTCGTGGAAGCCGTTCTTCATCCAGGCGCCGCAGAACCAGGTATTACGCGCGCCGTTGAAGCCGCGGATCGCGTCCTGCGCCCGGATGGCGTCGGCGGTATAGAGCGGATGGCTGAAGATGGTTTCGTCATAGATCAACTCGTCACGTATCGCCTGGGTGCTGTTGAGCGTGACAAAGAGCGGATCGCTCTCAGGAATGGGCTGAAGCGAGTTCATCCAGTAGGTGAGCCCGATCCCCGCGGCCCGACGCTCCACTGGCTCGACATAGTTCCAAGAGGCCCAGCAACGACGGCGGCGGGGCATTAGCGCAGGGTCGGCATGGAGCACCGCACTGTTGGGCTGGTAGAGGATATCGCCGAGCGCGGCGGCCTCTTCCGGTGCGGGGTCCGCCAGCAGTCGCAACGCATCGTCGGAATGGGTGGCGAAGACGACTTCATCGAACCGCTCCCATCCTGAACCGGACAGCTTGATCTCCACGCCCAGAGGCGTGCGCTGCACCGCCTGGACAGGCGCGGCGGTGCGGATGTCGACCGACATGGCGCGCAGAGCCGCGCTCAACCGGGTGACATACTCGATGGAGCCTCCCTGAACCGTGTACCACTGGTGCTGGCCGCTGACGCCGAGCAGCGCGTGATTGCGGAAGAACCGCATCAGCGCATCTGCGGGAAAACGCAGGATGTCTTCGGTGGGGGTCGACCAGATCGCCCCGGAAAACGGCAGCAGGTAGTGGTCCCGAAATGCGTCGCTCGCGCCCAGCCGGGCGATCAAATCGCCAATGGTCATGGCAGGGTCGTTGGCGGCCAGATTTTCACCCTGGGCGTTGAACCGCATGATGTCGCGAAGCATCCGCGCAAAACCCGGGCGCAGGGCATTACGGCGCTGACCAAAGAGGCTGTTGAGCGTGTCGAGTGCATATTCGATACGGCCGCCGTCCACGGACGCCGCGAAGGTCATCTTGCTCTTGGCGACAGGAACGCCGAGCCGGGCGAACAATGCCGTCAGGTTGGGGTAGTTTACACGATTGAAGACGATGAAGCCCGTATCCACTGCCTGGGTGCCATTGATCCCCGCGGTGACCGTACGCGCATGACCGCCCAGACGCGGCGCGGCCTCGACCAGTGTGACCTGCGCCGAGCCGGCGAGCCGATGCGCTACCCCCATGCCTGAGATGCCGCCACCGATGACGGCGACCCGGCGCTGAGCGCCCAAGCGGATGGGGTGTGTCATGAAACTTCCTCGTGCAGATTGTTCTTCTTACGCAGCAGCGTCGGGACCGGATGACTCATTGCTGAAAGAAACCGCAGAAAAAAATCTGATCCGGACAGCGCGGTGTCGCGTATCCATGACAGTCCGACGAAAGAAACGGATGCACCAGACTTACCATTACCCTATGCTAGAGGCTCAGTTTAACGAACCGCGGCTACGGTACTGGCACCTTGAGCTTAGTTGATACGCAAGAGGCGAACTTGGTCGCTCTGGTAGAGCGGATCAGGTCCGATAAGGATCAGACGGCGTTTGCCGTTTTGTTTCGTCACTTTGCACCCCGAATCAAAGGGTTTCTTATGAAATCCGGTGCCAGTGAAAGCCTGGCGGAAGAATGCACGCAGGAGGCGATGGCCGTGTTATGGCACAAGTCTCACCTGTTCGATCCGACCCGTGCGAGTGTGTCCACCTGGGTGTTCACGATCGCCCGGAACAAGAAAATCGACGTGCTGCGCAAACAGCAGCGCCCCGAGCCCGAGGACCTGCCCTGGGGCCCCGAGGCCGAGCCCGACCAGGCCGACGTCATCGTGTTGCAGGAGGAGAGTGAACGATTGTCCAAGGCGTTGGCGGCTCTGCCGGACAAACAGCGCGACCTGGTGGAAAAGGCTTACTTCGGCGATATGTCGCATAGTGAGATTGCCACAGTTACGGGTCTGCCGCTTGGCACGATCAAGTCGAGGATTAGGTTGGCGCTGGAGCGTTTGCGCCACGAGATGAAGTGAGAGCTAGCCCGATGATTAAACATCATCTGCCAGACGAGGTTCTGATGGCCTACTCGGCAGGAAACCTGCCCGAGGCTTTCAACGTCGTCGTTGCGAGCCACGTATCGATGTCCGATGACAGCCGCGTTCGTCTGGACACCTATGATGCGCTCGGCGGAGCCGTTCTGGACACCATCGAAACCGTCGAGATGAGCGAGGGAAGCCTCGAGGCGACGCTTGCGATGATCGAGCGCACTGCGGTGGACGCGATCACCACAGAGCCGCGCACCCTGAAGCCGGGCGTTTTTCCGACCCCGCTCCAGGATTATGTCGGCGGGGATATCGACGACGTGAGCTGGCGCCCTGTCGGGATGGGCGTCAAACAGGCGATCCTGAAGACGAGCAAGAGTGCGACGGTCCGGCTGCTCTACATCCCCAGTGGTGTCGCGATGCCCGATCACAGCCATGGTGGCATGGAAATGACGTTGGTGCTGAAAGGCGCGTTCGAGGACGAGGTGGATCACTTCGCTCGCGGCGATGTCGAGATTGCCGACGAAGATGTTCACCACACGCCGGTTGCCGTGGGGCCCGAGGACTGCATCTGTCTGTCGGCGACAGATGCGCGGTTGAAGTTCAAGTCGCTCCTGCCGCGCCTGGCGCAGCCGTTCCTTCAGATCTGACCACACGCGGGCGGCTCGGCGTTGACGGTGCCGCGTCAGCATCAGGGTCCGTGTATGCGCTGACCGATTCCGGCCCGGGCTCATCGAATTCGAAGCTCTCCAATCGCTGGGCCCGCCGCCCGGTCTTGTCCGCGCTGGTTCTGATCTCGCTGATATCCTTCTGCGCCTGACCGAAATGGCGGTCCAAGCTGCCGATCCGGTCGCCGAGCCGTTCGATATCCCTGACGAGCGCCGCAAGTTCCGCGCGGATGGCTCCGGCCTGTTCGCGCATCCGGGCGTCCTTGAGGATCGCTCGTAATGTATTGAGCGTCGCCATGCAGGTTGTCGGTGAGACGATCCAGACCCGCGCGGCGAACCCGTCCCGAACCACATCTCCGAAATTCGCATGCAGTTCAGCATAAACGGCCTCGGACGGCAGAAACATCAGCGCGCCATCTGCGGTCTCGCCCTCGATGATGTATTTCTCGGCAATGGCCTTGATATGGGTTTTGACCGCGGCCCGCATGGCCCGCGCGGCCGCAGTTTTTTCGCCCTCGCTTTCGGCGGTGCGCAGGGCCTCGTAGGCTTCAAGGGGAAACTTGCTGTCGATCACGATGGGCCCCGGAGGCCTGGGCAGGTCGATCAGACAATCCGCGCGCTTTCCGTTCGACAGCGTCGCCTGCATCCGGAAACTATCGGGGGGCAGCGCCTTAGCGACGATATCGGTCAGCTGGATTTCTCCGAACGCGCCGCGGGTCTGCTTGTTGGACAGGATGTCCTGCAGGCCGAGCACGTCGCCGGAAAGCTTCTCGATATTCTGCTGGGCCTGGTCGATCGTCTCCAGCCGCTGATGCAGCTCGCCCAGCGACCGAGCGGTGCGGGTGGCTGATCCATGGAGCGTGTCACCCATGGAGCGGGTCACCTCTTCGAGCCGGCGTTCCATCGTGGCGAGCATCTGAGTCTGGGCCGTGGCCTGGGCCTCGGAGACATGGGACAACCCGCCGGTCAGCCGCTGCTGGCCGTCCGAAAGCGCCTGTACCCGCCCGCCCAGATCGCCAAGGGCCCGGGCCAGCGGGTCAATCGCACGGGCCGTCCGGCTGGCTGCTCTCAGGGCCAGGACAAGCAGCAGCAGGAAAAGGCCCGTAAGCACAACGCCGGCCAATAGCATCGCTTCGGGATCGGCGAGCAGCTCGGCAAGTGGCGCGGTCATGTGCGCCCGAAAAGCCGTTCGATATCGGCCTTCTGCAGAGCCACATAGGTGGGCCGACCGTGATTGCATTGACCGGAGTGGGGCGTGGCCTCCATCCGGCGCAGCAGAGCGTTCATCTCATCGGCCTGCATGCGACGTCCGGACCGGACCGAGCCATGGCAGGCCATACGCGACAGCACCGCGTCGAGCCGATCCGACAGCAGATCCGTACCACCGCCCGCGCTCAGCATGTCGACGAGATCCCGTAGCAGCGCGTCGGCATTGATCGCGCCCAACAATGCAGGCGTTTCGCGCACGGCGACCGTGCCGGGACCGAATGGCTCCAGGCCCAGCCCAAGGCGCGCAAAGGCATCCGCATGCTCCAGCAGCCGTTCCGCACCGTCGCCCAGCTCCACGATTTCCGGGATCAGAAGCGCCTGTGCCGGAACACCGTTCTCGGCCAGGGCGGCTTTCATGTCTTCATAGACCAGCCGTTCATGAGCGGCGTGCTGATCCACGATCACGAGGCTCTCGGCCCCCTGGGCAATGATGTAGTTTTCGAACACCTGCGCTCGGGCCGCCCCGAGCGGATGCGTGTCCGATACGGGTTCCGAGGAGGGAGCCTCGGCCCGAACCGACGGCGGCGCGGTTTCGGCAAAGCCCGGCTGCGCCGGGGGGGCCTGCATCGCGTAGGCGGTCCGCCGGGCGGCATCGCTGCCATAGTCACGCTGGTAGCGCGGTATGGTTCCGGACGGCTCCGGCCGCATCGCACCCAGCGTCGCACCGGCCAGTGTACTGCTGCTTCGGTGGCCGGCTTCGGCCAGAGCGTGGCGCAAGCCCGTGACAATAAGCCCGCGCGCGAGGCCGGGATCGCGGAACCGCACCTCGGTCTTCGCCGGGTGGACATTGACGTCGACCAGCTCTGCCGCGCAATCGAGGAACAGGACAGCGGCCGGGTGGCGGTCCCGGCACAGCAGATCGGAATAGGCCGCGCGCAGCGCGCCATTAAGCAGCTTGTCCCGCACGGGTCGTCCATTGACGAAGAGATACTGTGCGACCGACGCGCCGCGGCTGTAGGTTGGCAGGGCGGCGTAGCCTGTCAGGCGCAAATCCTCGCGCGTGGCGTCGATCGGCAGGGCGTTGGCGGCGAACTCCCCACCCAAAAGCCGGTCGAGCCGGCGGCCCAGACGATCGAAGAAATCGCCGCTTTCGGGGTCGGCGCGCAGCAGCGCCCGCGCGCCATCGCCTCCGACGACGCGAAGGGACAGACCCACGGACGGCGCCGCCATGGCCAGCCGCTTGACCGTGTCGGTGATAGCCTGGGTCTCGGCGCGGTCGCTGCGCAGGAATTTCAGCCGTGCGGGCGTAGCGTAGAAAAGATCGCGCAGCTCCACGACGGTCCCGTCGCTCAACGCGGCGGGGTGAACCGGGCCAGCCGCACCTCCGCTAACCTCGATCCGCGCGGCGTCGTCCCTGGCCACGCGGGACGTCACGCTCAACCGTCCGACCGCGCCGAGCGAGGGCAGTGCCTCGCCACGGAAACCGAAGCTGTGGATGTTCGTCAGATCACTTCCGTCGATCTTGGAGGTGGCGTGGCGCGACAGTGCCAGAGGCAGATCCCGCGCGGCGATGCCGTGACCATTGTCTGTGACGCGGATCAGGCTCTTTCCGCCGTCGGCAATCTCGACGCTGATGCGGCTGGCGCCCGCATCGAGCGCGTTTTCCACCAGCTCTTTGACCGCGGACGCCGGTCTTTCGACCACTTCGCCGGCCGCGATACGGTTTATGGCCCCCTCGTCCAACTGGTGGATCGGGGGTGGAGTCCTGGAGATGTTGCGGTCAGGCGCGTTCATGCCACAATCCCTAGCATAGGTGCTGGGGATGTGGCCAGTCTTGGTCAGTTCGCGGGGGCCGGCTCTTCGGGCTGGCCAACGACGACGAAGGTCAGGGACTCAGGATCCAGCAACTCGCCAGCCACGCGGTTCACGTCGTCCAGTGTCACGGCGTCGACCTTGTCATTGCGGGTGTTGATATAGTCGATGGGCATCCCGTCGATCTGCATGCCCGCAAGGATATTCGCGATGCGACCGTTGCCGTCGAACCGCAGCGGGTAGGCGCCGGTGAGGTAGGTCTTCGCCTGGGCGAGTTCCTCTTCGGTGACTCCGTCTTCGGCCATGCGCTGCCATTCCGCGCGGACGATATCGATCGTCTCGCCGACCGTCGCGTTGGCCGTGGCGACGCGCCCGATCAGCAGGTCCGCGTGGTCCTTTTGCGCCAGATAGGCGTAGATGCCATAGGTCAGCCCACGCTTCTCGCGCACCTCTGTCATCAGGCGTGATCCGAAGCCGCCGGCGCCCAGGATCTGGTTCATCACGAAGGCCGGGAAGAAATCGGGATGCTCCCGATTGATTCCGGGCTGGGCGAAGAGGATCGAGGATTGCGGTGTGGCATAGGGCGTCACATGCGTCCCGCCATCGAGGCTCAGCTCCGCGCGCTTCGGCAGCGGGGCGCCGGTCTCGGGCAGATCGGCAAAGAGCGTGTCGAGCAGAGCGGCAAGCTCTTCGGCGGTAATGTCCCCTACTGCGCCGACATAGACCCTGTCCCGCGCGAGAGCCCCATGGTGGGCCGAAATCAGATCGTCGCGGCTGAGCGCAGCGACGCTGTCGAGCGTGCCCTTGCCGTTCGAGCCATAGGCATGATCGTCATAAAGCATCGCCGCGAAGGTTTCCGACGCAATCTCGCCCGGGTCCTCGGCGTCCGAGCGCAGTCCGGAGAGCACCTGCGCGCGCACCCTTTCCACGGCATCTTCGTCGAAACGCGGCTCGGTGAGCACGGTCCGCAGCAGGGCCATCGCCTCGTCCGTAACGTCGGTCAGGAACTCCGCAGAGACACTGACCGCGTCATCGGAGGCGTTGAACCGGAAACTAGCGGCCAGGTCGTCGCGGGCCTCGGCGAATCCGCGGGCATCGAGGTCGCCGGCGCCTTCTTCCAAGAGGCCGGTCATCAGGTTGACTGCGCCGCGGGCGTCCGGCCCATCGAGCGATGTGCCGCCGCGAAACAGGATCTCCAGTGCAACGAAGGGCAGTTCATGCTCTTCGACCAGCCAGGCGGTGACGCCGCCGGGGCTTTCGACCTCCACGATATCGACAGCTGCGCGGGCGGGTCCGGTGACCGCAATGGCGGCAACGGCGGCGAGGGCGAAAACCCGGCTCATTGGATGACCTCCTCGGTGGGCATGTCGGCCGTCGTCACGGCGGTCGTTTCGGCCGGCGGGCGGACCCAGCCGGTCACCGCGCGGCGCTTGTCCAGAACCTCGGTCGCAGCGGCGATCACGTCGGCTTCGGTGACCGCTTGCAGCAGATCGGGCCAGGCCTGCACATCCGTGACTGTCAGGCCCGATGTCAGGGCCGCGCCATACCGCTGGGCAAGGCCGCGCGTGCTGTCCCGGGCAAAGATCTCGGACGCGTAGATCTGGCGCTTGAGCCGCTCGAACTGTTCGCTGTCGACGCCTTCGATGAGAAATTCCGCCAGTGTTTCGTCAAGTGCGGCTTCGGCCTCAGCCAGACTGACGCCCACCGCCGGCACCACCACGATGCCGAAGGTCGTGTTGTCAAGCGAGAGGCCGGAATAGCCCGCGCCGGCATAGATCGCCGTCTGTGTGTCGAATTGCAGTTTCTGGCCGAGATAGGACGTTGCCGGATCATCACCCAGAAGGGCCGCGAGCATTGTCAGCGCCGCGGCCTCTTCCTGCGCGCCGGCATTGCGTTCGGGTGCAAGATATGTGCGCCGCAGATAGGGCTGTGCAACGCGCGGATCCTCAAAGACAATTCTGCGCTCGGCCAGCTGCGGCGGCTCCGTGACGCGGACACGGTCGGGCAGAGTCTCCGAGGGCGGAATCGGACCGTAATGCTCTTCGGCCAAGGCGTGGACCTCTTCTGGGGTGGTGTCGCCAGCGACGATCAGGATCGCATTGTTCGGCGCGTAGTAGGTGTCATAGAACTCGAGCGCATCGTCCAGCGTCAGGTCGCGGACCTCCTGCGGCCAGCCAATGATGGGGCGTCCATAGGGGTGGTTCATGAACTGCGCCGCGCGGGCCTGCTCGCCGAAAAGTGCGTCGGGGTTGGAATCCACCCGCTGCTTGCGTTCCTCCAAAACAACCAGCAGCTCCGGTGCGACAACCTCTTCGGTGAGTTGAAGGTTGACCATACGGTCCGCTTCCATCTCCATCATCAGGCCCAGTCGATCGGCGGCGACGCGCTGGAAATACCCGGTATAGTCCCAGGCGGTGAAGGCGTTGTCGCTGCCGCCATTGGCTTCGACGATCTGGGAAAACTCGCCCGGCTCCAGCGTCTCGGTCCCCTTGAACAGCAGATGTTCGAGGTAATGCGCGATCCCCGACACGCCCGGCGCCTCGTCGGCGGCACCGACGCGGTACCATAGCATATGGACGACCACGGGGGCGCGGTTGTCTTCGATGACAACGACCTCCAGGCCGTTGTCGAGTGTAAACTCGGAAATCGTTTCTGCAGAGGCGGATGCGCTCCAGCCGGCCAGACCTGTGAACAGACCGGTGAGCAATAAGGCACGAAACATAGGCAGCTCTCCCCGTGGATGCCGCCAACCTACGCCGAGATGACGGGGTTTCAACCGCACCCGCGCGGATGTGAGGTCAGCCTATTCGGGGAATAGCGCGGCGGGCGGGGCGCCGGGTGTCTGAATGCCGCGCTGGCGCAGCCGGTCAATCTCGCGCTGCTGGTTGAGCGATTGCTGCTCGTAGGCTTCGAAATAGAGGTTGCTGTTGGCCAGCCGCTCCAGAATGAGGCCGTCATTGCGGCGGCGGAACTCGATATCTTCCTGTGCCAGGGTCTGGCGAATCCCGGTGGACTGGCCGTTGCGAGCGACATGGCGGATCAGCGCCGCATCGCTGGCCGGAACCCCGTTCAGGGTGGTGGATCCCTCCCTTCCGCCCAGGGCGACGATCGCGTCGTCCTTGGGTGTAGCGTCCGCGCGGTTGGTGCCTGCGCCCAGCGTCGGGGGCGGCAGGGCGCCTGCGGTCGGCGGATCTTCAAGCGGCTTGGACGGGGCTACGGTGAACTCGTCGGGCCCCTCGCCGCTGCGGCGGAAGGTCAGAAGGTCTGGGTCGCGGGGCCCGCATGCGGTGATCACAACGGCCGCGGCGGTCAGCAGGGCAAGGGTATTCGTGCGGGTCGTCATGGTTGCGAACTCCAGTGTCCGACGGTGTTTAGCGCAGCTTTGCGGCACAGTCACGACACGGCTTCATGAGGTTTTCCCTTGGGCACCGTCTCGCCAGGTCAGTACGATCAAACCCGCCGCGCCCAGGAAAACCCCAACATCGGCCAGATTGAAGCTGTAGGGATTCGCGATGCCACAGCAGGACATGTTGAGAAAGTCAGCCACCGCGCCGTGGATCAGCCGGTCCACAACATTGCCGAGCGCTCCGCCGATAAGCAATCCGGCGCTCAGCAACACGCGGGGCCGCCCGTCCTGCAACGCCCAGCGGGCGACCCAGGCGCAGACTGCAAGGGCAATCGCGATCAGGATCCACCTGGTGGCATCCGAGGCGCCGGAGAACAGACCGAAATTGATGCCCTCGTTCCAGCCCATCTGGAAC
>JBCDBB010000012.1:0-38197 GCA_039184415.1 Pseudomonadota bacterium
CGGAACTCTGTCACCACGCGGTGACCGTTTGTGAAAAAACTGTTGTGGCAAAACACTTTGCCGTGAGAGCTGCTTTACTCCGGACACGGGTTGCGCACAGGCTGTCACGGCTGCGCGAGACCGGGCTGTACCTTGCGTCATCCTGTCGTAGGTCGGGGGCGCGAACTTTGCTCCTGGAGGACAGAACATGATCCGCTTCGCCTATGCCGCAGGCTTTGCCCTGCTCACCTCGACCGCGGCCTTTGCCGGAGACCAGTATATCGACGGAACCGGTTTTGCCGTCTCCGGCTATGATCCGGTCGCCTATTTCAGCCTCGAGCAAGCCCCGGTCGGCTCTCCGCAGCCTGCAGGCGTTCCGGGACGCTCTGACATCACTGCCGAGCATAACGGCGCAACATTCGCCTTCGCGACCGAGGAAAATCGCGACACGTTTCTCGCCGATCCCGACGCCTACGCGCCGCAGTATGACGGCCACTGCGCCTATGGCGTCTCCAAGGGCGGCAAGGTGCCGGGCAACCCTAATCTCTGGCGGATCGTCGACGGCAAGCTGTTCCTGAACATCACCGAAAACGTGGTTGGCTTCTGGGAGGAAGATATCCCCGGAAATATCGACCTGGCCGAAACGAACTGGGTGTCGATCGAGCCCGAGCCTGCGTCGACCAACGTCATTCCCAAGTTCACGTCTTCGGCACCGCTGTCCAACTGATCTGGAAATACACGGCGGCTCCGGCACTTTGGCGGCGACACATCTACAAGAGTCGCCTCGATGACGGAAACCCGACGAAAGCCAGTTGCCCGCCGCGCCCTTCTGGGCGGGGCGGGTGTCCTGTTTCTGGGCGGCGCCTACCTTTTCGGAGTGCGCTGGCGGTATTACGGTGATCAGCTGGATGCGGTTCAGGCCCATCGCGCCGCGACTCGGGGCGACATCCTGCTGATTGACATCCGAACGCCCGAGGAATGGCAGGCGACCGGGGTCGGCGAAGGCGCACGGATGCTGGATATGCGCCGCCCTGACTTCGTCGAGATGCTGGATGATATGGCCCAGGGGGATCGCAGCCGCCCGGTTGCGATCATCTGCGCCCGCGGTGTGCGCTCAGCCAGGCTCAGCAAGGCACTGACTTCGGCCGGGTTTACCAACATCATCGACGTGCCCGAGGGGATGATCGGCTCTTTCGCGGGGCCGGGGTGGTTGAAACGTGGACTTCCGGTGAATCCAGTATGAAATCAGAAGCACTCTTGTCCTGCGCGGTCTTGGCCGCGTTTGCTGCTACGCCCGCTGCGGCCGGCTGTGCAGATGCCAGCGATGCGGCCTGCGAAATCGAAGGCGGCAGCTACCACATCGCCCTGCCGGCGGATGCCTCGGGTCCGCTTCCTGCGGTCCTCTTCCTGCATGGCTGGGGCAGCAGCGGGGGAAACGCCATCGGCAATGGCAGTATTTCACCGCCGATCCTGGAGCGTGGCTACGCGTTCATCGCCCCCGATGGTGTGCCACGCAGCAACGGGAACGGTCGCACCTGGTCCTTTCACCCAGACTGGCCCGAAGCACGCGACGAGGTGGCTTTTCTGGAAGGGGTGATCGCCGACGCAGTCGAGAAACACGGAGTAGATCCCGAGCAGGTCATCCTGTCGGGCTTTTCCATTGGTGGATCGATGACGGCCTACGCGGCATGCGTGAGTCCGGAAGCCTTTGACGCCTATGCCCCGCTCGGCGGCAATTTCTGGCGCCCCCATCCGGAGACCTGCGAAGGTCCGGTGCGGCTTCTGCACACCCATGGCTGGACGGACACGACCGTGCCGCTGGAGGGTCGCTACCTCCGGGACGGTCAGATTGCACAGGGCGATGTCTTTGCCGCCTTCGAGATCTGGCGCGACACCAATGGCTGCGATGCGATGCGCGCGGACAGTTTCGAAATCAGCGCCGAGTATTGGCGGCGGGTCTGGGAACGCTGTAGCGACGGTGCGGCGCTCGAACTGGCGCTTTTCCCCGGCGGCCATATCGTGCCCGCCGGATGGTCGGACCTGGTGCTCGACTGGTACGAAGGCCTCTAGGCAGGTTTCTTGCGCCAGGGCTGGCCCTTGAACCAGGCTGCGGTGTGGGCGCAGACGACCAGCAGGAAAAAGCCCCAGAGATTGACGAGCCAGACAGTAAGCGTCGTACGGCCGATGGCATCGAGCAGCACGCCGTGCGCCTGGGCGAGGAACATCGAGAAAACAAAGACGGCGAGCGATTGCTGACCGACCTTCAGGATCGCGTTCAGGATGACCATCCACAGATCGGCAAGGACACTTTCGGTTTTCGGGATGAGCCGAGCGCCGCGGGGGCCCACTGCCGCCCATGCCAAATAGGCCACAGACAAAAAGTGTAGGTAACGGAAGAGCCCGAAATCGGTCTTGGTCCAGAGAAAGCGGATCGCTTCGCGCGCCTCGCCGATCGCCTCGACCTGGCCGTGGATCCGGAAATAGGCAAACGGGATCGTCAGGATCACGAAGGCGAGGGCGATGGAGACGAGCTTGCGATTTACCGGAGGCGTCGGAAGCCAGCCCATAATGAAGGCGAATCCGGTGAAAAAGATCAGCTGCCAGCCAAACGGGTTGAAGAACCACTCGCGGTCGGACCACGGCTCCGCCGGGAGCCAGATCAGGTCGAGATTGGCGGCAAGCCAGACCAGCCCGATGAAGGCAAACACGGCATTGGCTGAGATCCGGGACAGTGCCATGACGATGGGCATCATCGCCAGCACCACCAGATACATCGGCAGAACGTCGAAATAGTTGGGCACATAGGTGAGCGTCATCAGCCCGACGAGCTGTTGCGCCGGGTTGTCGTCGAAGAACGGCAATAGGTTCAGACGCGCGGTAAAGACCCGCTCGAACTGCCCGGTGCTGTCGACCCAGGCCAGCATCGCCGCCGTCGCGAAAAACAGGCAGATATGGGCCCAATAGACCTGCCAGATCCGGTACACGACCCGTGCCGTGCCCATGGCGAAACTGCGGTCACGGAACACGCGACCGAAGGCGATCGCCGAGGCCATGCCCGAACAGAACACAAAGATCTCCGTGGCGTCCGAAAAGCCGAAGCGCGCGGGGATCCAGAGGGTCAGGAAGTTTCCCGGCGTGTGCGCGACCAGGATGATGAACATCGCCAGCCCGCGAAAGAAATCGAGCCTTGGATCGCGGGCACCACTCAGGATCGGAGAGGACGGCCGCGCCGGTGAGGATAGGCTCGCTCCGGGATCGGCAATGCTCATGGTTGTCGGTCTCTTTCCTTTTGCGCTCGTCAGCGCATTAACATGGTCCAGGCCACGCTGCAGCGCGGCATTATTGCGCCGGTACGCTCAAACTGTCGGACCGTGCCGCTCTGATCCGGGCGAGCCGGGTATCGGCGAAACTGTCCAAGGCGCCGGCGCGCTTGGCGGCACGCGCCTTGAGCATACGTTCTGCTGCGTCGAACTGACCAGCACGGAGACCCGCGTCGATGGTCATGCGGTCGAATACGTCCCGTTGCGCATGGCTGCCACCGATACGCTGAAGCCCCTGCATCGCCACGGACAGGTTCTGAAAGGCCGCGTCATAGCGGCCCTCGCCGAACGCCGCCAGCCCGGCGACCGCCGCGCGCCCCGGATCGTCCGCGATGGCGCCCATCGGCGTGCCAAGGCCTGCCCGTTTCGCGATACATCTTTCCAGACGGGCAGCCGAATCTGAATGGGCGCCGCCCATGAGCGCCAGCATGTAGTGCAGATCGGCAAAAATCAGCTCACCATCCTCGCAGCGGCGCTCTGCCAGGGCGGCCAGTTCGTCCCAGCGGTCGCCGACAGCGGCGCCTTCGAGCTCGAGCCGCATCAGAAGCGAGGTTGCGTTGGCGATGTCGCGGTAGTCATCCGTCTGGTCGGCGCGGATCCTGCGATCATAGAGATCAAGCACAACCGCGATCTCCCCCCGATCCAGATGCAGCAGAGCCTTGTGCCACCAGACATGGTAGCGGAAATTGTTGCACCCTTCCCAGCTTTCCGGATGGGCTTCGATCAGCGCGATGCCTTCATCGGGCCGGTGGGTCATGTCGTGGACATGGGCGACGGCGTGCAGCCCCCAGGCGTCGTCGCGGGCAAGCGCCAGACCCTCCTTGCCGCTGGTCTCTGCCGCCGCATAGGTCCCGGTCTCCTCCAACGCAAAGGCGCGGCAGCCCAAAAGGTAGCCGCGATAGGGGTGGTCCGCGCCATGGGCCGGCAGCACCCGCTCGACCGAGCGCAGCATGCCGGCAGAATCGCCGATCATGAAGCGCATGCCGTGAACGATCTTGGCAGCCAGCGTATCCGACGGACAGGCGGTGAGCTGTTCTTCCAACGCGGCAATCGCGCCGGGCGGATTGCCGGCAAGCCACCGCTCAAGCGCCTTGAGAAAGTGCCGGGTGCGCGGACAATCGGCGGCTGCATCCATGAGCCGCCGGGCGTCCCGCGCCGCGCCGACCGCCGCTTCGGTCATCTCGCGGCGGCCCAGCATGACACAGAAGAGACCCTTGACCGCGACCGGAAGCGCGAGCTCAGGCTCGGCCGCGATGACGGCCGCCAGATGATCGGGTGTGCTGCGCCCATGGGCCAGAAAGGCTGCGGTCATCGCGTCCCAATGGGCCGCCGAGGCGCTGTCGGTCAGAGCGATGGGCGCGCCGCTTCGATCATAGTGCATGGCAATGGTCCTCGCGCGCACGAATTTCGGTGCGTCTTCTATACCCCCGACATTGCCCCTACGCGAAGCGTGTGACAGCCGATCCACGCGGATGTGAGCGCGCGTGTGGCCCATCCCGCAACTTCACCGCCAAAACCGGCGGTTATCGGCCGAACCTGACGGGATGGTGACGTCTAAATGCGTCCATCATAGGCACCCCGGTCGATCTCGGCGGCGATCAGGGTAAAGCCGGTTCGGCCTTGTGTCGCGTTCAGAGCCGCGCGCAGGCCGGTCCGGTCGCGCACGGTTTCGCCGTGACCGCCAAAGGCTCGGGCGATGGCCGCATGATCATGGCGGGAGAAATCCACACCGCGGTTGGTCATCTGACGGGACCGCTGTTTCATCTCGATCAGCGCCAGGCTCGCATCGACGAAGACGACCGCGATGACGGCGATCCCCAACTCGGCCGCCGTGGCCAACTCACCTGCAACCATCAGGAAGCCTGCATCGCCCATGAAGGCGACCACCGCTCGGTCCGGATCCGCGAGCTTCGCGCCCATTGCCAGCGGCAGGGCACAGCCCATGGTGCAGAGCCCGGAGGATTGCATCAGCCCCCGCGGCTCATCGCAGCGCCACATCTGCGACAACAGGATCCGGTGGGCGCCGCTGTCGGCGGTCGCGAGCGTTCCAGCGGGCATGGCGGCGCGGGTTTCAGCAATCACCGCGCCGGGGCCCCAGGGCTCGTTCTCCGGAAAGGCCTGCGCCAGGCCCGAGCGGGTCTCGGCGATTTCGCCGTCCGTCCAGGTCTCGCCCGGTTCGAGGCCCTCCGTCAGCACAGCGAGGCTTTCGACGCATCCGCCAAGAATGTCGTGGCTCGCCCGGTGCATGCCATGGCGATTGGGAGCGGCGGCGATGTCGATCACCGTCTGCCGGGACGGATCCCAGGGGTCCTGCCAGCCGGTGCGCATCTCGATCGGATCATAGCCGAGCGCCACAACGACATCGGCCTTGTCCACCAGCGGCAGCAACAGCTTGTCGGCCTTGGGCGACAGTTCGGCCCCGCCGAGAGCGAGCGGGTGGTCTTCCGGCAGCAGCCCCTTTGCCTTGTAAGTGGTGATGAGCGGAGCTCCGAAAGCTTCGCAAAATGCCGCGATGGGACCCGCGGCCCCTTCGTTGACCGCATCGAGCCCGGCCACGACCAGAGGCCGCCGGGCGCTCGCCAGCGCGGCGCGCGCCGCATCCAGCCCGGCGCCTGGCGCCGGTGCCAGAGGCAAAGCCGCGCTGTAGGGCGGCAGGTGGGGCGAGGGGCCAGGCGGCGCATCGGCAATCGAAATCGGGACATCGACATGGACGGGGCCGGGCCGGCCTTCGGTCGCGATGCGGACGGCCTTGTCGGCGATGACATGGGCCGCGCCGGGGGACAGGGTGAACTGCGCCCGCGTCATCGGTGCAAAGACCGCACGATGGTCCAGCACCTGGTGGGTATAGGTTTCGGTCTCCGCCGCATCGATGCAGCCGGTCAGAACGATGAGCGGCACGCGATCCTGATCGGCGTTGGCGACGCTGTTGACGCCGTTCATCGCGCCGGGCCCGACCGTGGCGACCAGGATGCCCGGTGCACCGGTCCGGTGCCATGTCCCCTCGGCCATGAAGCCGCCGGCGTTTTCATGTTTGACCAGAACGAACCGGATGCCAGCGCGTTCCAGCGCATCGATCAACGTCAGGACCTCTCCGCCGGGCATGCCAAAAGCATAGCGGCACCCAGCGTCATAGAGGCGGCGGGTGAGCACATCGGCGCAGCGTTCGTCAGCCATGAGCCGCTCCCCATATGCTGTGACGCGTCACTCTGTTGCGGCACTGGACCGGGCCCGCACGTTCCCTCGGCATCGTTGTTCTCATCCGTGGTGAACTCCGCCGATATCGTCGAACATGGAGCGCATATCGAGTGTCGAGCGCGTGCCGATCTGATCGAAGTTTCGGTTCAGCCAGTCGTCGGCGGCCGCGCGGCCGACATCGCGCAGATGGGTCAGGAATGACCATTCGGCATTGATCTTGGAGGAGGCCGAGAGCTTCAGCATCTCGTCGGCACCGTCGATCATGTGCATCCGGATGGCGCGCGGATGGTCCGGCGGCAGGCGGCCTTCCTCGATCAACCGATTGACGAAATCGAAGCTGCGCAACTCGCGCAGCAGCGAGGCGTTGAAGGTGATCTCGTTCACGCGGTTGAGGATGTCGCGGGCGCTCTGCGGCGTGCCTGGCCTGACCAGCGGATTGATCTGGACGATCAGCACGTCCGAACAGGGGCTGTAATCGACAAAGGGAAAGAGCACCGGGTTGCCCATATAGCCCCCGTCCCAATAGGGTTTGCCATCGATTTCGACCGCCTTGAACATGAAGGGCAGGCAGGCGGAGGCCATCACCACGTCCAGCGTGATCTCATGGCGGCGAAACACGCGGACCCGGCCGGTTTCGACATTGGTGGCCGACAGAAAGACCTCCATGTCGTCTTCGCCCGCGACCTTGACCTCGAAATCCACGAAGTCGCGCACCACGTCGCGCAGAGGATTGAAGTCGAACGGGTTGAGATCGTAGGGCGACGCCAGCCGGTTCAGCAGGTCCATCATCAGATATCCCGGGCTGGTATCCAGCGACCAGTTGCCCATCCAGATGTCTATCGGGCTGCGCTGGATCGGGCTGCCGCGTCCGGCCTCCGACACCTGCCACCAGAATTCCGTCAGGGCCTCCCGCGCGCCGGCGGCGCCATTGTCGTACATTCCCTGGGCCGCGACCACGGCATTCATCGCGCCTGCGCTGGTGCCCGAGATCGCCTCGATCCAGAGCGGATCCTCTTCGAACATCCGGTCGAGCACACCCCATGTGAACGCGCCATGTGCGCCGCCGCCCTGAAGCGCGAGGTTGATCGTCTTGACGTGATGGGGTTGCCGGCCAGTACCCTTTGCCATTTCAGGAAATTCCGCAGAATGTCCGCCGCGCCGATATGCGGTCGGGGTGATCGGGTACGCTCATTACTCTCTCCGCGGAACGTGCAGCTGCAGCAGCAGGTAGCACGCAAGAAGGCCTGCCGGGTAGGGGCGTAACGCGACCTCCCGGGTCGTTGAACTGCCGTCACATTACCCGTGTCAACGGAAGCTCCCGCCACGGCAATCACGAATTTTGGAAAAAAAACTTTACCAATCTGACAAGTTTTGACATATGGTCGCATCAGAAGGGTGGAACGGTCGCAGAACGATGGCCTGAACCCTCGCAACCCAAAGGGAGGGCTATATGCTCAAACGAACATCCACCCGTCGCGCCGCGCTGCGCACGCTTGCCGGTGCCAGCGCCGGTGCGCTGGCTGCGCCTCACATTGCAGGTGCTCAGGCAGCTGGCACGACATGGAAGATCCAGACAAGCCATTCTGGCGGAATCGGGCTGCAGACCTTCAAGGATTGGTGCGACACGATCGAGGAGAAGACTGGCGGCGAGCTGGCCTTCCAGTCCTTCGGTGCCAACGACGTCGTCGGTGACTTCCAACTCTACGATGCGGTGAAGAACGGGGTTCTGGACGCGGTCAACCCGTTCACCATCTATGCCCAGGGGATCATCCCGGCGGCGACGTTCCTGACATCCTATCCGCTTGGTCTGCGCCAGCCCGGGGAATGGGACGTGTTCTTCTATGCGCTCGGCGGCCTCGACATCGCGCGCGAGCTCTATGCCAAGCAGGGCATGGTCTTTGTCGGCCCGGTCCACCACGGCCCGAACATCATCCATTCCAAGGTTCCGATCCGGTCGCTTGATGACTTTGCCGGCCTGAAGATGCGGATGCCGGGTGGCATGGTCGCCGAGGTGTTCAGCGAGCTTGGCGCCGAAACAACGGTTCTGCCCGGGTCGGAGATCTTCCCGGCGCTGGAAAAAGGCACCATCGACGCTGCCGACTTTGTCGGGCCTGCGGTGAACTACGCGCTCGGCTTCAGCCAGGTGACCGACTACATCTCCATGGGACCTCCGGGCTTCATGTCGCTCTACCAGCCGGTCGACCTGATGGACATCACCGTCGGACAAGAGTCCTGGGACGCCCTGAGCCCCGAGATGAAGCAGTTCGTCGAGATGGAAACCCATGTCTATTCGGACCTGCACCATGCCGCGATCCAGAAGGCGGACCAGGAGGCCTGGGGCAAGTTCGAGGAAGACGGGACGGAGATCACGCGGCTCACGCAGGACGATGTCGAACTGATGACAGAGGTCGCCGTCCCGATCTGGTTTGCCTATGCGAACCGCGATCCGGACGCGGCCCGCGTGTTCAAGATCCAGCTCGATTACATGATGTCGGGCTCGCTCGGTTACGTGACGCCAGAGCAGGTCGAAGGTCTTACACTCGACGGGGACGACTGATCCCGGCCCGGGGGCGTGCGCGTGATCGCGTGCCCCCGGCCTGACACGATGCCATACGGCGGGGTCTGCCCCCGCCGACTTTCTGTTGCCGGGTGAGCGCCTGGCATCACAAGATTCCCAAAAGTTAGGATATCCGATGCCCGGTCTCAGCTTCACGCTGCCGCACTGGCTCTACTGGGTGAGCCTCATCGTCTTCCCCCTGATCGCGATGGTGCTGGCGCGCAGACCGAAACCCTCTTCCGCAGGATACTCGATCCCGCTGGCCTACGCGATCTGGCTTGCGGGCGGATTTCTGGGGCTGCACAGATTCTACCTCAAGAGCATGCTCGGCTTTGTCTATCTGCCGCTCTTTCTCTTCGTGCTCTATGCGAACGGGCAGGAGGGGCAGGCGCGCGGCATCGAATCCGACTATCTCAACCAGGTGAGGGCCGCCGAGCGTGTGATTGCCCGCGAAGAGCCGCGCGTCGCAACGGCGCAAGAAGAGCTCGACGGGCTGCGCGCCGCTGTCGGGGAGACCGAAGAGGGCAGTTTCGCGCGCCGCAGCGCCGAGCGTCGGCTCGAGCGCGCGCAGGGCACGATCGAGACCGGACAGGCGCGGCTGGACGAGGCGCAAGCCTCGCTCGAAGAGATCCGCGAGGCCGCGACCGCAGCCGAAAACCGACGCACGATGTGGGACAATGCGGCCGGTTACACATTCTACGCCATTCTCGCGCTGATGCTGATCGACGCGACGCGCATTCCGGGCCTCGTCGCGCAGGCGAATGTGTGGGCCCGGCTGGAGCCGCCGGAGCCCGACGAACCGGTCCATGCCGACGATGACAGCCGCAAATCCGATGAGGAGTACGCCACCAACTGGATCGATCGGTTGTCGCTCTTTGCGGGCGAGTTCACCGCCTACTGGGCCGTGATCGCGGTGCTGGTCTACTACTATGAGGTGATCGCCCGGTATGTCTTCAACAGCCCCACCAACTGGGCGCATGAGGGCATGTATCTGATGTTCGGCATGCAGTACCTGATCGCGGGCTCCTATGCGATGCTGACCGAGACCCATGTGCGCGTGGATATCTTCTACGCCAACTGGTCGAAACGGCGGAAAGCGTGGGTCGACCTCTTCACGTCGGTCTTCTTCTTTATCTTCGCGGGTACGTTGCTGGTGACCTCGTACATCTTCGCGATGGACGCGATTGCGGTGCCGACCGGCAACGGCGTGTTGTCAATGTGGGCGCGGGGCGAGATCCCGACGAACGAGATGATAGCGCGGTTCGATCTGGCGCAGATCACGGATCCGGCGATCCGCTGGGGTGAGATTAGTTTCAACGAGTGGGAAGTCCCGCTCTGGCCCATGAAGTGGGTCATGGTTCTGGGCGGGCTGCTGCTCGTCCTTCAAGGGGTGTCCAAGCTGGCCAAGGACATCCGCGAAGTCACGCGGGAGCACTGAGCAATGGGTCTCGAAATTGAAATCGGGTGGCTGACGCTCATCATGTTCGGCAGCCTCCTGGGGTTGCTCATGGCCGGTCTGCCGCTCGCCTTCGTCACGGGCGGACTGGCCTGTGTGTTCCTGTTCATTCTGGGTGACGCGAACGCGCTCAACATCGTGCCGAGCCGTATCTTTCCGCTGATGACCAACTATCAGCTCTCGGCGATCCCGCTTTTCATCTTCATGGCGGCGATGCTGGAAAGGGCAGGCATTATCAACGACATGTTCGATGTGATCTACCGGGTCCTGGGCGGCGTGAAAGGCGGGCTGGCCTCGGCGACCATCATCGCCTCGACCGTGCTTGCCGCGATGGTGGGCGTAATCGGCGCGGCTGTGGTGACCATGGGGATCATTGCACTTCCGGCGATGCTGCGGCGGCACTATGACCCCAAGATCGCCATGGGCTCGATCATGGCCGGCGGAACGCTGGGCATCCTGATCCCGCCGTCGATCCTGGCAATCATCTATGCGGTCGTGGCCGAACAATCGGTGGGCGAGCTCTTCATCGGCGCGGTGATCCCCGGCCTGATGCTCTCGGGTCTCTACATCGCTTACGTCACCATGCGCTGCTACATCAATCCGCAGCTGGGCCCCCCGATCCCGGTGGAAGAGCGCGTGAGCACCCGCGAAAAGCTCCGTCTGCTCAGCAAGATGTCGGCGCCCATTGCCCTTATCGTGATCGTGCTCGGCGTCATCTTTTCGGGCGTCGCCACCCCGGTCGAGGCCGCCGGCATCGGTACCTTCGGCGCCTTCATCGTTGCGGCCATCCACCGCAAGCTCGACTGGCCCACCGTGCGAGAGGCCTGCATCACCACGCTCAAGGCCTCCGCCATGGTCATCTGGATCATGTTCGGGGCAACGATCTTTGTCGGGCTCTATGTGCTCGAGGGTGGCCAGCAGTTCGTGCAGGACAGTCTTGCAGCCACGGGTCTTGGCCCCTGGGGTATCCTGATCCTGATGCAGATCCTGCTGGTGGTGCTGGGGATGTTCCTCGACTGGGTCGGCATCCTGCTGCTCTGCGTGCCGATCTTTGTGCCGATCATCAAGGCATTGGGGGCCGCCGCCTTCGGTCTCGACGATCCCAACGATCTGGTGCTGTGGTTCGGTGTGCTCTACCTGGTGAACATGCAGATGAGCTTCCTGTCGCCGCCCTTCGGCTATGCGCTTTTCTATCTGCGTGGCGTGGCGCCGGACTACATTCCGATGAGCGATATCTTCAAATCGGCCTTGCCGTTCCTGTTCATCCAGCTCGTGGGATTGGTGATCTGTATGATCTATCCACAGGTGATCACCTGGTTACCAAACATCGTCTACGGCTAGCAATCAGCGTGCGGGGGCTTTAGGAGGCGCGGACCGTTCCAAGAGCCCGCGCCCCGTGACCGCTGAGATCAAATTCGAATCCGTAAGCTATGCCAGGGGGGGGCGCGAGATCATCGCGCCCCTGTCGCTGTCGCTCACCGAGCAGCGTATCGGTGTCGTTGGACGTAACGGCTCGGGCAAGTCCACGCTGGCACGGCTCATGGCGGGGCTGATTGAGCCGGACGAGGGCACGGTTCGGATAGACGGGATCGATGTGGCCAAGGACCGCAAGGGCGCGGTCGGCGTCATCGGCGTTCTATTCCAGAACCCCGATCACCAGATCCTGTTTACCACGGTTCAGGAGGAGCTCGCTTTCGGCCTGCGCCAATTGGGGCAGGACAAGGCGACCGCGGCGGCGGGCGCTCAGGCCATCCTCGCGCGCTTCGGACGCAGCAATTGGGCAGAGCGCTCAACCTTTATTCTCAGTCAGGGCCAGCGGCATCTGCTCTGTCTGATGGCGGTCCTCGCGATGGCGCCACGCGTCATCGTTCTCGATGAGCCTTTCGCCGGTCTCGATCTGCCCACACGCATCCATCTGGAGCGGGAACTGCGCGGACTCGAGCAGGCAATCGTGCAGATCACGCACCAGACCGAAACGCTCCCGGATTATGATCGTGTGCTCTGGATCGATGGCGGGCGGATCGCCGCGGATGGCCCGCCGGGCGAGGTTCTGCCCTGCTTTGAAGCGGAGATGCAACGGCAGGGGAATGGCGATGCTCTCTCTGACATCTGAAACGCCTACACCCTACCACCACTGGCCAGCCGGCCCCAAACTGCTGGCGGTCTGCATCGTGACCGCGGTTCTGTTCTCTGCAGGCTCGATCCTGCTTTCTACGGTGGCCTGTCTGCTTCTGCTCGGACTCTACGCGCTCCCAGGCATTGCGTTCCTGCGCGAGGGCCTGCGCGGATTGAGGGTGCTCTGGCCCTTTTTGCTGCTGATTGCAGTTTGGCACGGGATCACCGGAACGCCGCGCGCCGGGGCAGCGGTGGCATTGCAGCTCCTCGCGGCGGTCGGATTTGCCAACCTCGTCACGATGACAAGTCGCCTCGACGATCTCACTGACGCGGTCACACGTGCGGCATCTCCGTTGCGGCGGCTGGGACTGAAGCCGCACCGGTTCGGCTTGGCGCTGGCGCTGGTCGTGCGGTTCACCCCACTCCTGGGTATGCGCGGCTCTCAGCTGGCCGAAGCCTGGCGCGCCCGCGCGCCGCGACGCGCCGGATGGCAGATGCTTGCACCTCTTGCCCTCGCGGCGATAGATGACGCCGACCATGTCGCCGAGGCGCTGCGCGCCCGAGGCGGCATTGACGGATCCAAGGAGTAAGCGTCCGGATGGAGCGCAGTTTCGTGAGTATCGCCCTTTTTGCCGCGCTGATTGCGGCGCTTGGGCTCATCCCGAAGATTACACTGGCAACCGGAGTGCCCATCACCGCGCAGAGCCTGGGGGTGATGCTCTGTGGTACCGTGCTCGGTGCCCGTCGCGGCGCTCTGGCAGTGCTTCTCTTCGTCGCGCTTGTGGCGCTTGGCCTCCCCCTTCTGGCCGGCGGGCGCGGCGGGCTGGGGCTTTTTGTGTCGCCCACCGCGGGGTTTCTCATCGGCTTTCCGATCGCGGCCTTTGTGGCGGGCTGGGTGACGGAGAAAATGCGGAACATCCCGGTCTTTTGGGCGGCAAGCCTCGGTGCGGCCCTTGGCGGGATTGTGGCGCTTTATTTGCCGGGGATCGCCGGGATGGCGCTCACCCTGGACAAGAGCTTTGGCGAAGCGGCATTTCTGGCCACGCCCTTTTTGCCCGGCGATGCGATCAAGGCGGTTCTGGCGGGCAGCATTACCGCGACCCTCATGCGCGCGCGCCCCGAGAGCGTCTTGTCGCGGGCCTGACCCGAGCCGTCAGCCGCCGGCCAGCTTCCAACGTCTATGGATCCAAAGCCACTGGTCCATATCAGTGCGGATCCTTGCCTCCAGGCTGTCATTGACGGCCTGCATCATCTCTTCGGGGGTGCCCTGGGGAATGGGCTGCTCGATCACAACGTCGAAACTCTCGCCGCGCCGGATACCAAAAGCGGGCACAAGGAGCGCGTCGTACTTGAGCGCCATTTCTGCCGCGGAGAGTGTCGTGGCGGCGGGTTGCCCGAAGAAGGTCAGCGCGGCGCCGTCTTTGACATGCTGGTCGACGAGAATGGCCAGCGCATTTCCCTGGCGCAGGAACTTGAGCATCGCTCCAAGGCCGCGCCGACCCTTGGGAAAGATCGGTTCGGCAATGCCCGACAGCATCGCGGTATAGTGGGAATCGACATAAGGGTCGTCATGGGGACGGTAGAGCGCGCCGATCGCGTATCCGCGATGTGTTAGCGCGACCCGCACCGCATCGAAGTTCCCGAAATGGCCGCTGACCATGATCACGGGACGTTTTTCATCGAGCGCGCCAAGAAGGGTTTCCACCCCGTCGCCCGTCATCGGCAAGGGAGAAACACGCGCCCTGAAATCATCGACCGAGGTGACTTCGGTGATGAAACGCCCGACATTTCCCGGAACGCGTCGGCAAAGGCGACGGATCTCGCGCTCTGGAATGTCCGGGCGCGCCAAAGCAAGGTTCGCACGGATCCTCGCGCGGTATCCGGCGAGGGGCGCAAAGACCCAGGCCATGAGAAAATCGGCTGTCGCCAGTCGCGCGCGCCAGGGCAACAGACGCGGCAGTCGGAACATCGTTACAATGACCAGACCGGTCAGCCGGCCTTGAATGCTCGTGCCTTTGACCTCTGCTGCGGTGGGGGGAGCAGCGTGCGCTCCCGCGCCTTTTTGCATGCGCCTCGTCCTTCTTTGGATCGCGCGCCGGACGGCTTCATATCCGCGCGTGACATCTCGGGCATGCTATAGAAAACCCCTCGCCGGGGAACAACAGAGACCGGCGTCGCCTCAGGCGTCCTCGGGGTCGGCGCGCAACGCCAGTTCGCCCGCCGCCTCCATGTCCCGGATCGCCGCGATCACGGCCGTCATTGCGGCCTCGCCGTCGACGGGCTTCACCGGACCGAGCCCTTCGATCTCGTCGCGCAGCTGCGCCGCCATGCGTTGCGACATGTTGTCCAGCACGTAGGTGGCTGCGTCCGGAAAGGCTGTCTCGGCGGCGGCGAGCGCGCCGATCAGCAGGCCCTGGTCGACGGCGCGGGTGATCTTCGGGATGTCCTTGGGGTCGATCCGTTGCGGGATGTTGGAGAAAGTGAAGATCGCCTTCTTGACCTCCTTGGCAAAGGCCTGATCGGTCTGTTCCAATCCCGTGATCACATCCTCGCGGGTCGCCGCTGCGGAGGAGTTGAGGATGGCACCGAGCCGTCCGACCGGACCGTCGTCGAATGCGATGGCCGGCTGCGCGAGCATCTGTTCGGCGAGGGCGGCGCCGATGGACTGCACCGTCTGCGGCGCGATCACCCCGGTGCGCGACACCGCATAGCTGATCGCGCGGGCACGATCCGCGGGCAGGAGGGCGAGCACCTCTGCGGATTTGCCGACCGGCAGTTTCGACAGGATCACGGCGGCGATCTCGGTGCTTTCCGCAGCGAGCACACCGCTCAGTTTCTCATTGTCGAGACCGCCGAGAAATCCCCAGGGATCGGCGATTACCGGTACACCGGCGTCGCGCCGGATACGGCTCGCGCAATTTGGGCTGATCGCATGGGCGACCTCGTCCAGCGCTCCTTCAAGACCGCCGGGAAAGGCCACTCCGATCTGATTGAGCTCGCTCAGAAACTCGTGAACCACGGAATCGAGCGTTGTCTGGTCGACGGCGCGGAGTGCACCCATCTCGTGGGTCAGGTCGATCTGCATCGATTCCGGCAGATCCATGAGCGACAGATCCGCCCCCTCGCGGAGCAACAGCCGCACGATGATCGCCGCCTTGCGGCGCTTGGTCAGGAAGGGTTTGGGGAGCGACGGCGTGGATGCGCCCGCGGGCGCAGGACTCGAACGATTCACCGGAAACCTCTCAACGTTCTGCTTCTGTTCGGCAACTTTGCAGAGCTTGCTTAAGAGGGGCTTACCGGCCCTGGGTCGAATTGCGGCGGAACCCGTCGTTCCGCCGCGAAAAGATCAGGAGGCGACGCTGTCCACGCAGGTCTGGGTCGCGGTGTCGTAGATCTGGCCGTCGGCGCAGGTGCTTACGGTCGTCTGTTTTGGGCCGGCGCCATAGTTGCAACCCGCGGCCATCGCAAAACCGGGCAGAATGGAGAGGGCAAGGGCCGTCAGAAGCGTCTTCGTCATGGTCTCTGTCTCCTTTGGTCAGACGGTTGAACGGTAACACGACTTGCCCTTCCGGCAAGGTCCCGTCCTCAGTCGTCGGCGAAAACCCGTCGGAAAATCGTATCTACATGCTTGGTGTGGTAACCGAGGTCGAATTTTTCAGCGATTTCGGCCTCCGACAGCGCTGCGCGCACATCCGAATCGGCCAGGAGTTCCGTCTGGAAGTCCTTGTCCTCTTCCCAGACCTTCATCGCATTGCGCTGCACAAGCCGGTAGGCGTCCTCGCGGCTCACGCCGGCCTGGGTCAGAGCCAGAAGCATGCGCTGCGAATGGATGAGCCCGCGGAACTTGTTCATGTTGGAAATCATCCGGTCGGGATAGATCACCAGCTTATCGATGACGCCCGTCAGCCGGGCGAGCGCGAAGTCGAGCGTGACCGTCGCGTCCGGGCCGATCATCCGCTCCACCGAACTGTGCGAGATGTCGCGCTCGTGCCAGAGCGCCACGTTCTCCAGCGCCGGCGTGACCATGCCGCGGACAAGACGCGCGAGGCCGGTGAGGTTTTCGGTTAGAACGGGATTGCGCTTGTGCGGCATCGCGCTGGAGCCCTTTTGGCCCTTGGACAAGAATTCTTCAGCCTCCAGCACCTCGGTGCGCTGCATATGGCGGATTTCCACCGCGATGTTCTCGATCGACGACGCGATGACGCCAAGCGTGGCAAAGAACATCGCGTGGCGGTCGCGCGGGATGACCTGGGTGCTGATGGGCTCCGGCGTCAGCCCCAGCTTGGCGCAGACATGGGCCTCTACGGCGGGGTCGATATTGGCGAACGTGCCCACAGCGCCGCTGATCGCGCCGGTCGCGATCTCGGCCCGCGCGGCGCGCATCCGGGCAAGGTTGCGATCCATCTCGGCATAGAAGCGCGCGAAGGTCAGGCCCATGGTCGTAGGCTCGGCGTGGATGCCGTGGGACCTGCCAATCCGCACGGTGTCCTTATGTTCCAGAGCCCGCCTTTTGAGCGCCTCCAGCAGCGCCTCCAGATCAGCGATCAGAATGTCGGCGGCGCGGGTGAGCTGAATGTTGAAACAGGTGTCCAGCACGTCCGACGAAGTCATGCCCTGATGCACGAAGCGTGCCTCATCATGGCCCACGACTTCGGCCAGGTGCGTCAGAAACGCGATCACATCGTGCTTGGTCTCGCGCTCGATCTCGTCGATGCGGTTGATATCGAAGGCCGTGTCACGGGCTGTCCACACAGCCTCGGCATTTGCGCGCGGGATGACGCCAAGATCGGCCTGCGCATCGCAGGCATAGGCCTCGATCTCATACCAAATGCGGAACTTCGTTTCGGGCGACCAGAGGGCGACCATGTCGGGACGGGAATAGCGGGGGATCATGTTTTGGGCCTCATTTCGCGCATCGACAGCGGGATAGGCGCTGCGGCGGGGGGCGTCCAGCAGCGAAGCGAAGACTGGACGGCTTTGCCGCGCCGGGGTTTACTCAAGGAAAACAGACCGGGACAGATACGATGCGACCTCGAATGGGATGGGTTCTGGCGGGTTTCCTTCTGACCGCCGGATCGGCGGGCGCTCAGGGCGACTGCTATCTGAAGGTTGTCGATTTCGCCGAAGGGATCTGCGCGGAGTTCGTAGGCACCTCCGGCAGCGCAAGCCGAAAGGAGATCGACGCACAGATCGACGCCAACCTGGCTGGTCTGGTCAAGCGTCTGGCCGATCTGGGAGGCGAAGTGTCTGCGGGACTCAGCGAAGAGGAATATGAGAACATCGTGCGCGAGGACATTCCCTCGGCGTTGGAGCAGGGCCGGCAATGCCGCCTGTCGGTTGCCACGACATTCTTCGACCGCATCTGCGGCGTGGGACCTCAGGGTGCCGTGACCCCCGCTAGGGTCCCCGAGACCCAGGCCGCTGCACCCCTTCTGTTCAATCGGGTCGCCCGGATAGAGGATTCCGACGGATGGACCAACGTTCGCGCCGGTGGCGGCACGAGCTACGATGTCATCGGCCGGGTCTATGAGGGCGAGGCGTTCTACACCCACAGCCAGGGCGGGAACTGGTGGCAGGTGCGTACGGCCGGCGGAATCGTCGGCTACATGCACCGGTCGCGCATCGTGCTGCTCCCGCCATCGTGAGCCCTGCGGTCTTGTTCGCGTGCGTCGCGGAGCTTGCTGGATCTTCGGGTTTCGGAGGGACCCATTCAGAGCGTCTCGGTGAGGCAAAGGCGGTCAACTGCACACCGCTGCACACGTGACCCGCAGCTGACACAGGGCACATTCCGCGCTGCGCACCCTATCTCCTGCCGAGGCAATGGAGATACGCATGACCACTGATCACCTGTTTCGACCCGCGAACATGGGCGCGCTGGAGCTGCCCAACCGAGTTCTCATGGCACCCTTGACCCGTAACCGGGCGAAGCCCGACGGCACGCCTTGGGACGTGGCGGCGACCTACTACGCCCAGCGTGCCGGAGCAGGCCTGATCGTTTCCGAGGCCACCCAGATCTCTCCGATGGGAAAGGGGTATCTGAACACGCCGGGTATACATGACGATGATCATATCGCCGGATGGAAGGCGATCACCGATGCGGTCCATGCCGCGGGCGGACGTATCATTCTCCAGCTCTGGCATGTGGGACGGATCAGCCATGTCTCGCTTCTGCCGGAAGGGCAAAACCCGGTGGCGCCGTCCGCGATCCGTGCTGAAACTCAGACTTTCACCGCGGCGGGGTTCGAAGACACATCCCATCCCGAGGCGCTGACCGCCGACGGTCTCGCCGCGCTCAAGGAAGAATACCGGCTGGCCGCCGAGGCCGCCAAGGCCGCCGGTTTCGACGGGGTCGAGATCCACGCCGCCAACGGCTATCTCCTCGACCAGTTCTTGCAGGACCACACGAACCGGCGCGACGATGCCTATGGTGGCGATATCGAGAACCGCATCCGCCTTCTGTCGGAGGTGATCGACATCGTTGCCGCCGTCTGGCCAAGGGATCGCATCGGTGTGCGTCTGTCGCCATTGGGACAGTTCAACGATATCGGCGACAGCGATCCCGAAGCGTTGTTCAGCGCCGTCTACCGGACCCTCGACAAGGCGGGACTGGCCTATTTGCATGTGGTCGAACAATTCCCGGGGGCGGAGGAAACCAGCGAGGGCAGAGACATCCTGGAACGTCTGCGGGCACACTATTCCGGATCTTACATTGCCAATGGGGGGTACGATGCGGACAGCGCTGCCGCGGCCATCGAAAGCGGTCATGCCGACGCCGTGGCCTTTGGCCGGCCGTTCATCGCCAACCCGGATCTGCCGGAACGGTACCGGACCGGCGCACCGCTCAACGCGCCGGACCAGAACACCTTCTACGGGGGCGATGAGACGGGCTACACCGATTATCCGACGCTTGCGCAAACCGCTGCCGCGTGACGCGAGGGACCGGTAGCGTAGCACAACCCTGTGTTGCGGGATGGACGGACGGCCGGACTAAGCGACGGCGGAGCCTTTGAGTCGAAGCGGATCAGCCCTCGCGCCATGCGCCGGGCGCGAGGTCGCTGAGCCGCCATCGCCCGACTCGCGCCCGTATCAGGCGCAGGGTCGGGTGCCCAACGGCCGCTGTCATACGGCGCACCTGGCGATTGCGCCCTTCGGTCAGGGTGATCTCGATCCAGCGGTCGGGGATGCTCTGTCGCACGCGGATCGGCGGATCACGCGGCCAGAGGCCCTCGGGTTCCGCTATCTCGCGCACCTCCGCGGGGCGAGTGGGGCCGTCTTTCAGCATCAGACCCTGACGGAGTTGCGCCAGCGCGCGCGCGTCAGGCAGGCCCTCAACCTGCGCCCAGTAGGTCTTCTCCGTCCGGGCATGAGGGCTGGTGATCCTCGCCTGCAGCTTGCCGTCATCGGTCAGGACCATCAGACCTTCGCTGTCCTTGTCCAGACGCCCTGCCGGATAGACGCCCGGGACAGGGATGAAGGCACTGAGCGTCGGGCTCGGGCTCGATGCGGTACTGCTGTCGGTGAACTGCGGTAACACCCCGAAGGGTTTGTTGAAGAGGATCACGCGCGCCATGGCGTGGTCCTACCTCAGCGCCGCGCACTCCGCGAGCGTTCAGAGCGGTCGGTAGAGTGAGACTTGCGGGACGGCGCCCGTGAAACCTGCGCGCATATAGGCGCGCAAAGCCGTGGCATGGGCATCGTCATGCCCGGAAGTCACGGTGGCCACGAACATTCCTGCTGCGCGCATCCGGTCCAGCATGGCGGCGTGCAGTTTGCGCCCATAGCCTTTGCCCTGGTGCGGCGGATCGATCGCGTTCAGCCCGATCTCTCCGATCTTGCGGTCGTGGTCGAGCAGCACATGGCCGAAGCCAACCACGCGGTGAGCGCATTCCACGACCAGCATGTCCCGAGTTGCGTCCGACGCGCAAAGCTCATTGAGACGCTCGATCTGGTCGCGTTCCGCAGAACCATAGGCCAGTGAAGCCAGGGGTTCACCGACCCTCGCGCGTACTCCGGAATAGACCGGTGCGAAGGCCCGGCCAGCAACGGCGCGCAACTGTGGCAGGTCCTTGCGTCGGAAAGACCGGATTCGGCAGGCTTGTCGCATTGTCGGCACCCCAGAGACAGACCGCAGACCCACCACGGTCTGCTTATGGCTGTTCGGGCGGCATGGTGCCGATCACCGGTTAATGGGGGCTTTCCGTCGCGCCTGACGAGTGGCCTGCATTCGAGACGAACTGTTCGGTCCGATCGACCCTCTACCGGAAATGCGGCGCCAGGTCATTCAGTGACTTGGTACCGCCCGATCATCAGAAGGGACCTGTCTTCGACAGAGCCCCGGCACGATTTTTTCTCGAGCCGTGCAACGCGCGATTGCGCCGCGCGCCTCCGTCAGGCTGTCTCAGCGGTTCTCGACATTCACATAGTCGCGCTGGCTTTCGCCCATATAAAGCTGGCGAGGGCGTCCGATCTTTTGCGCGGGATCGACCAGCATCTCCTTCCACTGGCTGATCCAGCCGACGGTCCGCGACAAGGCGAAGATCGGCGTGAACATCGAGGTCGGGAAGCCCATCGCTTCAAGGATAATGCCGGAATAGAAATCGACATTCGGAAAGAGCTTCTTCTCGGTGAAATAGGGGTCGTTCAGTGCCGCGGCCTCGAGTTCCTTGGCAACCTGCAGCGTCGGGTTGTCGTGGATGCCCAGCAGATCGAGCACCTCATCCGCGGACTGTTTCATCACCGTCGCGCGGGGATCGAAATTCTTGTAGACCCGGTGGCCGAAGCCCATCAGGCGGAACGGGTCGTCCTTGTCCTTGGCGCGCGCAATGTATTCGGGAATGCGGTCGGGCGTGCCGATCTCGCGCAGCATCTCCAGACAGGCCTGGTTGGCGCCGCCATGGGCGGGGCCCCAAAGACAGGCGATCCCGGCAGCAATGCAGGCGAAGGGGTTCGCGCCAGAGCTGGAGGCCAGTCGCACGGTCGAGGTCGAAGCGTTCTGCTCGTGATCTGCATGGAGCGTGAAGATCCGGTCCATTGCCCGGCTCAGGATCGGATTGACCTCATATTCCTCGGCCGGAACCGAAAAACACATGCGCAGAAAGTTCGACGCATAGTCCAGGTCGTTGCGCGGATAAACGAAGGGCTGACCGTAATGGTACTTGAAAGCCCAGGCAGCGATCGTCGGCATCTTGGCGATCAGCCGGATCGAGGCCACCTCGCGCTGCCAGGGATCGTGAATGTCTGTGCTGTCATGATAGAAGGCTGACATTGCACCCACGACGCCGACCATGATCGCCATGGGATGCGCATCGCGCCGGAAGCCCGAGAAGAAATTCTTCATCTGCTCATGCAGCATCGTGTGCTTGGTGACCCGGCTCTCGAAATCCTCCAGTTCCGCGCCAGTTGGCAGCTCGCCGTAGAGCAGCAGATAGCAGACCTCGAGATAGTGGCTCTTTTCGGCCAGTTGCCCGATCGGATAGCCGCGATGGAGCAGCACTCCCTCGTCGCCATCGATATAGGTGATCGTGCTTTCGCAGGCGGCCGTGGAGGTAAAACCGGGATCGTAGGTAAAGACACCGCCCTGGGAATAGAGCTTGGTGATGTCGATTACATCGGGGCCGTTGGTCGGCGAATACATTGGCAGTTCGAGTGTCTGGTCCTTGAAAGACAAGGTTGCTGTCTGGGCGGGTTGTGTCGTGTCTGGCATGTGTCCCTCCTTTGCCGGTCCCTGCAGCTGCGGGACCGTGGGTCTGTCAGGTGGCGGGCCGCGCCCTGGGGGCATTCGGCGGCCTCAACCGGCAGCATCCGTCAGACGGGCAAGCGTCTCTTCCCGGCCGATGACGAGCATCATATCAAAGACGCTGGGGGATACCGTGCGACCGGCAAGCGCAGCCCTGAGCGGTTGCGCCAGCTTGCCCAGTTTCAGGTCATTCGCAGCGGCCAGTTGGGTGACGGTTTCCTCAAGCGTTTCGCGCGTCCAGCTAACAGTTTGCAGCTGCAGCGTCAATTCGGACAGTATACGACGGGACACCGTGTCGAGAGCCGCCAGGGACTTCTGGTCGCGCTCCAAGGGCGCGTTATTTAACGCAAAATACCCCTTTTCAAGCAGCTGCGGCAGCGTCTTGGCGCGGTCCTTGAGGCAATAGAGCGCAGAAATCAGACGTTCGCGCTGCCAGTTTTCCAGAGGCACCGCTCCCGTCGCGGCCAGATACGTCTCAAGCTCCGCCAGCAGCGCGTCATCATTGGCCATGGCGATCTGCTGGCCGCAGATATTCTCAAGCTTCTTGAAGTCGAGCCGCGCCGGGGATTTGCCGATTCCGCTCAGATCGAACCAGTCCAGCGCCTGTGCTGTGGTGAAGACCTCGTCATCGCCATGGCTCCAGCCGAGCCGTGTCAGATAGTTGCGCATCCCCTCCACCGGATACCCCATGGCGCGGTACTCCTCGACCCCGAGGGCACCGTGGCGTTTCGACAGTTTTTTGCCGTCCGGCCCATGGATCAGCGGGATATGGGCAAAGACTGGGATCTCCCAGCCCATGGCGGTGTAAACCAGGCTCTGGCGCGCGGCATTCGCCAGATGATCGTCGCCCCGGATCACATGTGTGACCTGCATGTCGTGATCATCCACGACCACTGCGAGCATATAGGTCGGCGTGCCGTCCGAGCGCAGCAGAACCATGTCGTCGAGCTGATCATTGGCCCAGGTCACACGGCCCTGAACCGCGTCCTCAACGACCGTCTCACCGCTCTGCGGCGCCTTGATCCGGATCACGTGGAGTGCGCCGGTCGGGTGGGTGGCGGGGTCCGCCTCGCGCCAGGGCGAGCGAAAGAGGGTCGAGCGTCCCTCGGCCTTGGCCGCATCGCGAAAGGCCGCGATCTCGTCCTGTGTCGAAAAACACTTGTAGGCCGCGCCACGCGCCAGCAGGTCCCGAGCAACCTCGGCATGGCGCTCCGCACCCGCCGCCTGACTGATCGCCTCGCCGTCATGGTCAAGCTGCAGCCAGGCCATCCCGTCCAGGATCGCCGCAGTCGCCTCGGGCGTCGACCGGGCGCGGTCGGTGTCTTCGATGCGCAGTAGGAACCGGCCGCCGCGGCCGCGCGCATAGAGCCAGTTGAAGAGCGCCGTGCGCGCCCCGCCGATATGCAGATAGCCCGTTGGGGAGGGGGCGAAGCGGGTCACAACCGGGCGGTCGCTCATGGGGATCTCCTGGAGTTTTGCGCGGGTGTAGAGCCTGCAGCGAAGGCCGTAAACCCGCGCATCACGGGTCGTTAAGACCGCGGTAACCATCGGCGGGCGATTGTTTTGGTGCACCCCAATCGAACGGTCCCGAGGGAGCCGAGCAATGATCCTGTCCCGCGTGCTTGATCGCCAGCGCGGGCATCTGTTCTGCTGGGTGCCAGTGTGTCTTGCTCTGGGCATCGGCGCCTATTTCGCTCTGCCGGTCGAGCCTGAGGTGCGGGACTACCTCTGGCTCTCGGCAGCCCTCGTTCTGATCTCGACAGCAGCGTACGTCCTTGGCCGCGGGGCGGCGCCGCTTATGGTGGCCTTGGCACTCGTCGGCATCGGCGTGGGCCTTGCGGGGTTTCGAAATCACCTCGTCGCAGCTCCGATGCTGGATTTTCGCTACTATGGACCGGTGCAGGGCCGGCTCATCGCGATCGACCGTTCTATCAGCGACAAGACACGGCTCCTGTTCGATCAGGTCGTGCTGTCCCGCGTCGATCCCGACGACACGCCGGCGCGGGTACGCGTCTCGCTCCATGGTGACCGGTCTCTCGACACGCGGCTCGTGCCAGGAAAAACACTGATGGTCACGGCGCATCTCTCGGCACCCCGGGGTCCGGTTGAACCTGGCGGGTTCGATTTTCGCCGCCATGCCTGGTTCCAGCAGATCGGGGCGGTGGGTTATAGCCGGACGCCCGTGATGGCGGTCGAACCACCGGATGGTACGGCCTGGAGCCATTTGCAGCGGGTGCGCGCAAGCATTTCGGAAGCCGTGCGCGCCCGATTGCCGGGGCAGACTGGCGCCTTTGCCGCGGCCGTGCTGACCGGGGACCGGTCGGGCCTGTCGCGCGAGACCGTGGACCAGATGCGCGACACCAATCTCGCGCATCTGCTCGCGATCTCGGGGCTTCATATGGGGCTGCTCACGGCCGTTGTCTTCGGCTTTCTGCGCACCGGCATTGCGCTGGTCCCGCCGCTCGCCCTACGGGTCAATGGCAAGAAATGGGCGGCCGTCGGCGCTCTCGTCGCGGCCACCGGGTACCTTGCGCTGTCCGGTGGCAGTGTGTCGACGCAGCGGGCCTATGTGATGGTTGCGGTAATGCTCTGCGCGATCCTGCTCGACCGGCGCGCGCTGACGCTCCGGGCCGTGGCCATCGCTGCTTGTTTGATCCTGTTCTTTCGACCCGAAGCATTGCTCGGCCCCGGTTTCCAGATGTCCTTTGCGGCCACGACCTGCCTGGTGTGGGTCTTCGGCGAAATCCGCGCCGCACGAACGCCGCTGACCAGTGATGCACGTCCGTCGCGATGGCGCCGCTGGCTGCGCCCGGTGGTGGCGCTGGTGATTTCCTCGGCGGTGGCCGGGCTGGCGACGGCTCCGATCGGGATGGCGCATTTCAATACCTCGGCAACCTATGGGTTGCTGGCCAATCTGGTCGCCGTCCCTCTGATGGGCAGCGTCGTGATGCCCGCCGCGGTCTTTGCTGGCCTCCTGACGCCGCTCGGGCTCGAAGGGATCGGCCTTTGGGTCATGGGACGGGGGATCGATGGCATCCTCGCGGTGGCCCACGCGCTCTCTCACTGGCCGGATGCAGTACGCACCGTGCGACAGCCGCCGGGGCTCGTGTTGCCGATGATAGTGCTGGGCGGATTGTGGGTGATGCTCTGGCAGGGCCGTGCCCGGGTTGCCGGGCTGGTCCCGTTCTGCGCGGCCATCTGGATCTGGATGGAGACCCCGCGGCCGGATGTGCTGATCTCATCGGACGGCAAGCTGGTGGGTGTGATGACTCCTGAGGGAAGGGCGCTGAGCCGGGCCCGCGGGAACGGTTTCGCCGCCCGCGCCTGGCTCGAAAATGATGGCGATCCAGGGGATCTCGAACTGGCCCACGAACGCTGGCGGGGGGCCGGCAAGGTACTGGCGTCTGACAGGCTCTACGTGATTGACGATCAGGACGACACTGCGCTGCGCCTTGCGGAGGCGATCTGTGTGCCCGGCGCAGTTCTCATCGCCGATGACGACCTGTCCGTCACCGGCCCTTGCACCTTGTTCGATCCCGCGCGTTTGCGTCAATCCGGGGCTGTCGCCTTGAACATCCGGACCGAGGGCGCGCCCCAAACCCGTACGGTGCGGGATGTCGTTGGCCAGCGGCCCTGGACGCCACCGGAATGGCGGCAGCAGCGCGAGCGGCCGGGCGTCGCGCTTGCCGTGGCTCAGTAGGTGCGGATCAGACCGACCAGCTTGCCCATCACCTGAACCTGACCGGCGGCCCGGATGATCGGGCTGAATTCCGGGTTGCAGGGCTCCAGCCAGATGCGGTCGCCCTTGCGCATGTATTTCTTCAGCGTGGCCTGGGCGGAGTCCACATAGGCCACGACGATGTCGCCGTTATCCGCGCTGTTGCCCTGCTTGATCACCACCACATCGCCGTCATTGATGCCGGCTTCGATCATCGACTCGCCCTTGATCTCCAAGGCGAAATGGTTGCCGCTGGAGGACAGCATCTCGGCGGGGACCGTGACATTGCTCTCCACCTCCTGAATGGCCTCGATGGCGACACCGGCCGCGATCTTGCCCATCAAAGGCAGTGTGGTCGCCCCGTCGGACGTGATCTCATGGACACCGCCCAAAGGCATCGGCGCGGTGCGGTCCCCTTCGATAACCCTCGGCTTGAAACCGGTCGGCTCCAGCGCGTCGGGCAGCCGCACGACTTCGATGGCGCGGGCCTTGTGTGCAAGCCTGCGGATGAAGCCGCGCTCCTCCAGGGCTGTGATGAGGCGATGGATGCCGGATTTCGATCTGAGATCGAGCGCGTCCTTCATCTCTTCGAACGAAGGGGGAACACCATCGGCTTGTAGACGAGTGTGAATGAACTCAAGGAGATCGAGCTGTTTCTTGGTCAGCATCTGTGCACCACCTGATTGGTCCTGCTCGGCACCTGTTTTGTTAATGTTCTAGTAGCGTTCACCCTTTGTGTCAACGCTGCACGTTACAGGCGAATCACCTCGACCCGGCTGCCTGCCGCGGCGGCAGGCGCGTGGGGCGGACGGACAACCAGCGCATCGGCGTCGGAGAGCACGGTGAGCAAGCTGCTGTCCTGCCGGCTGAATATCCGGACGCCGTCCGGGCCGACAGCACCGCGGGCATAGTGCTCGCGCGGGCCGTTCGCCGGAGCGTCTTCGGCCAGAATGCTCTGCTCGCGCGGTGTGGGGGCGGCGGGCAGTCCCAGCATTCGGCGGATCACCGGCGCCACGAAGACAGTGCCGCAAACCAGTGCCGAGACGGGATTGCCCGGCAGGCCGATCAACGGCACGCCGCCGATGCGTCCGGCCATCAGCGGTTTGCCGGGCCGCATCGAGACTTTGTAAAAGTTCCGGCTCAGGCCAAGCGCATCGGCCTGGGTTCCCAGCAGGTCGTGGTCGCCGACGGACGCCCCGCCGATGGTCAGGATCAGGTCCGCGCCCGCCGCGGCATCGAGCACCGTTTGCAGGGACGGGAGGTTGTCCCGTGCGATCGGCATGATCCGGCAACGCGCGCCCACCGGGTCAAGCAGCGCCTTGAGCCCGAACGCGTTGGACGCAACGATCTGGTCCGAACGCGGGTCTTCTCCGGGCATCACCAGCTCATCGCCCGTGGCGATGATCGCGACATCGGGCCGGCGCGCCACGCGGACCAGCGGCAGGTTCATCGACGCGAGCAGCGCGAGATCGGCAGGCGACAGCACTCGCGGCGCCGACAGCTGGCTGCTGATGGCAAAGTCCGACCCCGCCGGGCGGACGAAGGGCTCCATGCCGACATCGTCCGACAGGATCACGGCGTTGCCGTCGCGGGCAACGTCCTCCTGGATCACGACCCGGTCGGTGCCTTCGGGCAAGGGGGCTCCGGTGAAGATGCGCACCGCCTCGCCTGGTCCGACGGCGCCGTCAAAGCCATGGCCTGCCGCGGCCTCGCCGATCACGGTCAGCCGTGCGCCGGGCTGCGCCTCTGCCGACCGCACGGCATAGCCATCCATGGCCGAGGCGGCAAAGGGCGGCTGGTCTCGCCGGGCGATGGCATCTTCTGCGAGCACGCGCCCCGCCGCATCCTGCAGGCCTGCAGGTTCCCCTCCAAGAGGAGCGACCAGTGCAAAAAGATGATCCAGAGCCTCGGCGACCGAGATCATGGCGCGGCCTGGTAGGAACCCGATTTGCCGCCATCCTTCTTCAACAGGCGGATGCCCGTGATGACCATACTCTTTTCCACGGCCTTGACCATGTCGTAGAGCGTCAGCGCCGCAATCGAGACCGCGCTCAGCGCCTCCATCTCGACGCCGGTCTGGCCCGAGGTCCGCACCGTGGCCTCGATCCGTACGCCGGGCAGGTCCGGATCGGCGGTCAGTTCCACCGCGACCTTGGTGATGGGGAGCGGATGGCAGAGCGGGATCAGATCGGATGTGCGCTTGGCGCCCATGATGCCCGCCAGCCGCGCGACCGACAGCACATCGCCCTTCTTGGCGCGACCCTCGGTGATGACCGCGAGTGTCTCGGACGTCATTTTTACCGCGCCTTCGGCCACGGCGATCCGGTCTGTCACCGGCTTGCCGGAGACATCGACCATATGGGCATCGCCCTTGCCGTCGAAATGGGTCAGCCCGCTCATCGCAAGGACTGCCCGGTCAGCGGATCGCTCAGGATCGCCCGTGTCGCGGCGGTCACGTCCTCCTGGCGCATCAGGCTCTCGCCGATCAGGAACGCACGCACGCCATACCGCGCCAGCTCGGCAAGGTCCTCGGGCGTGCTGAGACCGGATTCCGACACGATCAGCTTGTCCGCCGGCACACGTTTGGCGAGCGTCCGCGTCGTGTCGAGCGCGGTCTCAAAACTGTGCAGGTTGCGGTTGTTGATACCGATCAAACCCGAGTTGAGCAGATGAGCGCGTTCCAGCTCTGCAGCGTCATGGACTTCGACCAGCAAATCCATTTCCCAATCCTGCGCGGCGCTCTCCAGCTCTGCGGCGCAGGCATCGTCGACCATCGCCATGATGATCAGGATCGCGTCGGCGCCGAGCGCACGGGCTTCGGTGACCTGATAGGGGTCGATCATGAAATCCTTCCGCAGCACCGGCAAACTGCAGGCCTCGCGCGCGCTGGTCAGGTAGCTGTCATCGCCCTGAAAGGACGGCCCGTCCGTCAGCACAGACAGGCAGGCTGCGCCGCCCTGTTCGTAGGCTTCGGCCAGCGCCACAGGGTCGAAATCCTCGCGGATCAGCCCCTTGGAGGGGCTGGCTTTCTTGATCTCGGCGATCAGGGCATAGCCTTCACGCGCCGCACGCACGAGCCCCTGGTAAAAACCCCGCGGCCTTGAGGCGGCGCGCGCATTGCTCTCCAGATCTGCAAGCGGGCGCGCCGCTTTGCAGTCGGCGACATGGGCTTCCTTGTAAGCGCGGATACGTTCGAGGATGGTGGGGGTATCGCTCATCAGGCGGCCTCCGATGTGACCCGGGCCAGGGTTTCCAAGCGTGCCTTTGCGGCGCCGCTGTCGATGGAGACACGGGCCCTCTCGACGCCTTCTTTCAGATCGGCGGCGGTTTCGGCAATGACAAGGGCTGCCGCCGCATTCAGCAGGACGGCGTCTCGATAGGCGCCCGGCGCGCCGTCCAAAAGTGCCGCGAAGGCGGCCCCGTTTTCGGACGGAGTGCCGCCGAGGATCCTTTCAAAAGGGTGGACCGGAAGGCCGGCCTCTTCAGGATGCAGCTCGTGTTCGGTCACGCGACCCTCGTCGAGCGCGGCGACCGCGGTCGTCCCGGTGATGGTGATCTCGTCAGTGCCGTCGCTGCCATGGACGAGCCATGCACGATGGGCGCCGAGCGCGCCGAGCGTTTCGGCCATCGGCCGGATCAGGGCAGGAGAGAAGGCCCCCGACAACTGGCGGGTCACGCCCGCCGGATTCGTCAGCGGGCCCAGGATGTTGAAGATCGTTCTCGTGCCAAGCTCGCTGCGCACCGGCATCACATGGCGGATCGCCGGGTGGTGCATCGGAGCCATCATGAAAGCGATGCCCGCGGCTTCCAGGGCGGTCTCCACCACGTCGGCGCCAACCATCACATTCACGCCCAGATGGGACAGCGCGTCGGCAGCACCCGAGCGCGAGCTGAGATTTCGGTTGCCGTGCTTGGCCACGGGAACTCCTGCGCCCGCAACCACAAAGGCTGCCGCGGTGGAAATGTTGAGCGTGCCCTTGCCGTCGCCCCCGGTGCCGACGACATCCATCGCCCCCGCCGGCGCGCGCACCGCCACGCAGTTGGAACGCATCACGGCAGCAGCAGCGGTATACTCCTCCACGGTCTCGCCACGGGTGCGCAGCGCCATCAGCAAGCCGCCGATCTGGGCCGGTGTGGCATCGCCGTCGAAGAGGATCTGAAAGGCGGTTTCTGCCTCGTCGCGCGTCAGTGGGCGGTCCGCAGCCGCAGCGATCAGCGGTTTCAGTGCTTCGCTCATGCCGGTACCGGAAGGCGGTCGAGGAAATTCTTCAAAAGTGCCGCGCCATGTTCGGAGGCGATGCTCTCTGGGTGGAACTGCACGCCTTCGATGGGCAGGGTGCGGTGGCGCAGACCCATGATCGTGCCGTCGGTCAGTGCGGCGGTGATCTCCAGCGCGTCGGGCAGACTGTCCCGCGCGACGATGAGGGAGTGATAGCGCGTCGCGGCCAGGGGCGAGGGCAGGCCAGCAAAGATGCCCGCGCCCTCGTGGTGGATCTCACCCAGTTTGCCGTGGACGATCTCGTGACACTGCGTGACCCTTCCGCCGAACACCTGACCGATCGTCTGATGACCGAGACAGACACCCAGCAGCGGAACACCGGCGTCGGCGGCTGCTTGCGTCAGCGCGAGGCAGATGCCCGCCTGGTCCGGATCGCACGGTCCCGGAGACAAGACGATGCCCTCCGGTTGCAGGGCCATTGCAGCGGCAACATCGAGACTGTCATTGCGCATCACCCGGATCTCCCGTTCCGCCGCGTCGGCGGTCCCGAGCGCATGGACGAGGTTCCAGGTGAAACTGTCGTAATTGTCGATCAGAAGGATCATAATGCCAGTGGATTATCCTTGGGTTGAGTCGGTATGCTCAGGTCACAAAGCTGTGGTCAAGGGCTGACGACCCTCCCGATGCTCCGATCGGGCCTTGAGACAGAAACGAAAAGACAAGGGGCGGATACAGGTGACACGAGCGGCGCTTTTCGGCGCGGTGATGGGGTTATTGCTGGGCGGTGCGATCCTTGCCGTCCTCGCTCTTCGGTTGTCCGTGGTCGACATGCCGGGCGAGAGCCAGGCCATGGCCGGCCATGAAGCGCCAGAGTCGGGTGCGTCTGACGCCGGGACGATCGATACCGAGGCGCCCGATGCTGGGATAGCCCCGGCGCCACCGCCGAGCGACCGCGTCGTCAGCCCAGCGGTCGGACCCGGGGCGACAGCTCCGGACGAAATCGCCCGCCTGACGGATGCTGTGGGTTCGAGGCAGGCTCTGGACTTGCCGCAGACTTCCCACCGCGGACCGCCGGTGGCACCAGACCTTTCCGGCCTCGCGGAAATGGCGCCGCCGGTGGAGAGCCCCTCAGCTGTCGCTGGCCTCCTGGCAATGCCACCGGAAAACGCAAGCGCGATCCGGGGCTTCCGAACGCTGTCTACGTCCTCGCACCATATTCCAGTCGCCTGGACGAAACCCGATTGGCGTACCCAACCGCAGCGCGGCGACGCCGCAACCCCTGCCGAGCGGGCAGGACCCGTGCTGACGTTGGAGTCTTCCGTACTATTGGGGGATCTCGTGACGGCGGCCCCTGCGCCAGGGCGTCTCTCCGCGTTTATCGAGATGTCGTCCAGCGTGCCCCTCGGCGCTCCTGTTCCGACACCCCGTGCCGCCAAGATGGACACTGCATCGAGAGAGGTTCTGCTGGTCCAGGCTCCAAAAAATGGCCCCGGACTTGCAGCGCCCAGGATCGCGACGGAGGGCGCCGCGCCAAAACTCATAACGGAAGCAGCCGCGCCCAAGGCAGAGCCCGCACGGCGCACGGGCGCGGAGCGGGCGCCGATGATCCTGTGGCTGGTCACCGATCTGCCGGAGGGCGCCGCCGCGCCGGACTGGGCCGTTGCGTCGGATGTGCCGGACGGTGTCGCGGCGGTCCCGCCGCTCGATCAGCCCGAGGCGCTTGCGGGCTTCGCGGCAGGGTTGTCGGGCGACAAGGCACCGCGCGCCGTGGTGCTGGAACGCGGGCGCGACTGGCCGGCCGTGCTGCTCGCCCCGGTGCTGAACCTCGCTCCGCTGCAGCAGATGCCGGTCCTCTATCCTGGCGGGGTGCCGCCAGAGACGGTGGCTCTGCTCCGGGCGCGCGCGCCGCGCAGCATGCCGGTTTACGAAGACATCGACGCCGACCTGCCCCGCGCATCAGTGGATGCGGCCCTTGCGGTGGTAGGCGCGCGGGCACGCCGCGACGGTCTGGTGGTGGTGCAGGTACCCGCCGAGCCTGCGCTCTTGGAGGCCGTCGCGGCATGGAGGAGCGGGCCCGGCGCGGATCTGGGCACCGCGCACCTCAACGATCTCTTCGGGGGCTGAAAGGGAAAGCGCGGCCTGAAGCGGTTACCGTCGCGCGTTTCCGACGCTAGACCAGCCTAAGCCGCACAGCGCGTTCGGGTCTCAGCCGCGGGGTTACCGGTTGCCGCTTTGTCCGAACCGCGCAGCATCCTCTGCTGCCGCGCGGATCGCCTTGGACTTGTTCACGGTCTCCTGCCACTCGGCCTCCGGGTCGCTGTCAAAAACAACCCCACCGCCGGCCTGAATGAAGAGCTTGCCGTCCTGGAGCACTGCGGTGCGCAGCGCGATACACATATCCATGTCGCCGTTGGAGGCGAAATAGCCAACCCCGCCGCCATAGACGCCCCGTTTCTCGGGCTCCAGCTCGTCGATGATCTCCATCGCCCGCACCTTGGGCGCACCCGACACCGTGCCCGCCGGCAAACCGGCGAGGAGTGCCGAGAGCGCGTCGTGATCCTCCGACAGCTCGCCCACTACATTGCTGACGATATGCATGACGTGGGAGCAGCGCTCGATCACGAACTGCTCGGTTGGACGCACCGTGCCGATCTTGCTGACCCGCCCGGTATCGTTGCGGCCCAGGTCCAGCAGCATCAGATGCTCGGCGCGTTCCTTGGGATCGGCGAGCAGATCGGCCTCCAGCGCGCGGTCCTCTTCGGGCGTCGCACCGCGGGGCCGGGTCCCGGCGATGGGGCGGATCGTTACCTCGCGTCCGAAGACCCGGACCAGGATTTCAGGGCTCGCTCCGATCACCTGGTAGCCGCCGAAATTGAAGAAGAACATGAAGGGCGACGGGTTCGTGCGCCGCAAGGAGCGGTAGAGTGCGAAGGGCGGCAGGTCGAACTCCTGCGTCCAGCGCTGCGCGGGCACCACCTGAAAGATATCGCCCGCGCGAATATAGGATTTGGCGCTTTCGACCGCGGCCAGATAGTCTTCTTTGGTGAAGTTCGAGACCGGCTCCGCCGGAGGGGCCGATGCGCCGAGGCTGCGGCCCTCCGACGAGGGCTGGCGTTCCAGATCGCGGATCGCGTCCATCACCCGTTCCGCCGCCTGAGCATGGGCCGCGCGGGCGGATTGCCCTTCGCGCACCCAGGCCGGGGCCACGAGGATGACCTCACCCTTGACCCCGTCGAGCACGGCGACAACAGACGGGCGCATCAGCACCGCGTCCGGAAGGCCGAGCGGGTCGGGGTTCACATCCGGCAAATGCTCCACCAGTCGGATCATGTCATAGCCGAGATACCCGAACAGACCTGCCGAGGCCGCCGGCAGATCCGCAGGCAAGTCGATCCGGCTTTCGGCAATGAGGCGCCGCAGACTATCGAGCGGTGCGTCCTCCTCGGGCTCGAACGCGTCCGCATCAAACCGCGCGGCGCGGTTGAGCTCTGCCTGCGTCCCCCGGCAGCGCCAGATCAGGTCGGGTTTCAGTCCGATGATCGAGTACCGCCCGCGCACCTCGCCGCCGGTCACCGATTCCAGCATGAAACTGTCTTGACCGGCGTCCGAGAGCTTGAGCATCAGCGACACCGGTGTGTCGAGATCCGCGGCAAGGCGGGCATAGACGATCTGGTTCTGCCCGGCGTCATAGCCGCGGCGAAAGGCGTCGAAATCCGGCGAAAGCGTCATGGAAGCTGCGTATGCACCGCATTCAGCGCCGCGTCATTGACGGTAATCCCGGCCTCGGACTGGACCGATTGCGCGAACTGCCCCAAGAGGTCCTGCGCCATTGCTTCCGCGATCTCCCCGTTCAGTCTTTCGCGCACGGCCACTGCCGTCTGTTCGGTCAGATCGGCGGGGCGGATCTGGTCGAGCCGGACGACAACCAATGTGTCGTCGCCCTCGATCAGGGACACGTCGCCGGGTTCCATCTCGAAGAGTGACGGCAGGAGCGCGGGTGGCAGATCGTCGAGGAAATCGTTCCGGGTCAGACCGGCATTGGCAAAGGCCGTCACACCCAGGGCCGGGAAATCCTCGCCGCCATCGACGCCGGCCTTGATCTCGTCGGCGCGGGTGCGCAGGGCCGCCTTGATCGCCTCCGCCCGCGCGCCAGCCTGGGCCTCGGCGCGCACCTCCTCGAAGGGGCGCAGGGTCGGCGGGACGATCTCGTCGAGGCGCAGCGCAAAGATGCCGCCATCCTCCAATGTCTCGATCTCGGGGAAATCGCCCGCCCTGACCTGAGCGGCCACGGCCTGGAACGCCCCATAGCCGGCCGCGCCGTCGCTTTCGGTGCCGCTCCAGTCGATCTGGCCCAGTTCCATGTCGCTCTCGTCGGCCAGTTCTTCGATGGTCGCGCCGCCGGCGAGCAGGTCGTCGAGCGGTTCGATCTCGTCCTCGATCAGCCGGCGGGCGCGCTGATTGGCGAGCTCCTCGCGAAGTTCTGGCAGCGCCTCTTCAAAAGGCGTGACCTGCTCGGTCAGGAGAGCATTCACCTGGAAAAGCGCGGGCCCGATCGAGGAGGGGAGCGGGCCCACCACACCGGGCTCCTCCAGGGCAAAGACCTCTGCGCCGGCATCATCCAGTTGCGCTTCCGTGACGGTGTTCAGATCCACGTCCGAAGATGTCAGCCCGCGTTCGGCCACCAGCGCATCGAATGTCGTCTCACCGGCATCGATCGCGCGTTTGGCTTCGGCCGCGGCCGCCTCGTCGGCAAATCCCAGACGATCGACCATACGCATGGCGGGCCGGTTGTACTGATCGCTGCGATCCTCGTAGAGACGGCGGAGCGCGTCCTCATCCAGCTCGACGCTGTCGATCAGCATGTCCGGCGTCAGGATCGCGTAGGTGATCCGGCGCAGCTCGGGCGCGGTAAACTCTTCGGGATGGGCGTCGTAATAGGCCTGCACAGCGGCGTCGTCAGGGGTGGCGACCGGCTCTGTCAGTTCAGCCTCGCCAAGAACGGCGTATGTGAAGGCGCGCCGCTCCGCCACATAGCTGTAGATCGCATCGACAAAGGCCGGCTGGGGCCGGACGCCCCCGACCACGGCCGCCTGCAGCAGGTTGCGCGTGATATCGTTCCGGATCCCCTGTTCGAACTGCGCGACGGACATCCCGTTGTTTTCCAGGGCGAACTGATAGGCCTCGCGGTCAAAGGTTCCGTCGGCTCCGATGAAATTCGGCAGGGCCAGGATCTGCTCGCTGACCGTCTCGTCTCCGACCGAAAGCCCGGCGCGGCGGGCGCTCTCCTCAAGCGCCGCCTGGGCCAGTAACGCTTGGAGGATCGCCCGGTCGAGCCCGAGCGCCTGCGCCTCGGCAAAGGTGACGGCTTCGCCCCGGGCCTGGGTCATTTGCGAGATATCGCGCTGCAGCGCCCGCGCATAGACATTGACGTCAACCTCGCTGTCCCCGACAGCCGCGACTGACCGGACATTACCGCCGAACCCGCTGACCCCGAACCCCGCCAGGGCGACGATCAGCAGGCCAAGAATGATCCACACGAAAATATTGGAAATCTTGCCCTTGCCTTTGCCGGCCATTGCAACCCCCGCTGGAAACCCGGGTTCACCTAGTCGCTTCGCCGCTCCGGGGCAAGGTCAGACCGGCCAGCCGCGCGCCGAGTGCCGAAATCCCCGCACCATCGATGTTCGCAAATGCAATCCGCAATTCGCGCGCGCCGGCCGGATCCCCCACGGGTCGGAACATCGTGCCGGGCAAGAGCAGGACACCGGCGGTGCGCACGAGCTCCGGCGCGAGCTCATCGGACGGCATCGCGAACGGATGGCGGACATAGGCGAAATAGGCGCCGCATCCCAAAAGCTGCCAGCCGGAAAGCGTCGCGACCGTCTCGGTCATGCGCCGTCCCCGGGCGAGGATGTCCTGCCGTTCGCCTTCCAGCCAGTCCTCAAGGTTCTCAAGCCCCCAGAGCGCGCCGATCTGACCCGGCTGGGCTGGGCAGATGGCCACGGTATCGAGGAATTTCTCCACTTCGCGCAAGAGCGGCTCACCGGCCACCAGCGTGCCGGTGCGGTGGCCGGTGAGCCGGTAGGCCTTGGAAAAGGAGTAGAGCTGAACGAGCGTGCCAGGCCAGTCGGGATCCTGGAACAGGTCATGGGGCGCGCCGTCCGTACCGTGGAAATCGCGGTAGGTTTCGTCGAGGATCAGCGCGAGTCCCCAGCGCTGGCACAGCTCGTAGAAGCGTCGGATCAACGCTGGCGGGTAGGCCACGCCGCCGGGATTGTTCGGGGTCACCAGAACCAGCGCGCGCGTGCGCGGGCCGATGATGCGCGCCGCCATCTCCGGATCGGGCAGCAGATCATCGCCCGTGGGCAGGCTCCGTGCCGCGACCCCCTGCATGTCGAGCCACATGGCGTGGTTGAAATACCAGGGCAGCTGCAGAATCACGTCGTCGCCCGGTCCGGCGAGGGCCGCAAGGGCCGCACAGAAAGCCTGGTTGCAGCCAGACGTGATTGCGACCCGGTCGACGCCGGGCGCGGCCCCGTAGACCCGCTCCCAGCGATCCGAAACCGCGTCGCGCAGCGGAGGCAATCCGAGGACCGGCCCGTAAAGATGCGCTTCCGGACGGGTGAGCAGGGCCTCGGCCATCGCTTCGCGCAGCGGTTCCGGCGGCGGGGTCGCTGGGGCGGCCTGGCTGACATTGATCAGTGTCAGCCCCTCGGGCGGGGCGTGACTGTCCAGCCAGCGCCTGGCCTCCATCACCGGCGGGCGCGATGTGGCGCGCATCGCCGCGGCGATGCGGAGCGCGCTGTCAGGTTCCGCGATAGGGCTCGACATATTGAAGGGCCATGTCCCAGGGAAAGAAGATCCAGGTGTCCTGGCTGACCTCGGTGATATAGGTGTCGACCTGGTCGCGACCGTGGGGTTTGGCATAGACGGTTGCGAAATGGGCGTTGGGATAGCGCCGCCGGACCTCGGCGAGGGTCCGGCCGGTATCCACCAGGTCGTCCAGGATCAGGATGCCCGTGCCGTCGCCGACCAGATCCTGGTTTGGCGACTTGAGCACCACCGCCTCGCTCTGGCTCTGGTTGTCGTAGGACTTCACCGAAATCGTATCTACGGTGCGCACGTCAAGCTCGCGCGCAACGATCATCGCGGGGGCCATGCCGCCGCGGGTGACAGCGACGATGGCGCGCCAGGCACCGCCATCGGGCCCCTGTCCGTCCAGCCGCCAGGCCAGTGCGCGCGCGTCGCGGTGCAACTGGTCCCAGCTGACATGGAACCCTTTTTCGTGGGGTAGTCGGTCATTCATGGCCCGTTCCTCGTTTTCGCAGTTCAGCCGAGCGCGATCTTGATGCCGAGCGCTGCCAGTGCGCCGCCCAGCAGCCGTTCAAACCCTGACTTGATCCGGCCATAGACGCGCCGCGCCGGCCCGCGAGAGAACAGCAGCGCGACGATGGCGTACCAGATCGTCTCGATACTCAGGATCACAGCCAGGAGCAGCGCGATATCGGCGGTGTCCAGGCCCGGCGGCGGCAGCCCGATGAAGACCGCACTGAAAAACACCGCCGCCTTCGGGTTGGAGACTTGGGTTAGAAACCCCAGTCGCACAGCTGACAGGCGCGTGCGCGTCGCCGCAGTCGCCTCGCTGCCGTTCGATATTGGATTGTCGGCGGCGCGCCAGATCATCCAGGCCAGAAAAAGCAGGAAGATCGCACCACCGATCCTCAGGGCCGTCAGCAGTTCGGGGAAGAGCGAAAAGAGCGCCGTCAGCCCGAGCAGAGCAGCAGCGGCCCAGGTCACCGCGCCGAACCCCAGCCCAACGGCCACGAACAGCGCCGCGCGCGCCCCGTCACGCGCCGCCACGCGCAGAGCAACGATAACGGCGGGCCCCGGGCTGATCACGGC
>JBCDBB010000013.1:0-35965 GCA_039184415.1 Pseudomonadota bacterium
CCTGCCCGGATTCGCCGCTCTCACGGGCGAGATCGCTGCCCATCTGTCCAGCGGCTCGGAGGGCATCGCGCGGCAGGCGGCAGAATGAGGCAGCTGCCCGGGCTCCTTCTCGTGCTCCTGCTCTGGGAGGGTGCGGCACGGCTCCTGGCGGGAAGCTTCCTGCTGGCCGGACCCGTCGATGTCATATTCTACATCGCCCATAACGCGCCGCTTCTGGGCCGGGCGCTTGCCATCACGCTCGGTGAGGCCGCGCTCGGTTATGTCATCGGGAATGCCGCCGCAGTGCTGCTGGCGATCGCCGTGATCCTGCTGCCGCGCATGGAAGCCCTCATCGGCGCCGTGGCGTTGCTGGTCTTCTGCCTGCCGCTGGTGGCGACGGGGCCGATCCTGCGAGTGCTCTGGGGGCCGGGGATCGGGCCGCAGGTCACCCTGGCGGCGCTCGCCGTCTACTACACCACTTTCGTGACCCTGGTCGTTGGCCTGCGCGCGGCGCCGCAATCCTGGTTCGATCTGGTCGACAGCTATGGACGCGGGCCGCTGACGGCACTGGTCACCGTGCGCCTGCGGGCGGCGCTGCCCTATCTCTTTGCCGGGCTGCAGATCGCGGCTCCGGCAGCCTTTCTGGGCGCCATGGTGGGCGAGTTCACCGGGGCGGAGCGGGGCATGGGCGTGCTGGCGATCCGGGCGATGCGGGCGCTCGATGTCGATGCGACATGGGCGCTGGCGAGCCTTGCAGCGGGCGTCTCGATCCTGATTTACGCAGCGCTCGGCGCGCTCGGGACGCGGCTCTTTCCCGACCGGCCGGCGCTGATCCTGTCGTCGGGTGGCGCCGGCGGGCGCGGGGGCCTGCTGCCCGCGCTCGGCCTGGGACTGGCAAGCCTTGTTGCCATGGTCGCGCTCTGGTGGGGCATGATGGAAGGCTTCGGCCTCAACAGTTTCTTCGCCAAGCGCCCCGACGATGTCTGGGCGTTTCTGTTCGCGGCACCGGAGGCCGCGGTACATCGGGCGACGCTGGCGGCGGCCTTTGGCGAGACCCTGCGCTTCACCCTGCCGGGCTATGCGCTCGGCCTCACGCTTGGCGCGGGACTGGCGGCGCTCTTTACCCTGGCGCCGCGGTTCGCCGGGGCGGCATTGCCTGTGGCGATCGCGCTGCGGGCCATCCCCATCGTGACAACCGCGCCGCTGATCGTCCTGGCGCTCGGCCGCGGCGCCGTGGGTACCGTGACCATCGTCGCCGTGATGATCTTTTTCCCGACACTGGTGGCGTGCCTGCAGGGCATGCGCCAGACCCCCGGTCAGGTGCTCGACGTGTTCGACAGCTACGCCGCGGGGCGGCTGAGCCGGCTGGCTCTGGCGCAGATCCCCGCGATGCTGCCGGCCTTCTTTGCCGCCGCGCGCATGGCGGTGCCCGCCGCGATCCTGGCCGTGACGGTGGCGGAATGGCTGGCCACCGGGACGGGGCTCGGCAATCTGATGGCGCTGACGGCCTCGACCTCCGACTACGGCATGCTCTGGAGCGCCACGGCGCTGGTGACCCTGACCGCGGGGCTCGGCTACGCCGCCGTCGCGCTGATCGAAAGCGTGGTTCTGGCTAGGATGGCTCCGGAACAGCGGCGGTGAGACGGTCCAGATAGGCGCGCCAGCCACCAAGGGCGGTGATGTCCTCGGCGCCTGCGGCTCCCGCGGATTCGACTAGAAACCCGGTCACCGCGCGCCCGTCCGAGAGCCGCACGGTCCCGAGCCCGAGCGGCGCCGGGATCACAGCAAGGAAATCACCCAAACGTCCAGTGGGCATCGCCCAGAGCTCCAACGCGATGCCGCCACCATTCTGTGTTCCGTCCCTTGGCATCGCCAACAGGCCCGGCCGCTCCGGCGGACCGCCCGGCAGCGCATAGAGCCGGTAGTCCGAGGCGGTCCGCGCCGTCTCAAGAAACCGCGCGCCGCGTTCGGTCAACTGTCCGTTCAGTGGCAGCCCGGACATATGCGCCCCAACGACGGCCAGAATGGTCTCATGGGCCGCGGGGCCGGGCGGCGGCACCGGGGCTCCGTCGGGAAGTGGCGCGCCTGTTGCACCCAAAGGCGCCTTGGCTTCCCGCTGCAGCGCGTCGGCGACGCCAGAGGTCAGGCTGTCGCGACCCGCCTCGGCAAGGAGCGTCACGCTGCCCGGCCGCCCGTCCCCGCGCCGCGCCACCGGCACGGCGATGCCGCACAGATCGAGCAGATTGACGAAATTTGTATAGGTGCCGAGCCGTGCATTGGGGCCAATGGGATCGGCGTCCAGATCCCCGACACTGTAGAAGGTCGGGATCGTCGGCACGCAGAGCAGATCGACAGCGGCCAGCAGCGGACCGGTACGGCATTTGAGCTCGGCAAGCCGGTAGATGCCTCGAAAGGCATCCGCAGCGCTCAGGCGATCCGCCACGCCGACGATCTGCCGGATCACGGGCAGCACGCTGTCGGGCCGGTCGCGAAGCAGATCCCCGATCACCGTCATCCGCTCGGCGACCCATGCGCCCTCGTAGAGAAGTGTGGCAACCTCGTAGAAAGGCGCGAAATCGAGCGGAACAAGACGGTGGCCCATCGCCTCCAGCCGAGCACAGGTCGCCCCGAAAGCGTCCCGCTGCAGATCATCGCCGAAAAACTCGATGCTCAGCGCATCCGGGATTCCAATTCGCAGACCGCCGGGCGGCGCGGCGAGCGGCGGGACAGGGATGTCTCGCGACCGGGGATCGGCGGCATCGGGACCGGCGGCCACAGCGAAGACCTCATGTGCGTCGGGCACTGTGAGCGCAAAGACCGAAAGCGTGTCGAGCGTCCGGCAGGCCGGGACGACGCCGGTGGATGGCAGGGCGCCCAGGGTGGGTTTCAGCCCGACAATCCCGTTCAGCGCGGCGGGCACGCGACCGGACCCCGCGGTGTCGGTGCCGAGCGCGAAGCTTACCAGACCGGCCGACACCGCAACCGCGGAGCCCGAACTCGACCCGCCGGGCACGAGGTCGGGGTCGAGCGCGTTCTTCGGCGGCGGATAGGGCGAACGCACGCCGACGAGCCCCGTGGCGAACTGATCGAGATTGGTCTTGCCGATGACCAGCGCGCCTGCATCGCGCAGACAGACCAGGGCTGTAGCGTCCCGCTCCGCGACATAGGCGAAATCCGGGCAGGCGGCGGTCGTCGGCGCGCCGGTAAGATCGATATTGTCCTTGATGGCAAAGGGCAGCCCATGGAGCGCGCCGCGGCCGTCCAGAGCCGCAGCCTCGGCCAGGACCTCGGCTTTGGGCCGGAGAAAGAGGAATATGCCGGAGTCCCCCCAGATCGCGATCCGGCGATAGACCTCCTCCACCACCTCGACCGGCCGCAGGCCCTGCGCATAGGCGGTGCGGAGGCTGACGAAATCGAAACTCAGGGCGGACAGATCGGTCACCTTGCCTCCTCCAGCATCTGGACCGGGCGTTCCCACTGGATCAGGACCGCGCAGCCCGTGTCGGACCAGACCGAATGCTCGCTGCCCTCGGGGTTCATGACCAGCGAGCCCGGAGGATAGCTGCCGCGTTCGTCACATTGCACCCCGTCGAGGACGAGGATCGTCTCGAGCCCGGTATGGCGATGGCGCGGCACGCCCGCGCCCGGGGCATAGCGTAGGATCGCAAGGGCCGGGTTCTTGCGGCGCAGGTGGCAGATGTCGACTCCGTCGCGGAAGGGCTCGAAGACCATGGCGTGCCAGTCCTGAAGCATGCGCGGCAAATGTACCTGATCAGCCATCGAGCGCCCCCTCCAGCACCGCGAGCGGCGCGGTCCAGCCGACGATAGCGCCCTGGGCCCGGATCATCTCCAGCGTGGCGGTCTTGAAGGCCGGGAAGTAGCTTTCGGTCGCGTCCTCGATCAGCAGACTGTCAAAGCCGCGGTCGTTGGCCTCGCGCATGGTCGTCTGGACGCAGACCTCCGTGGTCACGCCGGCGAAGATCAGCGTGCGGGTGCCCAGACGCCCCAGGTGATCCCCGAGCCCCGTGGCGTAGAACGCCCCCTTGCCCGGCTTGTCGATGACCAGTTCCCCGTCGATGGCCGCGAGCTCCGGGACAATCTCGGCCCCCGGTTCGTCCGCGATGAGGATGCGTCCCATGGGTCCGGCATCGCCGATGCGCAGATCGGGCGCGCCGCGGTCACGCTTGGCTGCCGGACAGTCCGAGAGATCCGGGGCGTGGCACTCGCGGGTATGGATCACAGGCAAGCCGTGGCGACGGGCGAGTGCCAGAAGCCGGCTCACCGTCGGCACGATCTCCTGCAGCGGCGTGACGTCATTGCCCAGGGCCGCGCCGAAGCCGCCCGGTTCGATGAAGTCACGCTGCATATCGATGACGATCAGCGCTGTCGTCGCCGGATCGAGGCTCAGATCGAAGGGTTGGGCGGCGAGCGTCGCCATCAGGCATGCCCGCCCATATGGTGTCCGATCGTGGCGATATCGGCCCCGGCGATCGGGGTCTCATAGGCGATGCGGCCCTCCGACATCACCAGAACCCGGTCGGCGAGTTCCATGATCTCGTCAAGATCCTCCGACAGCAGCAACACCGCCGCCCCCGCATTGCGGGCCGCCATGATCCGGGCCCGAATTTCGGACACGGCGGCGAAGTCCAGCCCGAAACAGGGGTTCGAGATGATCAGCAGATCGACCTCTCCGGTGAGTTCGCGCGCCAGCACCGCGCGCTGGACATTGCCCCCCGAGAGCGAGGCCATGGGACTGTCGAGCGAGGCGGTCTTGACCTTGAACGCGTCCACGAGCTCGGCGGCATGGCGGCGCAGGCTCCGCGCCGAGAGCCAGAACCGCGGATGCGCGGCACCGTTGGCGCCAGCCACATCGAAGATGCGGAACCCGATATTCTCGGTCACCGACATGCGCCCTGCACAGGCATTTTGCAGCGGTTCTTCAGGTAGATAGCGGACGCACTTGAGGCGTGCCTCGCTGCGCGTGGCGTGATAGGGAGTGCCTTCGACGGTGATCTCGCCCGCTTCAAGGGGCCGCTGCCCTGTGAGCAGTTCCATCAGCTCGCTCTGCCCGTTGCCCGAGATCCCGGCGATGCCCACGATCTCGCCCGCGCGCACGGACAGCGCGTCGATGGCGATCTCCTTCAGGCCGGAACGATCATGGGCGCGCGCGCCTGTCACTTCGAGCACCGGCGCGCCGACGGTGCCCTCCCGCGCGGCCGGGGGTCTGAGTTCGGCATCGCCCATCATCATCGCTGCCATGTCGGCATGGGTCAGATTGGCGACCTGCCCCTGCCCCACGAGCCGGCCCCGCCGCAACACGCTCACCTCATCGGCAAAAGCCGTGACCTCGCGAAATTTGTGGGTGATCATCAGCACGCTGATCTCGCCCCGCTCGCAGAGCGCGCGGACATGACCCAGAACCTCGTCGGCCTCATCGGGCGTGAGCACACTTGTGGGCTCGTCCAGGATCAGGAATCGCCGCCCGAGGTAGAGCTGTTTGAGGATCTCGAGCTTCTGCTTTTCGCCCGCCGCGAGGCTGCGCACCGGCATGTCCAGCGGCACGGCAAAGGGCATGCGTGCCATAAACTCCGCCAAGCTGGCCTTTTCCCATCGCCAATCGATGATGGTAGGCGTGTCCTCGCGGCTGATGACAAGATTTTCGGCGGCGGTCAGCGAAGGGACCAGCGTGAAATGCTGATAGACCATGCCAAGCCCCACGGCGTGGGCGTCGCGCGGGTCGGCGATCCTGGCCTCATGCCCCGCGACCAGAAGCTCGCCTGCGGTGGCGTGGTAGAAGCCCATCATGCATTTGACCAGCGTGGACTTGCCCGCGCCGTTTTCCCCCAGAAGCGCGTGGAAACTGCCAGGGCGGACGCGGATCGAAACGTCCTCGAGCGCGGTAAAGGCGCCAAAGCGCATGGTCATACCGAGGGTCTCAACCCCGATCGCACCAAGAGGAAGTTCGGGGGTCATGGCAAGGCCCCGATGAGGGTCGCGCTGTCGCTGACGGCCCCGAAGACGCCGCCCTGCATCTTGACCATCTTGATCGCGGCGGCGTGGTTGCCGGCGTCGGTGGCGCCGCAGCAATCCTCCAGCACCAGGCATTCGAAGCCCCGGTCATTGGCCTCGCGCATGGTGGTCGAGACGCAGACATCGGTGGTGATGCCGGTGAGCACGATGTTCTCGATCCCGCGGGTGCGCAGCATCAGCTCCAGATCGGTGGCGCAAAAACTGCCCTTACCCGGCTTGTCGATGATCGGCTCGCCCTCAATGGGGTAGAGTTCCTCGATGATGTCCCAGCCGGGCTCACCGCGCACCAGAATGCGTCCGCACGGGCCCGCATCGCCGATGCCCGCGCCGATCTGCCGGCTGCGCCAGCGCTTGTTGGCGGGCAGGTCCGTGAGGTCGGGCCGGTGGCCTTCGCGAGTGTGGAAGATGTGGTAGCCCTGTTCGCGCATCGCCGCGAGCGTGGCCTTGATAGGAGCGATGGGCGCGCGGGTGAGGCTCAGATCATACCCCATCTTGTCGACATAGCCGCCCTCTCCGCAGAAGTCGGTCTGCATGTCGATGATGATGAGCGCCGTGTTCGCCGGCCTGAGATCCCCGGTCCAGGGCCAGGGATAGGGGTCGGACGGCACGTGGGTCATTCCGCGGCCTCCGGTGCGGTCCCGCCATAGGCGCGGGTCGGCGCCTCGAAGCCGCAGGGCGTGCCGTCGGTGACTTGAACGCTCTCCTCCCAGGGCAGGCGATAGCGCCCCGCGGCGAGGTCGGTCATGTAGCTGAAGGGGCAATCCCCCGCGCCGCCCGCGACGGCGGTGAAGCCGCGATGACCGAGTTGGTAGATATTGTTCTCCACCCCCCAGGTCGCACGGGCCTCGCGCACCAGATCGGGCCGGACCTCGGCGGTGATGATCTCGTTCGGGCGACCGGAGGTCCCGTGGGCGATGATCGTGCCATCGAAATCGCAGACCATCGCCTCGCCCATACTGTCGAAAGTGCCATCCGAGCCGCACATGCAGACATTGGCCGTGACCATGAGGTTGCAGAAGGCGTTCGACTGGTTGGTGAAGCGCCAGGCCTCGCGGATGGGCGCGGTGTAGCCCGCGGTGCGCAGACAGATCTCGGCACCCTTGTAGGCGGCCTCGCGCGACATTTCGGGGAACATGCCGTCATGGCAGATGATGAGCGCAAGCTTGCAACCCTTCGGTCCCTCGATGACCGGGATGCCCAGATCGCCGGGCTCCCAGGGCTCGACCGGCACCCACGGGTGCAGCTTGCGGTAATAGAGCCGCACGACCCCTTCGTCATCGATCACGATCCCGGTGTTCCAGGGATTGCCCGGGGGGTTGGCCTCCATGATCGAGAAGCAGCCCCAGATCCGGTTGTCGATGCAGGCCTGCCGGAACGCCGCGACCTCGGGGCCGTCCATGGTGACCATGATCTCGGGGTTTATGTCCATGGAGAGCCCGTGGAGCGAATATTCCGGGAAGACCACCAGATCCATCGTCGGCATGTTGCGCCGCGCCTTAGCCGTCATCTCCACGATGCGCGCGGTCTGTGCGGCCAGGTCGGCGGGCGTCTCCACCACAGGCAGCTGGAGCTGTACCAGCCCGATCACGACACCTTCGGGCGATTTGTTGAGGCCTCCCAGACCGTTCATGGTTCTCTCCGTTACTTTGTGATGCTGAGCTCGCCCGGCGCACCGGTCAGAGCGTGGGTACGTGACGAGGTGGCGATCAGGACAGCCAGAGTGAGGACGTATGGGGCGGCGTAAAACAGGTAGTAGCCCTCGGACACGCCTACCGATTGCAACGCGGGCCCGAGTGCACCGGCACCGCCGAAGAGGAGCGCCGCGCCGAAACAGGCGATCGGGTTCCAGCGGGCAAAGATCACCAGAGCGACCGCCATAAGGCCCTGGCCGGAGCTGATGCCCTCGTTCCAGCTGCCGGGATAGTAAAGCGAGAGATAGGCCCCGCCGACGCCGGCGAAGGCCCCGCCCGCCGCGGTGGCCAGCGTGCGGATGAGCGCCGGCCGCAGCCCCATCGCGCGGGCCGCATCGGTGCTGTCGCCGACCACACGCAGGATCAGGCCGACGCGCGTGGCCCGAAACATCCACCAGAGCGCCACCGCAAGCCCCGCCCCGATCAGAAACAGCACATTCACGCTGAGCGCCGCCTGCACCTGAGGCAGGTCCGACCACCAGCCGAAACTGATCGCCGGCAGATCCGGCGCGACCGGCTGGATGTAGGGTTTGCCGAAGAAGAACGCGAGCCCCAGGCCCAGGAGCATCATCGCAATGCCGATGGCGATATCGTTGACCCGCGGCAGGGAACAGATCGCGCCATGGACGAGCCCGAAGACCGATCCCACCAACGCGGCCCCCAGCACCCCGATCCAGGGGCTGCCTGTGGTGTAGGCCAGCGCGTAACCGGACATGGCACCGAAGACGAGCGTGCCCTCGAGCCCCAGATTGATGCGGCCCGAGCGCTCCGTCAGAACCTCGCCAAGCGATACGAAGAGAAAGGGCGTTGAAACCCGGATCGCGCCGCCAAGGATGGCGATCGCCACGGCGGCGACATTGCTGAGTTCACCGTCCATCGGGGCCTCGATCGGACAAGTGACCTGTGGGAACAGAGGGCAAGTCCGGCGTCCCGACCCGGCGCGCGCTTGGGGCGAGGTCCCCGGCGCCCTGCCCGAGACGGGCCGCCAGCATCGTGAACACCGTCGCGCGTGGTGCCGCGACTGGTCCGCCGGGAATACCAGCGCAGGCCGGTGGTCTGTCCAGAACCGTGATCGTGAGCCTCGTCTGCACGCTCATCGCGGCCCCCAGCGTTCCGGCGCAAAGACACGGAACCGGCCATAGAGCGTGTCGGCCATCAGGATCGCGATGAAGACGAACCCCTGGAGCACCAGCACCGTCGCATCGGGCAGGTCCATGCGGCGCTGGATCAGGCCCGAGGAGGCCTCGAACCCCGCAAGAAGCACAGCGACCGGGATGATCGCCAGCGGATTGTGGCGGGCGAGAAAGGCGATGAGGATCCCGGTGAAACCGTAGCCCGAGGCCAGCGAGGCATTGGCCGACCCGTGGACGGCAGAGACCTCGAACATACCCGCGAGCCCGGCGCAGGCACCGCCGATGGCCGTGAAGCCCACAATCAGCCAGCCCACGGGCAATCCCTGAACCTGCGCGGCGCGAATATTGGCGCCTGCGATCCGTGCGGCAAACCCCCATGTCGTGCGGTCTATGAGCACCCAGGCAAGAACGCAGAACACGACGCCGATGGCGAGCCCCCAATGGACGTCCCAGCCGGGCAGATCGCCCACCCGCAGGCTGTCGGGGAGCGGCGCGGTGGAGGGTTTGTTGAGGCTCGCAGGATCGCGCAACGGACCCTCTACAAGGTGGTTCATCAGAGCGATGGCGATATAGGCCATGAGCAGGCTCGCGATGGTCTCGTTCACGCCGCGCCAATAGCGCAATGCGCCCACCGCGCCGATCCAGACCGCGCCGGCGAGCGCGCCCGCGGCGGCCATGATGGAGAGGCCAAGCCAGGCCGGCCAGCCCGCCAACGCCACGCCCACCGCACCGGTCGCGACGCCGCCCAGGACGATCGCGCCCTCACCGCCGATCACCACCAGCCCGAGCCGCGCGGGCAGCGCCACGCAGAGCGCGGCGAGCAGCAGGGGCGCGGTGCGCGACAGGGTGTTCTGCCAGGAGAAGGCCGTGCCGAAGCCGGCCTTGTAGACCAAGGCGAAGAACTCCGCCGGGGATTTTCCGAGCAGCAGCAGAAACAGGGAGAAGGCGGCAAAACCTGCCAGCAGCGCCGCCACCGGGATCACCACGGCTTCGGACCGGCGCGCCACGGGTCCCAGCCAGACCTGCAGCGCGTCGGCGCCAGTAAGGGGAGAACTCGCTACATCCGCCAAAACACGACGCCAATCGGATCCGTGGGCTTCAGGATGTGGATCCGATGACGCCTTCGACGAGGTAATCCATGCTTTCGAGCGCGATGTCGTCTTCGGGCAATGCGGCCCCCTTGCCCACAATGACGTTGCCCTGATTGTCCTTGAGTGGACCCTTGATGGCGGCGAAGCCCCCGGCCTCGATCTCGGCCTTGGCGGCATCGAACTGCGCGCGTGCAGCATCGGTGACGGCGGGGCCGAGGGGGCTCATCTTGATGAAGCCATCGGCGAGCCCGCCGCGGACGAAATTGTCGATCGCGCCGCCGTCGAGAACGGTCTGCACCATGCCGGTATAGACATCGGCCCAGTTCCATTCCGCGCCCGTCAGGTAGAGCTCCGGCGCCAGCGGGCTCTGGTTCGCGTGGTAGCCGCAGACATAGGCGCCGCGTCCGGCGGCGGTCTCCATCACCACCTTGGGCCCGTCGACATGACAGGTGATCACATCGCAGCCGGCATCGGCCAGCGCATTCGTGGCCTCGGCCTCCTTAACCGCCAGCGACCATTCTCCGGTGAAAATGACCTGCAGCGTGATCGCGGGGTCGACCGCCCGCGCGCCCAGCAGGAAGGAGTTGATGTTCAGGAGAACCTGGGGGATCGGTTTGGCTGCGACGAAGCCCAGCTTTTTGGTCTTTGTCGCATGCCCGGCCGCGATGCCGTTCAGATACTGTCCCATGCCGATATAGCCGAAATAGCTTCCGACATTCATCGGATGCTTGTCAGCGGACCAGAGCCCGGCGGCGTGCTGGAACCGTGCTTCGGGGTACTTCGGCGCGATCTCGAGAATATGGGGGTCGAAATAGCCGAAGGAGGTCGGAAAGAGCAGCTGAGCGCCATCGAAATTGATCATCGACTCCATCGATTTCTGGACATCGATGGTTTCGGCCACGTTTTCCTCTTCGACCACCGTGACGCCTGCCATCTCCTTGACGGCAGCGGCACCCTCGGCATGGGCCTGGTTGTAGCCGAAATCGTCCCGCGGCCCGACATAGATGAAACCAACGGTCAGATCTGCGGAGGCGCGCGCGCGGCCCGGCAGTCCGCCGATCGCGGTGGCGGCGGCGAGCGCGGAGCCCGTGGACAGAAACCGGCGGCGCGTGACGGGGGCGATGGGCATGGGCAAGGCTCCTGCAAGGATGGCGTTAACCAATCGTGACCGGTTTGCGGCGCTGCTGTCGTCTGCTAAGTTTGCAGCCAACCGCTGCAGGAAATGCATCGCTATGCGCCACCTCACCCAGTTGCGCTATCTCGACGCCGTGGCGCGGGAGGGTTCCATCCGCAAGGCGGCCGATGGGCTCGCCATCACGTCCACCGCCTTGAACCGGCGTATCCTGGCGCTGGAAGAAGATCTCGGCGTGCCGATCTTTGAGCGGCTGCCACGCGGCGTCCGGCTGACCACCGCGGGCGAGCTGCTGATCCATCATGTCCGCACCCAAATGTCGGATTTCGAAAAGCTGCGCTCCCAGATCGCCGATCTGAGCGGCGAGCGGCGCGGGCATGTCGCGGTGGCCTGCAGCCAGGCGCTGCTGCCCTATTTCCTGCCGGAGCAGATCGCGCGCTACCGGGCGGCGCACCCGGCGGTGACCTTTGGGGTGCACCTCCGCGATCGGGACGCCGCGGAACAAGCGCTGGCCGAGCATTCCGTCGACCTCGCCCTGGTGTTCGAGCCGGTGCGCTTTCATGACGTTCATGTGCTTGCGCGGGTTCGCCAACCGATCCATGCGGTGATGAGCGCCGACCACCCCCTCGCCGCCAAGCGCCAGCTGCGTTTGGCCGACTGCGCGGCCTACCCCGTGGCCCTGCCCACCACAGCATACGGTGTGCGGCATCTGCTGGATCTCGCGATCATGGGCAGTTCGGTGCGGCTGAACATGGCGGTGGAATCCGACAGTTTCGAGTTCCTGCGAAGCTACCCGGGAATGGAGCAGCTGGTGTCTTTCCAGATCAGTGTCGGGCTGCCAGAAGACGGACTGCGCGCCGATATCGTCAGCAGGCCACTGGCACCGCGGGATGTGCCGGAGGGAACGCTTTACCTGTGCCAGCTGCGCGGCCGCACGCTCCCCGTCGCCGCCGCGAAATTCGCGCAAGCCATGGAACGCAGTCTGGCTGAGCGCTTTTCCTAGTCGCGTCCAAATCGCCCACGGCGCACCGCGCCCGGATCCATCCCGGCGCTAAACAAGGATTGGGCGGAATTCGGACACGACACTCCGGCAGTATGGCAGCGTCATCTGGATGTCACCCAGACGTCGCCCCCCTGTTACGCATACGTTCTCAATTCGTCATAGAAACCTGCGACCGCAACGCTGTCGGGGGGCACTCCACCGCACATAACGATTCCCGCAGCGCTGGATCAAAGCGTCTGCGAACAGAGAGGCTTTGCTCATGTCGAACCTGGTCATTTTTGGCGTCGTAGATGGACCTTTGTCGGGCGGCACGCCGAAAGCTGTCGCGCTCCTGGCACTGAACGACATCGCGAATCTGTCGGTCTACGGGATCGAATCCGCCAACAATGGCAACGCGTCCTCTGGGGCGGAATTCACATTCCCCGCCGATAGCGCGAGCGCGGGCGACATCATCACCGTTGCGAGCGAAGAGCCACAGTTCATGGCCTATTTCGGTACCGCGCCCAGCTACTCAAGCGCCGCGCTGTCGATCAATGGCGACGATGCGCTGATCCTGTTCGAAAGCGGCGGGATCGTGGATGTGTTCGGCGAGGTCGGAACCGACGGAGGCGGCACGTGGGAGCATTCCGACAGCTTCGCGCTGCGCAATGACATGGTGCCCTCGGCAAGCTTTGATCTGTCCGACTGGACCATCGCCACGCCCGACACGCTCGACGGAACCACCACGGCACCGGCGAATTTGCTGGCGGCCTTTGGTGGCGAAGATGGAGGCAGCGGAGGCAGCGAGCCGACCGTGGCGACCATCATGGAAATCCAGGGTGCGGGGCATGTCTCGCCCTTCGTGCTCGATGACAGCCAAGACGACGCAGCCTTCTTCGCCGATCTGCCCGGCGACGTCTCAAGCATCCCCGGCGGCGAGGTGAGCACGTCGGGTATCGTGACTGCGACAGACACCAACGGGTTCTATCTGCAGGATCCCAACGGAGATGAGGACGCGGCGACCTCTGATGCGATCTTTGTCTTCACCGGGAGCGCGCCGGGCGTCGAAATCGGCGATCTGATTGAGCTCACCGCGACCGTGTCGGAGTTCTTCCCCGGCGGGAGCGGCAGCGGCAACCTGCCCACGACCCAGCTTTCGAACGCGACCATCTCGGTTATCTCCAGCGAAAACCCCCTGCCCGCGGCGACCATCCTGGGTGAGGCGGGCCGCACCCCGCCGACCGAGCGGATCGACGGCGCCGACGGGTTCGGCAGCTTCGAACCCGACAGCGACGGTGTCGACTTCTTCGAGAGCGTCGAGGGCATGCGCGTCACCATCGAGGACGCGGTGGCCGTGTCCGGGACCAGCCGCTTCGGTGAGATCTTCGCGGTCGCAAATGGCGGTGACGGCGCCAGCGGCCTTTCCGAGCGCGGCACGCTCAACATCGCGCCCGGCGACTTCAACCCCGAGAAAATCCAGATCGACGAGGATAGCGGCGTCTTCAATTTCGACTTCCCCGAAGTTGCCGCCGGGGCGCAGCTTGGTAATGTCACCGGCGTCGTCTCCTACAGCTTCGGCAATTACGAGGTTCTGCCGACCGAGGACTTCACCCCGCAGATCGTCGCGAGCCCGCTGACGCCCGAGGTGAGCGAGATCACGGGCTCCGACTCCAAACTGACGATTGCCAGTTACAACGTCCTGAACCTCGACCCCAAAGATGAGGACCCGGCGCTGACCGATCAGACCGACGGGCGGTTCAGCGATGACACCGACGACGATGTCGGCGACGGCCGCTTTGCTGCGATTGCCGAGCAGATCGTGACCAATCTCAACGCGCCGGACATCATCGGGCTGCAGGAAATCCAGAACGAGGACGGCACCGAGATCTCGGATGTCGCGACCGCGGCCGGCACGCTCCAACTGCTCATCGATGAGATCGCCGCCGCGGGCGGGCCGACCTATGAGTTCATCGACACGCCGGACGTCCCCGTCACCACTGCGCCCGAGGGCAATGTAGAGGGCGGCAGCCTGATCCGTCCGGTGGGCGGCGCGCCGGGCGGCGATATCCGTAACGGGTTTCTCTACAATCCCGAGCGGGTGAGCCTGAAAGAGGGGGCCGTCCAAAAGATCGCCGATGATGATGGCGACGCCTTTCCCTTCCTCGGCGGGCGCATTCCCCTCGTCGCGACCTTCGACTTCGGCGGTGAGGAGGTGACGGTGGTCAACAACCACTTCTCCTCCAAGGGTGGCTCGGCTCCGATCATGGGGACCTCCCAGTCTTTCGGCGGGCTTCAGGAAGACCCTGATGTGAACGGCTCGCTCGACGAACGTCAGGCGCAGGCGCAGGCTGTGAATGACTTCGTCGACGGGATCCTGGCCGAAGATGCCGACGCCAATGTCGTGGTTCTGGGCGACATGAACGAGTTCGAGTTTGTCTCCCCGCTCGGCATCCTCGCCGGTGAGCAGGCCTTTGACGGCACGACCGTCAGCGACACGCCCGAAGACCAGATCCTGGAGAACCTGACCGACGATATCGCGCCGAACGAGCGCTACAGCTTCATCTTCCAGGGCAACAGCCAGCAGCTCGACCATATTCTGGCCACGCCGGGGCTTGCTGAAAATGCCGAAATCGACATCGTCAATGTGAATGTCGAGTTCGCCGAGACGGCGCAGCGCGCGTCGGATCACGACCCGGTTCTCGCGAGCTTCGACTTCGACCTTGCGCCCGCCAGCGGCGTGGAGCTGGTCGCCCGCGGCGGCACCGGCATCTTCGACGACAGCAGCGCCGAGATCATCGCCCACGAGGATGGCCGATTCTTCGTCAGCAATGCCGAGGACGGCACGATCGACGTCTATGAACGCTTCGGTGAAGCGCTGGTCGAGGTGGATGAGATTTCGAACGCGGCCCTGGGCGGTGATCCGAACTCGGTCGATGTGAAGGACGGGGTCGTCGCGGTCGCTATCGAGGCCGAGACCATCACCGACAATGGCACCGTCAAGCTCTTTGATGCGAAAACGCTCGAGGAGTTGGCAAGCTTCGATGCGCTCGGCGCGCTGCCGGACATGCTGACCTTCTCCCGCGATGGCACCCAGCTTTTCGTGGCGATCGAAGGCGAGCCGAACAGCGACTACAGCATCGACCCGGTGGGCGGCGTCACTATCATCGATCTCGATAGCGACGATCTGGGGAACTCGACTGCCACCTTTGTGGGCTTTGAGGCCTTCAACGGCCAGGAGGATGCGCTCCGCGCCGAGGGCGTGCGCATCTTTGGGCCGAACGCCAGCGCGGCGCAGGATCTGGAGCCCGAATACATCGCAGAAGGAGACGGGCAGCTCGCAGTGACGCTCCAGGAAAACAACTCGCTCGCGCTGATCGATCTGGAAACGAAATCGGTGGTCGCAGTCAAATCGCTTGGCGTGAAAGACCATAGTGTCGAGGGCAATGGCCTGGACAGTTCCGACCGGGACGAGGCCATCAACATTGCGACCAAGCCGATCTTCGGTCTCTACCAGCCCGATGCGATCGCCTCCTACCAGGTCAACGGCCAGACCTACTATGTCACCGCCAACGAGGGCGACGCGCGCGAATATGACGGGTTCGAGGAAGAGGTCGATGTCGCCGAAGTGACGCTCGACCCGACCGCGTTTCCAGATGCGGACGAGCTGCAGAGCGACGCGGTGGCCGGACGTCTGAACATCACCAACACGCTGGGCGATACGGACGGCGACGGGGATTTCGACGAGCTCTACGCGTTCGGCGGGCGCTCCTTCTCGATCTGGGATGCCGAGGGCAACCTCGTCTATGACAGCGGCGACATGCTGGAACAGCTCGCGGCCCAGTTCGCGCCCGAGCAGTTCAATGCCAATAATGACGGCCCGTTCGACTTCGACAACCGGTCGGACAACAAGGGGCCCGAACCCGAAGCGGTCGCCATTGCCGAGATCGAGGGGCGTCAGGTCGCAATCGTCGGTCTGGAGCGTCAGAATGCGCTGGTGTTCTTCGACGTGTCCGACCCGACCGCGCCGGAGTTTCTGAAATTCATCAACACCACAGTCCCCACCGACGACGCGACGGGCGAGCCCTTCCCGCTCAGTGACCTGGGACCGGAAAGCATCGAGGTTATCGCACCGGAAGAGAGTGAAAGCGGGCTGCTTGAGATCGCAGTGGCCAACGAAGTCAGCGGGTCGGTCTCGCTTTACACGGTGAGCGACCTTTTCGAGGAGGACGAGAGCACCTTTACACTGGAAATGCTCCATGTGGCGGATCAGGAGGCCGGTGCTGCAGCGCTCCAGGACACGCCAAGGCTCTCGGCGGTGATGAATGCACTCGAGGCCCAGGATCTCGGCGATGACGGGCTTCCGGACAACACGATCCGCCTGTCCTCGGGCGACGCCTTCATTCCGGGGCTCTTCTTTGGCGCGTCTGAGGCACTGTTCGGCGCCGGCGGCATCGCCGATATCCAGATCCAGAACGAGCTCGGCCTGCAGGCAATCGCGCTCGGCAACCACGAGTTCGACTTTGGCACCGGGGTGCTGTCGGGGCTGATCGACGGCTCGGCTGGCGGCAGCTTCGAGCTGCCCGAAGATCCGGCGTTCGAGGGGCTGAGCCTCGGTGCGCTGGAGGGTCAGGACTTCGAGGGAGCGCTCTTCCCCTATCTTTCCGCCAACCTGAGTTTTGGCTCGGACGAAAACCTTGCGCAGCTTGAGGTCGAGGGCGGCGGCGCGCCGCTGCCGAACAGCGTCACCTCGTCGACCGTGATCGACGTGAATGGCGAAAACATCGGCGTCGTGGGCGCCACGACCCCAACGCTGGGCTCGATCTCCAACCCCGGCGGTGTGGGCATCAGCCCGTCGCCTTTCGATCTCGGGTCGCCGACCGAGGAACAGCTTGATGCGCTGGCCGCTCAGATCCAGGCCGAGGTCGATGCACTGCTCGCCGCGGACCCGACGCTCAACAAGGTGATCGTGCTGTCGCACATGCAGCAGCTCAGCATTGAAGAGGCGCTCGCCGAACGTCTGACCGATGTCGACATCATCGTCGCCGGCGGCTCCAACACGCGTCTCTTCGACGACACTGACCGGCCGCGCGACGGCGACAGCGACCAGGGCCAGTACCCGCTGGAAGAAGATGGCGACACCGGCGAGCTGAACTTCATCACCGGCGCGGACGGCACGCCCACCGCCGTTGTCAACACCGACGGTTCGTACAAATATGTCGGGCGCCTCGTGATCGATTTCGACGAGAACGGTGTGATCATCCCCGAAAGCTATGACGAGGAGGTCTCCGGCGCCTATGCCACTGACGCGCAGGGTGTCGCGGACCTGGGGGCAGAGGATCTGGTCGACACCGAAATTCAGGCGCTTGTGGACGCTGTCGGCGCACAGATCTTTGCCACCGAAAGCAACGTCTTTGGCGTCTCGGACGTGTTCCTGAACGGCAATCGCCAGGGCATCGACACACCCGACGACCCCGACGGGGTCCGCACGCAGGAAACCAACCTCGGCAACCTGACCGCTGACGCCAACCTCGCCTATGCCCATAGCATCGACGACACTGTCGTCATCTCGCTCAAGAATGGCGGCGGCATCCGGGCGTCCATCGGCCAGACTATCGTGCCTCCGGGCGGCACCGAAGCCGAACGCACGCCGAACGAGGAAATCCTCGATGAGGACGGCAATGTCGTGAAGCCCGAAGGCGGAATCAGCGAAAACGACATCAAGAACGTTCTCGCCTTCAACAACAGTCTGACCCTCGTCACGCTTCAGAAGTCCGAGATCATCGATCTGCTCGAACATGGCGTCAGCGGTCTGCCGGCAGTCCCGGGCGATGCCGAAGGACGTTTCCCGCAGATCTCGGGTGTGACCTTCTCCTTCGACGAGACCCTCCCCATCGGCAGCCGGATCCTCAACGCCGCGATCGTGGATGAGGACGGCACGGTGATCGAACCGCTGATGATCGATGGCGAGATCGCGGGCGATGCGACTCAGGAGTTCAGGATCGTCACTCTTGGGTTCCTCGCGAACCCGCGTTTCGACGAGAACACAGGCGAGTTCATTGGCGGCGGCGACGGGTACCCGTTCCCGAACCTCGACGATCCGGAGGTTGCCGCGCGGGCCAACCCGGTTGATCTGGAACAGGAAGGCGTCCGGACAGGCGACGCGAGCTTTGCCGATGACGGCACAGAGCAGGACGTCCTCGCGGAATATCTCGACGACAACTTCAACCCCGAAAACGGCGGCACGGCCTTCGTTGATGCCGAAACAGGCCGGGACGGCGACGAACGCATCCAGAATGTCGCGTTCCGCGACGACACCATCTTTGCGGACGGCATTGATGACATGCAGATGCGTTTTGTCGGCACCTTTGCGGACGATGTCTTCGAAGGTGGCGATGCCGATGACAGCTTCCTGCTGCGCTTCGGCACCGACGAGGCCACCGGGAATGGCGGCGCCGATGCTTTCGTCATCGACAGCAGATACGTCGCGCCGGGTGACACTCACACGATTACGGATTTCGACAGCAGCGAAGGCGACACCATCACCTTCCGCTTCTTCGACACTCCGCGTGAGGTCGCCTCCGACGAGGACCTGCAATTCTACATCGACAACGGGTTCGCCACGGTCACGGCGACGGACGGGACGTCCAAATCCATCACTTTCCAGAACCTCGACCAGAACTTCGGCAGCGAGGATGAGCGTTTCGTCGGCACCCGGGCCGACGACAGTTTCGATGGCGAAGGCGGCGCGGACACGTTCCTGCTGCGGAACGGAAACGATACCGCGACCGGGGGCGCCGACGCCGACAGCTTCATCTTCGACTCCCGCTATGTCGGCACCGGCAGCGAGCACACGGTCACCGACCTGAACTTCGGCGAAGGCGACCAGCTCGTGCTGCGCTTCTTCGGAGGCGGAACGACCACCGTCGGATCGGAGACAGAGCTTCTGGCGCTTGACAGCGAAAGCTTTGCCAGCGTGACCGACACCGGCGCAAGCACGCTTCTGACGCTGGTGAATGCAGGCGGCGACAGCATGGAGATCGAACTCTTCCAGACCATGATCGCCTGATCCGCAACCGCAGGACGTTTTAGGGGGGCCGGTCAAAGGACCGGCCCTTTCCGTGTTGAACGCCGGAGCCTGAGCTTTCGCTGATCCAGTGGGCACCCCGCCCCGAAACAGGCGTAGGGCATCCGCTAATGCACCATCGGGTTACAATTCTGCTGCACATCCGGTTCCGGGCGCTCTAAGGTGCGCCAGACACGTGCGAAATTCGTGCGACTGGCCGAGGGGTGAGAAAAGATGAGCGCAAGACCTCCGCGCCGGAGGGATGCCGAAGCCACGCGCGCCCGTATCCTTGCGGCAGCGAAGTCGGAATTCGCCAGACTCGGTCTCGCCGGTGCCCGGGTCGATGTGATCGCCGCCAAGGCCGAGGCCAACAAGCGGATGATCTACCATTATTTCGGCTCCAAGGAGTCACTTTTCACCCATGTGCTGGAGGCCGCCTATCTCGACATCCGCGCCGCCGAACGGCAACTTGACCTCGACAGCCTGCCGCCTCGCGCCGCGTTGGAGAAACTGGTCCGATTCACCTGGGACTACTATCTCGACAACCCCGAGTTCATCACCCTGATCAACAGCGAGAACCTCCATCGCGGGCGCCATTTCGCCCAATCGACACAGGTCGCGCGCGCCGCCGACGAGTTCGTTGATATGGTCAAGCGACTGCTCGACCGCGGCGCGGCCGAGGGGGTGTTCCGCCCCGGTATCGATCCGATCCATCTCAACATCACCATCGCCGCGATCGGCTACTATTACCTGACCAACCGCTTCACCGGTGCGATCGTCTTCAAGCGGGATTTCATGACGCCGGACGCGCTGGAAGAACGCGCTCAATTCAATATGGATACAATTCTGCGTCTCGTAGCCGTCTAAGCTCAGGCTGCACTGCTCACCCCGCGATTGCGACTACTGGTGGGGTGTAGCGCAGCGGTCCGAAACCTCATCATGAAAAGCCGCCGGATGCATGGCACGCAACTGATGAGGTGCGGCCTTACCTGATCGCGCGCTTGTGCTCGGATCGTTGTTGGCCCTTCACGCCGGAATTCACGCGCCCAACGAGACCCGCGGTAAGCACCGGGGCGATGATTTGTTCTGGACAGACTCAGCTCGACGCCCTCCACTGGTTCTAAACGCTTGTACTCAACAAAAAATTGCGAGGGACAACTGAAATGGGACTGCTCCAAGACCTGTTTGGCCTGATAGGCGATCTGACCTGGGGGTGGTCGCTGATCCCCTTCCTGGTCGTGCTCGGCGTGTTCTTTACGATCATGTCGAATTTCGTTCAGATTCGGTACTTTACGACAATGTTTAAGGTGCTGCGGCCGGATCCCAAGGCCGGCGAGCATGGCCATATCAGTTCTCGCGAGGCGCTGCTGGTCAGCGTCGGCGGACGGGTCGGCGGCGGCAATATCGCAGGTGTCGCCGTGGCAATCACCCTTGGCGGACCGGGAGCGGTCTTCTGGATGTGGATGATCGCGCTTGTCGGGATGGCCACGAGCCTTTTTGAGTGCACGCTGGCGCAGGCCTACAAGGAAAACCAGGGCGACGGGACATATCGCGGCGGGCCGGCGCGCTACATCACGCACGGACTCGGGCCGCAATACCGCTGGCTCGCAGTCCTCTACGCTGTCTGCCTGATCGCGGCTTTTGCCTTTGGCTTCAATGCCTTCCAGGGCAACACGGTCGCAGGATCGGCCCAGGACAGTCTCGGCATTCCCCGGCTATACACCGGTATCGGGCTGGCCGCGATTACCGGGCTGATCGTCTATGGCGGCATCAAACGGATCGCCAAGGTGGCTGATGTGATCATCCCGATCATGGCGATCGGCTATCTCGCTTTGGCTTTGATCGTCATTCTGGTCAACATCGTGTCGCTTCCCGGTGTGATCATCGACATCGTTGCCAACGCTTTTGGTCTGCGTGAAGCGGTCGGCGGGGGTATGGGCGCGGCCCTGGCCCAGGGTCTTCGGCGCGGGCTCTTTTCCAACGAGGCGGGGCTGGGATCGGCGCCCAACGTGGCGGCAGTGGCCTATGTTCCGCACCCGGTGAACCAGGGCATCGTGCAGGCCTTCTCGGTGTTCATCGACACGATCATCATCTGTTCCTGCACGGCCTTCCTGATCCTGCTGTCGGATGTCTATGTGCCTGGCCAGGAAGGGGTCGACGGGGTCGTGCTCACTCAGCAATCGCTCGCCTCAAGCGTCGGCGAATGGTCGAGCTATTTCCTGACCGCGGCGATCCTGCTCTTCGCCTTCAGCTCGATCATCTACAACTACTATCTGGGGGAGAATGCGCTGACCTTCCTGACGGGCAATCCCATGAGCATCCATGTGCTTCGGATCGCGATCGTGCTGATCGTCTTTCTTGGCGCCACGGCGCCCGGGGCGACGGCGGTCTTCTTTTTCTCGGACCCTCTGATGGGCATTCTCGCACTGGTCAATCTCTTGGCGCTGGCAATGCTCTTCCCGACAGGCATGCGGATCCTGAACGACTTCCGCAAACAGCAGGCCGAGGGCAAGACGCCTGTCTTCAACCCCGCGGATTTCCCGGATCTGGAACTCGATCCCGATGCCTGGAGCGACGCGGCCGAGGATGTCCCGGAGGCGGCGCGCACCGCCTGACGGGAACAAGGGTCAACTATATAGCCCGGCCTCGAAAACCCAGAGAGACACCGGAGCCCACGGGCTCCGGCGCTTTCGCCCAGCGTTTGGGGCCCATGTGGGTCCCGGGCTGTTGACAGCGTTCGGCGCGGTGCGGAATCGATGGCACGGGAAGTCTGTAGAGGCCTGGAGAGGAGCGTTGAATGCGTCGCGTTTTGAAGACCATGGCCGCCCTGTGGTGTCTCGCGGCTGTCCTGGCGGCTCCGGCGGCAGCTCAAACCCCCGAAGAGATCGTGCGCTGGATGTATAGCTCGCTCAGTCAGCCCGGACCGGCCGAGGTAAAGGGTCTTGCCTATCTCTCGGCTCCGGCACAGCGCGACCAGTACTTCACCCGACGGATGCGGGACTTCTACGGCTCCAATGAAAGCTACGGCGATGATCTCGCCCTGTCCTGCGTGGACTTCGCCTTCGACATTCCAGGTCAGGATTTCGACGCTGCCGAGATCTCCAGAACGATTGCCGTCACCGGCGAAAGCAGTGGGGACCGGATGACCGTCACCGCCCGTTTCACCAGTTTCGGCCAGCCCGCGGCGATCGCCTATGACTTCGCGATCGAGGACGGGTTCTGGCGGATCGACGATATCGCCGGGCCCGGCTGGCGTGTTTCCCAGATCCCCTGCACCCCGCGGAGCACCGCGACAGACCTTTGCTTCAAGACCGAGAGCGACGCCTTCAAGCTTCAGCCCGGCGCGAGCGGGGTGGCGCGGTTCGGGCTGACGAGTTGGCAGGCGAACGGGCATTCCTGCGGCGTGAGCGGGACCGCGACGCCGATCGAAGGCGGTTGGATGTTCGAACGCGAGAACGACGGGCAGCTCTGCCGGTTGCAGTTACTGCGCACCGCGGAAGGCGGCGTCCAGCTCTCCGACCCGGAGTGGGCCTGCAAAACGCACTACTGCGGCGCCCGCGCGGTGCTGGACGGGATGCGTTTCGAGCCCGCGAGTCGCGCGGACTGCGCCACCGTCGACACGGAGCGGTTCTGACATGCGGGAGAGGTGCTCACTGCCGCTCACGCCCGCAGTTTCGGGCAAGTGGAACAGGCTGGCAGACGGCGCGTTCCCCGCACCCGCCATTCATAGCGGTCGTGCCGATGCTGCATACGGAATCGTTTCTTGACCGCCGCCGCCATTCGCCTGAGCAGCTTGCAAGCTTTCGGCGATCCCTGATGGCACTCAAACAGACCCTCGGGCTGCGCCCGTCCATAGCCATGACGACCAGAATGCAGGCGTCGCTGAACATCCTGGGCATGTCGGCCGATGCCCTGTGCGACTATCTCGCAGAGATCGAACACCGGAACCCGTACCTCGCCGTTCGGCTTCCCTCGTCCTATCGTGGCGGCGGAACTCAGGGGGATCCCGTGGCGCTCCTCACTGGCGCTCCGGAGAGCCTGTTCGACCATGTCCGCCGCCAGATCGAGCTGAGCTTTCGCGATCCGTCGGACAAGAGCCTGGCGTTTGCCCTCGCTCAGTCGCTGGAGCCGACCGGATGGCTGTCGGCAGACCTTGCTGAATTCGCAGCCGCACAAGGTACATCGCTTGATCAGGCCGAGCGCGTGCTTGCGACATGTCAGGAGTTCGAACCGGCCGGTCTCTTTGCCCGCACGCTTGCCGAATGTCTACGCCTCCAGGCCCGCGACGCAGGTGTGCTGACGCCTGCCATGGCTGCTGTGCTGGACAATCTCGACGCCGTCGCTGCCGACGCGCTTGACGGTGTGGCCAAGACCACGGGCATCGCGCAGGACAGGTTGGCCGATGCCCTTGCAGCGCTGCGCAGCTTCGACCCCAAACCCGGACTGGCCTACGCGTCGGCGGCCGCGCCTGTCCGTCTGCCCGACCTCACGGCGCGGCGCGGCCCCAAGGGCTGGCAGGTGGAGCTGAACCGCTCCACCCTGCCGACGATAGAGGTCAGCGACATACCCGACCTGAGCAGCTTCAGTGCAGAGGATCGCAGGTTCTCGCGCACCGCGTTCGGCGAAGCACGCTGGCTGGAACGGACCATTGCGCGGCGACACAGCACCGTGCTGTCCGCAGCCTCCGCCATCGTCGCCCGCCAGAGCGCCTATCTGGAACGGGGACAGGGATTTCTGCGGTCTCTCGCCTTGAGCGACATCGCCGAGACGCTCGGCCTGCATCCTTCGACAATCAGCCGCGCGACGGCGGACCGGTGGATGGACACGCCTCAGGGGCTCGTCTCGCTGAAGTCTCTCTTCTCGCGCCCTCTTGGCGACGAGAACACCGGCGCCACGCGCGACGCGGCATTGGCAGCCATAAAGCGTGTTATCCAGGAGGAGGACCCGGGCCAACCGCTCAGCGACGCCGCCATCGCCAAGGCCGCCAGCACCGATGGCCCGACCATCTCGCGGCGCACGGTGGCGAAGTATCGCGAGTTGCTCGGTATCGCCACGAGCTACGAACGCAGGCGGAACCACTGCCGGGCCGCGCGCTCCCTCTGAGAGGGCGCAGTCCGGCCGGCGAGTCCGCGCCCCGTTCAAACGCCCGAGGGAATGTTCAGCGGATCACGCTCGATCTTGCGCGGCGTATTCAGGGCCTTCCATTTGCTCAGCGCCTTGTGCGCGGAGTGGAAGGCGGGGCGCGGGATGTACCGTCCCCGTCCAGGTTCGGGCTGGCTGTTCTGGCCCCAGGACCAGATCACGTCGCCGCGCGACAGAGTATGACGCGCTTGCGCAGTGACCTCGAACCCTTCGAACACATTGTAATCGATGATGGATTTCTGACTGTTCGCGCTAATCGTCTTTGAGATCTTGGGATCCCACACCACGATATCGGCATCCGCCCCGGGCACGAGCGCGCCCTTACGCGGATAGACATTGAGAATCTTGGCGATGTTGGTCGAGGTGACGGCGACGAACTCCTCCGGCGTGATCCGACCCGTCTCCACGCCCTTCGTCCAGAGCATCGACAGCCGGTCCTCCAGCCCGCCGGTGCCGTTCGGGATCTTGGTGAAATCCTCCAGCCCCATCTTTTTCTTTTCGGTGCCAAAGGCGCAGTGGTCCGTGGCGACAACCTGGAGCGAGCCCGCCGCGAGGCCGTTCCAGAGCCCGTCCTGATGGTCCTTGCTGCGGAAGGGCGGTGACATCACGCGCCGCGCGGCATGTTCCCAACTGGTGTGTTCGTATTCGCTGTCATCGAGCGTGAGGAACTGGATCAGCGGCTCGCCATAAATCCGGTGTCCCTTCTGCCGGGCGCGCCGGATCGCCTCGTGGGCCTGCTCGCAGGAGACATGGACGATATAGAGCGGGACGCCCACCGCATCCGCTATCATGATGGCGCGGTTGGCGGCCTCGCCTTCGACCTCCGGCGGGCGGGAATGGGCGTGCCATTCCGGGCCTGTGAGCCCTTCGGCCAGGAATTTCTGCTGCAGCTCCTGAATGATATCGCCGTTTTCGGCATGGACCATCGGCAGCGCGCCCAGTTCCTTGCAGCGCGAGAAGGAGGCGAACATCTCGTCATCCTCCACCATCAGCGCACCCTTGTAGGCCATGAAATGCTTGAAGGAGTTCACCCCCATCTCGACGGCGGTCTTCATGTCGTCGAAGATCTGTTCGTTCCAGCCGGTGATCGCAACGTGGTAGCCGATATCCGCACAGATCTGTGGCGTCGACTTCCGGTGCCAGTCATTGATCGCATTGACAATGCTGCCATCGGCGCCCGGCAGTACGAAATCGACCAGCATCGTCGTGCCGCCTGTCGCCGCCGCCCAGGTGCCGGATTCGAACGTCTCGTCGGCGGTTGTGCCCATGAAGGGCATCTCCAGGTGGGTGTGCGGATCGATCCCCCCGGGAATGACGAACGCATCGGTTGCGTCGATCACTTCATCGCCGGACAGGTTCTCGCCGATGGCTGCGATGGTCTCGCCCTCAACCAGAACATCCGCCGGCCACTGCCGGTCCGCGGTGATGACCGTTCCGCCCTTGATGACCTTGCTCATCACGCACTCCTCGTAGGTTTGTCACGGGCCACTGGCGCGTCCGCGTGATCTCTGCCCCGGGCTTCGCCGGAGACCGTCTTGCTATCTGGCGGATTGTCGGTCCGCGCCCGGCAGCATGCAAGCGCACTGTGCGTCGGGGATCAATCACTTGACGGCTCCATTTCACCATTCCGCAGCCAAGACCGCTGGGCGCGCCGACGATGCTCTCTCATTGTGCAGAGCTTGGGCGCGAAGTCGGCATTGATCCGGCGGGCAACAGACCGAATACTGTCGCAAACCGATTTGAAGAGAGATCCGCGATGACGCTTTCCCGCTCTGCATTCACCGCGCTTGCCGCATTCGTCCTGGCCGCTCCGGCGATCGCGCAGGATCTTACGATCCCTTTCCCGGCGCCCGAAGCGGAGATGACCGTGACCTCCTACCGCTGCGGCGACGGCCCGGTATTTGGCGTGCGCTATGTGAATGCCGATCCGAATTTCCTGGCAGTGCTGTCGGTCGAGGGCGAGATGCGGATCTTCGTCTCGGTGCTGGCGGCTTCTGGCGTGCGCTATGTCTCCGGGCCCTACCAATGGTGGTCCAATGGTGGCGGCGCGACGCTGTCGGACATCCGCCAGGACGGGCCGGGACAGGAGTGCCAGTCGGTCAGCTAGGCACACCAAGTCTGTCGCCGATCAGCAAGCCTGCCCGCCCGCGGCGATTTCGCGCTCTTTGAAGATGAAGTGCATCCCGGTCCTTTCGCCATAGGCGCACGCTTTACGGCGGTTGACCCGCTTGTGCCGATACTCCGCCGCGAGGACCTCCTTGCCTGCGCGTAGATAGACCAAGGCATCGTCGCAAAACCCGTAGTGGAAGCACGATTCCAGGATGATGAAATCGAACTCATTCTGCAGCGCCGGGATTAGGTCCGGCGCGTTCTTCTGTCCGATTTCAAGACCGATGCGGTGCGCGTAGGCGATGAGGTTCCGCAGATAGGCGATCTGGTCCTGCGCGGTGATCGGCAACCCTGTGTCATTCTCGAACAGGTCCATATTGTCCGGCTCAATGGCGTCGAACCCGAGCGCACGGCAGCGGTCGAACCGCGCCTTCATCAGCGGCAGGATCGCGTCCCGCTGACGGATGTCGAGGAAACGCTCATTGGGCCAGTCATCATAGACGCGCCCCAGCACATGGTCCGGGAACTGATACGCATCGTCACGGTAGCTCTCGACCGTGCCGACACTGACATAACAGATCGTCTTGACCCCGCGCGCCTTGAGGGCCGCGACTTGCGCCGCGCTAACGCTGTCGGGATCCAGATCGATCACCTGCACATCGACGGAGAGGTCGAAAGGTTCCGTAAGCTGCCAGTCCCAATAGGCGCCGCTCTCGCTGATCTCTCCGGCGGGGGCGGAACCGGCAGCGAGGAGAACCAGCAGAAAGTACGCAGCGACCGCCATGTGCCTCCGGGCGCTGCTGTGGCCTCGCACACTCATCGATGCGCTGCTTCTCTATCGGACTGGTCGCAGCGGACACCGGAGCGGCCCCGAATACCTGCAGAAAGGTCACCGACTTCGGGCATGGCCATCCTCCTGATCCAAGCCCCGAGAGCAGCCGGAGGCGCGCTCAGTGTCAATCAAGTCCTAGCGGTGGGCCAGGGCGCGCAACGACCCCGGTGCGCACTGCTAAACCGGATCCGGCATGGCCGCGCGTTAGCTTCCGCGCGTCGGTCCGAACGGTCAGCAGGCGTAGAACACCCGAAAGCAGTAGCCCCGCGAGCCGCCCGACCAGCAGGGTACCACCCCATTGCTGACCGAGTATCCCTGCCCCCGCGCCTGGCGCCACATGGCCCAAGCGCGATCCTGCGTGGCAAAGGGGCCGACCTCCTGCCAGCATTCGTTGTACTGCACCGGCGTTGGGGTTTCGACTGGCGGCAGCGGCGCCACGGTGATGGCCGCCGCTGCCGCAAGGTATGCAAGTCCCGGCATGGCATCCTCCTATTCCGTACTCTGAGGATAGCACAGTCAACCGAGGGGCTTTCGTTAGGAATTGGTTAAGAAACGAGTTCGGCCGTCTCCATCACGGCGTGAAAAAGGACATTCGCCCCCGCGGCCGCCCAGTCTTTGGTGATCTCTTCGGCCTCATTGTGGCTCAGCCCACCGACGCAAGGGCACATGACCATCGAGGTCGGCGCAACGCGGTTGATCCAGCAGGCATCGTGACCCGCTCCGGACACGAGATCCATGTGGGAATAGCCCAGACGTTCGGCGGCGGCGCGTACGGCAGCGACGCAATCCGGATCGAAACTTACGGGGTCGAAATGTCCGACCGGTTCGATCTCGATCCCGAGGCCGAGGGCGGAGGCGATCTCGCGCGCCTCCGTCTCGATCGCCTCGCGCATGGAGGTCAGCTTGCCCAGCTCCGGCGACCGGATGTCGATCGTAAAGACCGCCCGCCCCGGGATCACGTTGCGCGAGTTGGGATAGACATTGGCCTGCCCGACCGCGCCCACGGCATTGGGTTGATGATCCAGCGCGACGCAATGAACCAGTTCGATGATCCGCGCCATGCCGAGCCCGGCATTCACCCGCATCTCCATGGGCGTGGATCCGGTATGGGCCTCCTTGCCGGTCAGCCGGACCTCCAGCCACCAAAGCCCCTGTCCGTGGGTGACAACGCCGATGTCCATGCCCTCGGCTTCGAGAATCGGACCCTGCTCGATATGAAGCTCGAAAAAGGCATGCATGGGCCGGCCGCCAACCTCTTCCGCGCCGTTCCAGCCGATACGCGCCAGTTCCTCGCCGAAACGTTTGCCCTCGGCATCCTCTCGGGCATAGGCCCAGTCGAGATCGTGAATCCCTGCGAAAACGCCGGAGGCGAGCATCGCGGGGGCAAACCGGCTGCCCTCCTCGTTGGTCCAGTTGGTCACCACGATGGGGTGTTTCGTGCGGATGTTCAGATCGTTGAGGCTGCGCAGGATCTCCAATCCGCCGAGCACACCCAGAACGCCGTCATACTTCCCGCCTGTGGGCTGGGTGTCGAGATGGGAGCCGACATAGACCGGGAGCGCGTCGGGGTCCGCGCCTTCGCGGCGGGCAAACATCGTGCCCATCCGGTCGACACCCATGGTGCAGCCGGCCTCCTCGCACCAGCGCTGAAAGAGCGCCCGGCCCGCGGCATCGGCGTCGGTCAGGGTCTGGCGGTTGTTGCCGCCCGCGACGCCGGGGCCGATCTGCGCCATCTCCATCAGGCTGTCCCAGAGCCTGTCGCCATCGATTTTCAGGTTTTCACCGGGGGCTGCCACGATCGGTCTCCTCGCCTGCTGCCAAAACACGGGATCACGCGGCCTGCTGTACCGCAATCGCGCTCACAGTCGCGTCCCCCCCGCAAAAGTTCAAGCGATGCGAAGGAAAGCCGCCAAAAAACGAATGACAGTCGGGGCACAAAGGGTAAGCTCCGCGCGACCCGGGCTTTTCGGGAACGGGACCTGCTCCGAAAACGGGCACTGCATAACTTCGATGGGAGGAAATTTTATGGAAGGTAAGACCGTTATCACGGGAGGGCTGATGCTTGCCGTCGGCCTGCTGGTTGGCTACGCCGTATCGCCCTCTGGACCGGATCTGTCCAATCTAGAAAGCGCGCTCGGCGATCGGATCGATGCCGCGGCCGATCGGGGCGGCGAGGGTGTTTCGGCGGTGACCGAGACGGTCCAGGCCCTCGATGCAAGGCTGGAGGCCTTGTCAGCCAAGCTTGGGACGCTCGAGGAACGGATCGGCGAAACCGCCGATGCGGGCGCCGATGCCGCGACCAGCGGGCTGGAAAGGCTCGATCTGCGGCTGACCGAGACCGGCGAAGAGCTGCGCAATGCGCTCAGCGAGATGGCGGAAAGCCAGAAGGCCTCGCTCGAGGCCGCACTCGCGGGCCTTTCGGCGCAGCCCGCCGCACCGGCGGCACCCGCTGCGACGGAGACGCCCGCAGCGCCGGCTGCCGATCAGGAGGCCGCAGCACCCCAGGGTCTGTCCTCCGGCAAGACCGCCATCCTGGCCGATGGCGCGATCCGGGCCTTTGTCTCGCGGGTCGATGATGCGGCGGCTTCCGCCCGCCTGTCGATCAACGGTGCGGTTGCGCGGCTGAAGCAGGGACACTCTGTGGCGCTGCGGACCCACGAAGGAGAGTATTGTCGCGTGACGCTCGAAGGCGTCGACCGAGGTCATGCTCTGGTCAGCGCAGCCTGCGGTGACGATCTCCCGGCGCCGGAAGGCATTACGGCGGGTTCGGCCGTTGTGCTGGGCGACGGCGCCGCACATGTGTTTCTGTCACGGGTCTCGGCGGACGACGGCTCAGCACGCATCGCTGTGAACGGTATCGATCTTCAAAACGTCGATGCTGGTGATACCGTGCGCGTCGGCGATACGCGCTGCAGAATCCATGTCGACCAGATCGACCGCGGTCACGTGTCTCTGAGCTACAGCTGCTGACATTGAACCTTCGCGCGCAGCGGTCGTCACAAGCCGCTGCGCGCCTTTCGCGACGGTTTGGCGCGAATGACCCTTCCGGGCGCCGAGCGAAACTCTGATCGCCCGGAGGTCGCTTATACCGCCATACAGGCGGCTGAAACCTCCGCTTTCCTCAAGTCCTCGATCCAAAAACAGGTCGTCTCCGACCGGTAGCATGACCCCCATCCACCTGGCAGGGGGCTCATTCGGGTCGCCCTACGCGGGGGTCCGTCGGCCTTCGGTCACAGCCCGCGACCGTCAGCAGCACCCGGTGCTATATGCCGCCACTGGCAACTCCGCCCAACGGGCCAAGCATAAAGCACTGAAAACAATACTTTTCTGGACCGCAGGCGCGCGGAACAAGTCATGGGAGCGTCCGGACGTGAGCTGATCTAGCCCTGGTCAAACCGTGCGAATTTTCCGAAAAACTGCGCTTTTGTTTCCATAAACTTGTCTCGATGCCTCAATTCAGCCGCAATCGTGATGCAGTTTCTGAAAAATCGAAACAAACGCAGTTGGAAACTTACAGATGTCCCAGATCAGCGCCATCGCCCCGGTCACCGCCTTGCATGCGCCGCTCGGTATAGAGGCTGCACCGGCCGTCGAGACGGCGCCGGTCGAAGCGCCCCGGAAGGCGGATGACAGCGCGCCGGTCGCCCTTGCGGCCAACGGCATCTCCCGCGTCGTCATGGATGCTCGCGCCGAGTATGACTGCGGCGCCACTGTCGAGCGCACCGGCGCCACGGACAATCGCGATTTCGATCGCCTGGCCTATGTGCTGGAAGGGTTCGAGCACATGCGCCGCATGATCCAGGCCGGTCAGGCCCAGCCCGAGCAGGCTCTGCCGATGATGCCCGAAGCAGACGCCATGCTGTTCGCTGATGCGGGCCAGGGCGTTGCCGCCGCTGGCGCCGCAATGGACATCACGCTCTGATCTCAGAACATGCGCTAACCCACCGGGTTCAGATCCCCCACGAAGTTCAGCAAATCGACCATGGTAAATCTGCCGGCATCGGCCCCCGACAGCGTCGGGCTCCAATTCGAGTGTTGCCACATGAACGAATTGTGGTCCCCATGCACGAGTCCCAGGAAGGTCTCGGCAATGATCGTGGACCCCACCGGACCGAGACGAACCCCGCCGTGGACCACCTCGGCTTCCTTCAGCACATAGTACCAAAGCGGTGTCTTTTCATGCATGCCGTGGGCCTGCGCGACGGCACCGTCCGGTCCAGTTGCGACATCACCAGGTGCCAAGGGCGTGACACCCATGGCTTTGGCGATGTCCTGTCCGCTCGGCAGTTCCAGCTGTACCCCGCGCCGGAGATTGCGGAAGGCCAGATCTGCCTCGCGTCCAGATTCGCCCGGGAGGGTGTGGAGGGAGTTGGCCAGCAGCGGGTCGAGCTTTCGGGTCGCGTTCAGGATGAACCCGCCGCCAGCAGGCGTTCCGAAATCATAGAAGCGACGCCAATCGATCGCCCAGTTCGACGGAAGGCTGGGCATCGGACCGGGAGGCGCGCCGTCCGGCGCAAGATCGCCGACGATGTTGCCGGACTTGCCCGTGAAGTTGAACAGCAGATCGAGGGTTGCAGGAACACTGTCCAACGTGAAGACCCGGTTGAAGCTGTAGTCGTCGCGTACCATCGAGTGGCCAAGGCGGTAGGCCGCGGCGGCGAATTCCACGGGCATGTAGGGCGTGGTCTTGAACCGGTAGAACCGGCGCCCGTCATGCTTGATCCTGTTGATCAGGCCGGGTTCAGTTAGCCGCTCCACAAGGTCGTAGAGCACGATCCATTGGTAGTGCCAACTCACGATGCGCCGCGCTTCGGCAAATAGCGCGCCAGTATCGCCGGACAGTCCCGGTTGACTCGATGCCACATTGTCCACAACGGCGTTGTGAAACTTGAGCATGGCAAGATGGGTCTGGGCGACGGCGAGGTTTTCGTCATTGCGCTCATCGCCGATCAGGGCACGGCCGACACTGTTGCGTGGCAGATCGTTCGGCAGCTCCGGCACCTGCCCTCCGGAGAGGTCCGGGCTTTCGGACGCCGTCCCGATCAGGAGTTTCGCGCTGATCTTGAAGCCATTGGCCGGATCGCGCTGATAGAGATGTGGAGAGACGCCGGGCCCCTGCCCGTAGACGGAGTCCAGATCCAGCGCCGGTGAGCGGAAATTCGTGACCCCCATCGGGTCACTCGCCTGTGCCGCGAGCGGTGTTGTGTCGAGCGTGATGTCATGGTCCACGAACTGCCCGAAATAGGTGAAGCCCGCCGGGATTGCGGGATTGTCGCGCGCAGGATCCGGCCCGGCAGGGTCGCGCATCGCTTCGGCCAGTTCGGCCAGTGGATCATCTCCGATGATCAAAGGATCCAGGGTCGGGAACATGCGTCCAAATTTCCCGGGGTCTGAATGCCCGCTGAGTGCACGCAAGGCCATTCGCGTCATCGGTCGAACAGCACTCCCATGGGTGATCTTTTTGGCTGGGGCAATTATGCCGGTCTCGTAGCTCATCTGGAGATCCTCCGATTGTCTTCACCGACAGACGCCACAAGCCGGTGGCGGCCGCCGCTTTTACTCGCTGCAACAAAGAGACTGAACAGGAGGAAGCGTACGCCCAAAGCGGACAAACTCATATAGTTTGAGTCATTAAACTGTTTGAGCCGGGCCTGACCCGCAGGTCAAAACGCTTGGCGCCGAATCATCTGCGGCGGCCAAACTGCTACTCGGTAGCCTTCACCGCGGCGGGATTGTCCGGGTGGGTCGTATAGTCAGCGTAGGTCGATGAAACGCGCAAACCCGTACGGCTATCGGCATTGCCGTCGACCCGTTCCTCCGTCGTGATGCATCCTTTGAGCGGGAAAACATTCACACAGAGACTGCGGGCGACGCATTCTGCATCGATCACTTGGAACACACAGTCCTCGGACATTGAGATCGCCTGACGAGTGGTGTCCTCGCAGGCCGCAACGCGGCACCCGCATTTGATAAAAGCCTCCTGATCGATCCGGGCCGTGGTGACGTATTTGACGTTGAGAAACTGCCAGTCGGTGACGTTCGGCACCGCGCGTCCCACGACCTCGAAGCCATAGATCATAGCAGCGGTGCAGATCCGGACGGTGCCCGTGCCGAGCGTCAGAAACTCGGCGGCATCGCGCCAGGTGGGGATCCCGCCGATCCCGCTAGTCGGCAGCCCAGGGGTTTCGGGATCGCGGGCGATCTGTGCCACCGTCATTGGCGCAATGGGTTTCACGGTCGAGCCACGATAGCTGCTGTGGATGTCCTTGCCATCGATCGTAGGCTCTGGGCTCACCATATCAGCGCCCCCGGCCTTGGCGGCACGGGCGGGCCAACGGATTATTGTGACGTTAGAGGGGCAACTTCACGATCACCGGCATTGGGGGGTGATGCTTGCACCAGCGCGAGATCATTTCGTTACATTCCGGGATCTGACCCACGACGGATCCCATGCCGCGTTCGCTCATCCCTTGGGGGCAGCCGATTTCTGAGCTCGATCCCGTCCGCGCCAGTTTCCTCGACCAGGGGCAGGATGTCGGTCCAGGCCTCTTCCGCGCAAGGCTCCAAAATCAACAAGAGCATGGCACTATCGGGACAGTCGCGCTTCACCGCCAGCGGCCGGTCTGTAATCAACGCGAAACTACTATCCCGGGCACCCGGCGGTCGGAACCGTAGATCACGCCATTGCGGGGACCGTTGGCATTAAAGATGGCCGGTTCCTGTTCTAGGGCCTTCCAGACCACGCCGCCCCACCCGGCTTCCAAGGCGCGTCGCAAGCTCTGTTTCCTATCGGTCGGGGTGCAGAGGGAGCCAGAACGGGTCGGGCGAGCGGATGCCCGGAAATTCGGTTCTCAGATCGGCAATGCAAACACACGTTTGGCTTGGCGACTGGGGCGCCCGGAGGCACACACGGCCCGGTGGCTCAGTTCATTGTCACGGCAAGGACCAGAAGCAGGCTCAGGCGATTGCCGTCATTGTCGCTCAGCATGACAAGAGTTGGCCGCCCGTCGCCAAGGGTCGAGACAGACACCAGGGCCTCATGGCTCAGGACTCCGTCCACACCGTTATCGGCGTCGCGCAACGCATCAAAATCGAGCGCTAGCCGCTTTGAAGCCGGGATGAGGTCGTGACAGTCGAGCCGGGGCATCGCGACCGCGTCGGTGGCGCCCTCCAGGCCGATCTCGAAGATCTTGGTGTTGCAGCTGGGGGCGTCGCGCCCGGGGTGTCAGGCCATTCGCGCTCCAAGACCAGCAACGCATCGCCATCGACGGCCAGCAGGTCGACTAGCGAAATCGCCCCGTCACCGGACAGGGTGTCCTCGCGCGCAGAGACCTCATAGGCGAATTCCTGTGCCGAGGCTCAGCTTTCGCCGACGCGCTCATACCTGACGATCCGTGCCAGACCGGTCACACCGTTGCCCGCCTTTGCCGGTGTTCCGTCCCGCGCAAGCCTGTCTTCGGGTGCCACGAAGAGCACGTCGCCCGCGGGCGCCAGCGTCAAGCTCTCGAATCCCGCACTGGAAAGATGCTCAGGGGCAGCTCCCCGTCAGCCCCCTGTTCAATCCGGTGGTCGTATTTGTCGTCCACCGGGATCTCGCGCAGAAACTGACCGTCGAGTGTGGCAGTGTGGACGAACACGGGCGAACTGGTCCCACCGCGTCTCTCCATCGCCCAGAAGAGCGTCTCGGTCTGCGGATCATATGCGATCCCTTCGGGGTCTAGGCCGTCTGGCGCGAAGAGCCTGCTCTCGTCGGCCGGATCCTGTAACGGCGACGCTCGACGACCCCAAGCGCAACAGGCCACACGCTTTCGGTCGGGACCTTGATTTCGAGCGCGTAATCCAGGCTGTCGGAGGTGTTGTCCGAGATGCCCAAATAACTGTCGCTGTCACCGAGCCCTGCCAGACCTCAGATCCCGACAATCGGCGCACCATCGAATTCCTGATCGAGCGGCAGAACAGCATGACCGATCCGGTCGAGGCGTTGGATGGATTCGGCCTGTGCAAGGCTTGCGAACAGTGCCGACGCAAAGGCCAGCGACAGAAAAGCGGGGTTCATTACCATGTCCTTTGGAGCTGCGAGGAACATGGCCGCGCTACGAAACGCGCGTCACAGGCTCGTATCAGCGCGCGGGTGCAGCGCTGGCTTAGACGCTACTCTGCTGCGAACACGGCCCGGTTCATCAAGCTCGCATGGATGTCTTCGGAGGCGTCGCGGCCTTCGGCGACCGCCGTGACGGTCAGATCCTCTCCGCCCGTTGCGCAATCCCCGCCGGACCAGACCCCTTCCATGCTGGTGCGTCCGGGCCCCGTGACCGCGATTTTTCCTCCCTGCAGCGCAAGCCCTCCGGGTGCATCGTCCAGCCGCTGACCGATGGCCTTGAACACCTGATCGGCCGGGAAGCGGAAGGTTTCCTCGCCCGCGCGCTGCTCGCCATTCTCTTCCACCGCATGGGCGAACTCGACCTCCTCCACCCGGGAATGCCCCAGGATGCGCAGAGGGATCGCGCCGGTGACGATCCGCACGCCCTTGGAGACCGCGTGGAGCTGTTCATGGCCCGACGCGCCCATCTGTTCGCGGCCACGGCGATAGACCAGCGTCACCGTTTCGGCACCCAGAAGCTTTGCCTGAACCGCCGCATCCACCGCCGTCATGCCACCGCCGATCACGACAACATTGCGGCCGACCGGAATGGTGCGCTTGTTCGGTGCTTGGCGCAGATCGGCGATGAAATCGACCGCGTCGTGGACATTGTCGCGCCCTTCGCCCTCAGCGCGCAGCGC
>JBCDBB010000014.1:0-35763 GCA_039184415.1 Pseudomonadota bacterium
CGCTGCGGCCCTGCGCCTTCCCAGATTGGCGGCTCCAGTGGCTGTCACAGGAATATTCGGCGCTCGCATTTGCGGGGGCAGTCATGGGTTTCGTATCTGATGGTGACACCGCCCCATGTTCCCTTTCAATCCGCGTGTGCATACGCCTGAGGGACCATGGCGCCTAGGGCTGATGAGCGGGCCGCGGTTTGTCAAGTCCGAGGACGCGTAGGGCTCTGCCCTCGCCGCGGCTTCACAAGCGCTCCCGATAGGTGACGTTGGATGCGTTCGGTGTCGCGGCGCATCCGAAACCCGGTTCGTCGATCTGAGCGCAGGCCGTTTGCGGTGCCCCTACCAGTCGCACCGCTCGTAGCTGTCCATCGTGAGTGTGCTGCAATCGACTTCGCCCGGCTGTTCGACGGGTTGTGCCATGACATCGTCCTGATGGGGGTCGGAGCTGTCGCCGGCATCGTCGAGAAGCAGCAGATTCGGATCCTCGCCACCAGCGCCCGAGGCGTCTGCGAGCAAAATGGCGTCGTCGGAACCGTCCGGGCCCGTAGTCTCGCCCCCCTCGCCCACGGAGATCGAAAACTCGCTTGTCGACTGGACCGTCTCGCCGTTGAAGGCCGCGTCTTCCAGGACGATATGGCCGGTGATCTCCCCGACATATCCCGGCGGCGGTGCGATCTCGATCGCATCGATGTCCCATCCCGAGACATCGACCGGTCCGCCGTCCGAGACCGCGCTCGCGCCGTCGGTCATCACGATCGTATGGGCGGGAAGACCCTGGATCTGGATCGACGCGCTGTCGGACAGGGTCTCGGCCTCGATCCCGACGGTTAGCATGCCATTCTCCGGCACGGTGAGATTAGGGTCAGCCTGCACCAGTTCGCGCCCGTCGGTGCCGGGACCCTCCCATTCCAGCTTGAGCCCGGCATGGCCGTAATTCTCGAAATACCGGACTTCGACATGGTGGGCGCCGGGTTCGAGATCGATCTCACCGGAGCGCGTGCGGTAGCTTTGCAGCCCGTCATACGCGACCACCTCGACCCCGTCGATGAGCAGCATCACTCCGTCGTCGCCGCCCAGGTGGAAATCGTAACTGCCGCCCTCCTCGACCTGGATCATGCCTTCGAGCTTCGCGCCGAACGTATCCGTCGCGCCGTCCTCCCAGAACGAGCCCCGGCCATTCTCGTAATTGATCTCGCGCACCATCTCGGTATGCGTGGGGGTCGCGGACCAGTCGATATCGTCGAGCTTGCGCAGCGTCTGATCGACATCGAAATAGCTGGCCTCGAACCCGCCAACCATGGCGACCGGCATGGGCTCGATCACGGCCGGATTGATCTGGAGATTGAGCGCCTCTGACGTGACCGCCGTTTGGCCGCTGTCGGTCGTGACCGTGGTGACGATCTGGGCTTCGATCTGCCCGACGAACGCCACCGGGGGCGTCACCGTGACCAGTGACATGTCCCAGCCGGTAACGTCGGCCGCACCGTCCGCGCCGACCGTGACCAAATCCTCCCCGGCCTCGACAAGGGTGCCTTCGGGCAGCCCTTCCAGCGACAGGGCCGTGTCGCCCGAGGCGGCCGCGGGATCCGTCTCCATCTCAAGCGCGATGGACATCCCGTTGACGGACTGCATATCCCCCGGACCGGGGGCCGCGACCAGTTCGCGCCCCTCGATCCCGGGTCCTTCCCACTCCAGCTTCAGCCCGGCATGGCCGTAATTCTCGAAATACCGGACCTCGATATGGTGGGTGCCCGGTTCAAGCTCGATCTCGCCGGAGCGCGAGTGATAGCTGTGCAACCCGTCATTTTCTATGACTTCGACGTCATTGACAAAGAGGGCCGCACCGTCGTCGCCGCCGAGCTTGAAGGTAAAGCTCCCGCCTTCCTCGACCTCCACATGGCCCGTGATCTGGGCGCCGAACGTATCGGTCGCCCCGTCCTGCCAGAAGGACCCCCGACCGTTCTCGTAATTGATGTCACTGACCAGTTCCTCATGGGTCGGCTCCGCGGTCCAGTCGATATCCTCAAGGAGTTTGAGCGACTGATCCACGTCGAAGTACCGGGCATGGAACCCGGACTGGACCGAGGTGCCGGGCACATCGACGAGCTCGATCTCAAAGCTTTTCTCGACGGCGTTCCCTGATGGGTCCGTTGCGGTCACCTCAATGGTGACGGTCGTGCCGGGGGCGCCGTCGAGACTTTGCCCCTCGCGCAACTTCAGGACGCCGTCCGAAACCTCGAAACGTGCGTCGGAAACGGTGTAGCTGTGGCTGTCGCCCGCGTCGGGATCGGCGGTATGCATCTTGCCCACGACCGCCCCGTCGGCATTGGCCGCGACCGCGCCGTTGGACAATGTCACATCGGTCGGAGACCGGTTCTCGACCACGGGTGCCACGGTTTCCGGAGCGGTGTCTTCGAGGACCTTCGCCTGTGATTCCGAACCTGCGGCAGCCTCCGACGAAGACGCGCTTTGCGAATGTTCGAGAGTGTCGCCCGTGGGCGCCGGGTCCGTCCCGGGCACCGACTCGTTGCTTTGCTGACCGGCTTGCAGCTCCGGCGTTTCAGACCCGTCATTGTCTTGTGTCGCACGCGGCCGGTCGCCTCCCGCCCTGGTCTCCTCCGCGCCCTGCTGTGTCTCACTCGGGGTCGACCGGGGCGGCGCGTCTGGTGTCAGGTCTGGATCAAACGCGACGCCGGGAGAGGGCGACGGAGATCCGCCACCCTCGAACACGGTCGGAGCCGGGGCTGACCCGCCCGGACCGCCCTCGGATATCGCGATGCCCGCCGGCGCATCGCCCGCACCTGCCTGACCGTCCGACGATCCGGCGCCTGACCCGCTCTCTGGGGCTACACCATGCTCTGCCCCGAACACGCCGCTTCCGGTTTCGCCGTCACCCTTCCGGGCGTCATGGTGTGCGTCGCCCCTGTGCTCATCGCCGTAATGGAGTGCGCTACGGGACGGGTCGTCGTTGGTGGACTGGGTGCCCCTGGTACTGGGCACACCGATCTGTTCTTTTCCGTCCTGGCCGCTTCCTGCCGCGCCGCCAAAGGCGTCGTATCCCGTGTCAGCCATGTCGGCCCCTCGTCCGCTTCCCCGGTTCTGCGGATAGAAGGCCAGCCTTTCGGGCCAGTGAATCCCATCGGCTGAGATCGCTAAAATTGTAAGCGATGATTCCGGTCGGCCTCTCCGCACCTTTACCGGGCCTAAACCGGCCGCGCCCCAACCATCGGCCCAACAAATGGACGGAGATGCGGCGTGCGCTCACGAAAAAACCGGCCAGGCGCCGCGGTCGAAACACCGCGGATCCCGGGAGCTGTGCTGACAGCGTCGCTCGCGCTGAACATCCTGTCGCTGCTCCTGCCGATCGCCATCCTGCAGATCTTCGACCGGGTCATTCCGTTTCACTCCGAAGGTACTCTGCTGCTGCTCTTCATCGGCCTCTGCGTCGGCGCGGTGTTCGAGTTGATCCTGCGATGGACCCGCATCGTCCTGCTCGGGTCGGTCGCCGAAGGTTTTGCTTTGGGCGCTCACAGGGCGTTTCTCGACAGCACGCTCCGCGCCAACACCGCCCGGTTCCAGGCGACCTCAAGTGCAGTGCATATGGAGCGGTTTGCGGCGATCGCGCGCCTGCGGGACTTCTATTCCGGGCAGAACCGGCACCTGGCAATGGATCTGCCCTTTACCGTTATCTTCATCCTGATGATCGCGCTGATCGGGGGCTGGCTCGTGCTCGTGCCTCTGGCAAGCGCGGCCGGGGTGCTTCTGTTTTCTGCGCTCCTGCAACGGGTCCAGGCGCCGGTGTTCGAGGACCGCAAGAGCCTGGATGCCAGGCGCTATTCCTTCCTGGCCGAAATTCTCGCCCAGCTGCCGACGGTCAAGGCGAACACGATGGAGCATCAGCTCCAGCGCCGGTTCGAGATGCTGCAGCAGAAGACGGTTGATACCAGCCATCGGCTGATCCTCTGCACCGGGCTGTCGCAGAACTTCGGGGCGGTCTTCTCGCAACTGTCGGTCGCCGGTATCGGCCTTTTTGGGTCCTATCTGGTGATCGCGGGGCAGATCGGGGTCGCGGAGCTCGCGGCCTGCATGCTTCTGAACGGACGGACCATACAGCCGCTGATGAAGCTGCTGAGTTTGCGCGCGCAGTCGGAGAGTATCGCGATGGCGCGGCAAAAACTCTGCGAAGCGATGTCCGTGCCGGCGGTCAGGTCCGGGGACGCTGCCCCCGAACGCCTTGAAGGCCGGATCGAGATCAGCAATCTCGGCCTGGACGACCCGAGCAGCGCGGAGCCCATTTTCGCGGGGCTGAACGCGGTTGTGGCGCCGGGTCAGACCTTGCTGCTGGATGGTGCGAGCGGGTGGCGCGCCGAAGGTTTCGTCGATCTGTTACTCGGCCAGCGCCGTCCGACCACCGGCCAAATACTGATCGACGGCAGGCCACCGGAGGAGTTTGCCGCCACCCGGGGCGATGGCGGGATCGTCGCCATCGATGCGGCACCGGTTCTCTTTGTCGGAACCATTCTGGAGAATATCAGCGCGTTCGGCGACGGTGACCGTATTGCGTACGCCTTGGAGCTCTCCAAGAGGCTCCTGCTCGAAGACGCGGTTCACAGGCTGCCATCCGGCTACAACACGCCGATCGAGGAGGGCCGGTCCTTTGACGACAACCCCTCGAACAGCCAGCTTGTCAGTCTGGTGCGCGCCTTGGCTCTGCGCCCCAGGCTCCTGATCCTCAATGAGCCGAGCGCGTTGCTCGAAACCCCAGCGCGAGCGGCCTTTGCAGGCACTCTTGCGAACCTGGTCCCGCGTCCGACCGTGGTGATGGCGACACCGGACCCAAAGCTGAAAGCACTGGCCGATGTGCGGCTGGACCTCTCCGAGCCAGTCGGTGCGGAGGCTGCGGCCTGGCACGTCGATAGAGCCCGCGACATCGGTGGGGCCCTGCCCCAAGAAAATGTAGCAGGTGCGGCATGACCGATCTTGCGCTCTCCAACGCCAGCACCATGCTCCACCGACTGATCTCGGCCGGTGGGTGGCATGGAACCGACGCCGCGATCTTTGAAGGCATACCACACCAGTCGGATCGCCTCACCGGCGCCGATCTTGTCGCGACCCTTGAAAACCTGGACATCCCGGTCACGCAAATCGCCTGTCGGCAGAGCGCAATCGATCGGTCCGACTGCCCGGCGCTCTTTCTTTCAGATCGAGGCCAGTGCCTGGCCATTCTCGACGCCCGGGAGGGGGAACTGCTCACCCTTGTCCCCGGTCAGGACAGCCCGACCTGGACCACGGCCCAACCACGCGAGGGCACGCTCGTTCAGATCGAGCGGCACAGAGCCCAGGCCCGACGCAAACCGCCTGCCAGCGTTGGCGAGATCGTCGCGGTCATGCGCCCCATGTTGCCCTGGCTCTGTCTCGCCTCTCTGATGACCAATCTCATGGGACTGGCGACGCCGCTCCTCGTGATGGTCATTTATGATCGCGTGATCCCCTCGGGGTCACTCGAACTGCTGGCATCACTGATCGCCGCCGTCGCGGTCATCGCGCTGTCCGATACGTCTTTTCGCTATGCGCGAAGCGTCGCCGTGGCCCATGTCGGGCGCAACGTTGAACGGCGTCTGTCGCTGGCACTGTTTCGGAAACTGATGCTCCTCCCACTCGCCCAGCTTCAGAAATCCAGTGTCGACCAGCAGATCGCACGCTTCAGGCAGTTCGAGTCCCTGCGGGATCTGTTTACCGGGCAGGTCATGACAACGCTGCTGGACGCGCCCTTTACGCCTATCTACCTTGCGTTTCTGTTCTTTCTCGCGCCGCCGGTTGCGATGCTGATCCTCGTGACCATTGCGATCTACGGCTTGGCCAGCGCCGTGAGCATTTCCGTCCAGCAACAGCGCGACACGCAAGCATTTGAGGAAAGCGCCCGGCTGCGCACGTTTGTTCATGACGCGGTTCTCCACCAGAAAGCGCTTGCGAACCTCGGGCTGCGAGACACCTGGACGACGCGGCACGCCGGCCTGGTCGAGCGCACGGAAACCGCATCGCGCAAGGCCGGGTATGCACAGGCGATCAACCAGTCCTTGGCCCAAAGCCTGATGGGCTTCGCCGGCATCGGATCGGTTTTTTACAGTGCCCACGCAGCGATGGCCGGCGACATGAGCTTCGGCGCTCTCATTGCCGTAATCGCGTTGGTTTGGAAAGTGCTGGGTCCGGTCCAGGCACTCTATGCGAGCCTGCCGCAAATCCTGTCCTTTCGCCGCAGCTGGGAGCAGGCGGACCGGGTCTTGGGGCTTCCCGAGGAACATGTCAGGAGATTGAACAAGGCGCACCAGAAGACGCTCAGCGGCAGCGTTGCATTGCAATCCGTCACCTATCGCCCCGACCCCGCACGTCCGCCCGCGCTCTCCCAGGTTTCGTTGGCCATCCGGTGCGGCGAGCTTGTGCTCGTCTATGGCTCCGACGCGGCCGGTCGGTCCGCGCTGTTGGATCTGATCGGGGGGCTGCGTCACCCGACCATGGGAACCGTCGAACATGATGGCATCGACATTCGCCAGATCGCCGTCGACGATCTGCGGCGGTCGGTCACCCACCACGTGCAGAACTCGGATTTCTTCTATGGGACGATCCTGCAGAACTTTCGTCTTGCGGCTCCGTCGGTCGACACCACCGCCGTGCGCTCCGCCTTGCGGCAGCTGCAGCTTGAAACCGACATCGACGCCTTTCCGGACGGAATCGACACACGCCTGTCCGAAGAGGTCAAAAGCAATCTTCCCAAGGGCGTTCTGCCCGCGCTCAGCCTTGCACGAACAATGGCGCGAGACGCGCCGCTCTTTCTGTTCGATGAGCCCACCGCGCATCTGGACGACACCCGCCGCACGGCGTTCCGCGCCTGGCTGAAGGAGCAGAAGGGAACAAGAACGGTCGTGATGGCCACGCCGGACCGTTCCTTTTTGAGTATTGCCGACAGGGTTGTCTACCTGGACCGCGGGCGTGTTGCCGTGAACGATGCCGGCACAGCCGGCCTTAAGAAACTCGACGCGATGTTCGCCCGTGCCGAAGGGACATGACATGACACACCAAACAGCGAAAGCCGGCCCGCAAGGCGTTGCGGCACAAACCGAAAAGACCGCAAAGGCACGCGCGCCACGGGTTGCATCCATCATCGCGGTGACTCTGAGCGGGCTGGTGATCGCCGGGATCGCGCTGGCCACGATGACAGAGGTGCCGGAAGTCATTCGCGCGCCGGGAATGATCGTTCCCATCGGCAACTACCAGCAGATCGAGACCATGGAAGGCGGCGTCGTAAGGTCCGTCAACACCAGAGAGGGCGAGATTGTCGCCAAAGGGACTGTCCTTGCGGAACTCGTGCATCCCGACCTGTCGCGTGAAGCGCGCACCATGGATCAGGAACTGTCGTCCCTAGCCGCGCGTATCGCAAACCACCGGGCGCTGCTCGACACAGTCGTCCCTGAACATGCGATCGACATTGGAGCGATCTCCCGCTTGGAACAGAACGGGCTTTCCCACGCCGCCGTAAAGAGCAGGATCTACAGCGCAAGCCAGACGATCCAGACGGCGACCATCGACCAGATGACGGAAACTGTCCGGATACTGGAGGACGCGATGACGTTCGCCACAGCACGGGCAGACGCAAAGGAAGTCGATCTCGCGCTGGCCGAGGATCTGCATAAACGCGGCCTTACTCCGCTCCGGGAACTGCAGGCGAAACGCCACGGCGCCAACGACATGCGCGCCGCAGCCGCGGACGCGACAGTGCGTCTTGCCGAAGCAGAGCAGACCCTACGCCTGGCCATCGCCGCACAACAGGAGGAGGCACTTACACTTCGCGCGGATAATCTCAGTCAGTTGCTGGATCTCGAACGGGAGTTTGACACCATCACCGCGGCACGAGCTGCGCTACAGGAACGGCTCGATGCGCTGCAGATCATGGCGACAACCGCCGGCGTCATCCAGTCCGTCGCCTATCCGAAGCCCGGCGAGGTGATCGCCCGCGGTGAAACGCTTTTCGAGATCCTGCCGATCGACCAGGCGCTCGTCGCCGAGGTTCGGATCCCCACCATTGATATCGGCCATGTCAGCCGTGGCGATGCAGTGACCCTTTCGGTCGACACGTTCGATGCGCGACGCTTCGGCAAGGTCCAGGGCGAGATCATCGCCATTTCGCCGGCATCCGTGACCGACGACATGACAGGTGAAGATTACTACCGCGCAACGATAGAGCTTGGATCTCCCGAGTTAGGTCAGGGAAATCTCCGGCGAAAGCTCCGGTCAGGCATGACGGTGGTCGCCGAGGTGGTAACAGACACGCGGAGCGCACTCGCCTATCTTCTCAAGCCTGTTCAAAGGTCCATGGAAGGTGCGCTTGGGGAACGGTAGCGAAGGTCGCCTGGCGAGAAATCTATTGCGTGTCAGTAGTCGACCAAAGCGACGGGGCGTCACCGTTCGAAATGGTCCGGATGTCGCCCGCAGATATCCCAGAAAGCGACAGTCCCCGTCGGGGCGCGCCTACATTTGCTTAGTGTGAAAAACACTTCGACCGGCAGGTCGATGTAACTCATCAGACCATGGCTTCGATGCATCTCGAGAACCTCGCAGCGTTTACTCTCCAAGCCCGGGTGTTCGCGCAGAACATGCAAGCACGCGGCGCGCCCGATCTCGGATGAGGAGTCGTTTCGCGCCACTTAAATCTAAACTTTCGGTAATGCTTTCTCACTTTTTGCATCCCAAATCTCAGGCGCGAAAATCAGCTGAAACACTGCGGCAATTAATCCGTATTGAATAGTTATCCCCCTTTTAATTTAACTGCCTTATTGAAAGCCGGTAAAGAATTGTCGGGCCTTAAAGCCTGTTGGTGGGTTCGTTCATGGGTGAATGCGCAGGCGCCCTTCCGATGTATGATGTTTTTTTCGAGGTCATCATACAGCACATGCGATTTGACCTTGTCCCCTTGGCTTGCTGCAGCCGGTCACCAAACGAAGGCGCAATAGTCATCTAGTTGAATAGGTCGCGTTTATCGAGAGGACGCACAGACGCGTTTCACGGTATCCCACGATCGGGTCAGATCTACTTCAGCACTCCACTCGCCTCGATTATGTCAGCGTGTATTTTTGCGACGTGGAGGGTGTCGTGATTGCATCGCCTTCGCGGGGAGCGCATGGCGAATTGAAATTAGAGCCTAAGGACTTCCCCATCTGACCGTTATCGGTTTATTGCAGTGAACCGATCAGCAGTGTTTTCGGTGAATTTTTCAAAAGCAGTCTCGAATGGCCTCTTTCGTCGGGTAATTAAACGCGCAGCTAAACCGTACGACTTATCTGGCATTCAGCGATGAAAGAAAACGTCACCTCGCCATGGTTCTCTATTGGACTCAGAGCGCTGGTCAATTATTCGCGCTCGGCGCATTTCGCGCTTTGGAACAGCGAAACGCTTGTCAAGGAAACAGCGTGCGCCATAGCCGATCCACCACATAAATGACGGTGTGATAGTTGTGCACGCGAAGGCCTGTAGTGTACCTCTCGTGCTCGCGAAATCAGGCGATATCGATTTCGTCCCATTTTGCGAGTGTTGCGCTCAACACGCTCTACGTTCTCCGTGAATACAGGTTGCCCTTGGGTAAGCCTTAACAAATCACGTCGAGACCTGTATTCAAACGGCCATGCTGTACGCCTCAACAGAAACCTGTCGGCCGGCAACTCCTTGCCAACCGAACCTATCAAATTGTAAATAATATATTTTCTCCCTCACCGACTATCCTTACAGCTCCAAACCACACTGTTTCGATTCTGTGATTAGTTTTGAAATAAATTAGCGCTTTGTCTCATAAAGTATACTAGTAGTTAAACTCATATAGCCCTTGATTTGCTTTTTCAGCCACGAGATCCTACCACTCATCGGGCCCGAAATTTGGTTGCGTCCGGTTTCAGATTAGGAATACGTTATGTCCCCCGTTTTTATGCGGTTCAAAAGCGTTCTTGACGCACTGGCAGATCAAATTGACGGAGACCGCACCTTTTACGGTGGCGAGAATAGCGCGCGAATTGACGCGCTGTTAGACAGCTGGTCAGCCTTTCTTGATGAGCGCGCGGACTCTCTGGGACTCGGGTCACTTTTTCCGGATCATGAGAGCGGCAACGGTGTCCTTTTCGACGATTTCGCGGACCACGCCCAAGGCTGCGGCTGTACCGGATGCCAACTGATCGAAAAGAACAGGACGGACGCCAGCCCACCGAACGTGCCCGTTGGCGGCGGAGCAAACCTGCCGCTGGTCACGCTTGGAGAGCTCGCAGATTACCTGACCACAGGATACTGGCAGGACACCAGTACCGTGCCGCGAGAATTCAATCTTGAGACGACGGGGCCAAACCCCAAGAGCGGGGTGATTTACTTCAATGTCGCGGGCTTCACGAATGTCAGCGGGTATTCCGATTCCAATGGCCTGACAAACGACCGCAGGGATCTGGCGCGCGAAGCATTCAAACTCTACGAAGAAGTCCTCGGCATCGAGTTCCGCGAAACAACCGGTTCCGCCGACATCTATTTCTCCGACAACCAACCCGGCGCCTACGCCTTTTCCACCGGCTGGTCGGACGGGATCGACTATTCGGTGGTGAACGTGTCGGCTGGCTGGCAGAACGGCAAATCCGGATACGACAGCTACACCCTTCAGACCTTCCTACACGAGATCGGGCACGCGCTCGGCCTGGGTCACCAAGGGAACTACAACGGCTCGGCCGGCTTTCCAGGCGACGCGCTGTTCGCCAATGACAGCTGGCAGGCCACCATGATGTCCTATTTCAGCCAGACCGAGAACACGGTCGTCTCGGCAGACAGGGAGTTCCTGCAGACGCCGATGGCGGTGGATTGGCTCGCGCTCAATGCGCTGTACGGCGATCAGCGGGCCAACGGCACGACATTCGGGAGCGGCAACGCCTTCAAAGGCGATACTGTCTATGGGTTCAACACGAACATCACCTCGGATGTCAGCGATATCTGGGCGCGTTACTCGGACTTCGCACATCGCACCGCATCGACCATTGTAGATGCTGGCGGGAATGACACGCTGGACCTGTCTGGATTTGGAGCCGACCAGACAATCGACCTGACGGTGATACGTGCGAACGACCGCGAGATCACGGCATCGGATGTCGGCGGGCGGAAAGGAAACCTGACGCTGGCCGTCGGCACGGTGATCGAAAATGCCAAGGGCGGCAGCGGCGACGATCGTTTCGTCGGCAATGGTGTCTCCAACAGGTTCTGGGGAAATGCAGGTGATGACGAGTTCGTCGATACCGGCGGCACAGACTGGTACCATGGCGGAACCGGCAGCGACACTGTGATCTTTGGCGCGGCGATTGGCGCCTACAACATCGCCTATGACGCCGCGATCAACTTCCTCGAAGTAGTCAACCGGTCGCTGGACACTGTCACGGCCTGGGTGGAGGACACGGTCGAGTGGCTGGACTTCGGCGGCACCGTGATCGGCTTTGACGACCTGCTGCCCGAACCCGCTGTACTGGTCCTGCCAACGACCCGAATCGACTCGGTTTTCGACAATGTCGGGCCAATCAAGGGAGACCTGCCGGGCGAAGTAACCGACGATATCGCGCCGCGCCTGACCGGGACCCTGTCCGACGGACTGCCAGACGGGGCATCCGTGTTGGTTTTCCGCGACGGTGACCAGATCGGCATTGCGCGCGTTGACGGGACCGAATGGAAGTTCTGGGACAACGGGCTTGAGGAAGGCACCTATGCCTATCAAAGCGCGGTGCGCTTCGAGGGAACCGTTGGTGAGCTTTCCGACACCGTGCGCGTGACGGTCGACGTCACGGCGCCGACGGTCACGGTCGCCTCGATCACAACCGAAGACAGCACCCCGAGACTGTCGGGAACGGTGGCTGCGGACACTGTGAGCGTCGACGTCACGCTGGACGGAGTTTCCTATGAGGCAAACCTGTCGGGGTCACGATGGACAGTGCCGAACAACAGTACGGCCGATCTCGCCCCCGGCACTTACACTGTGATTGCCAGTGCAACCGATGCTGCGGGAAATCGCGGCGACGCCGAAGGCACCCTGACAATCGAAGCTCCGGACACCGGTGGCCCTGTCGGCGCGCCGGTCATGGAAATCGGCAGCCGTACCGTCTCGCAAAACGATCCGGGAAGGTGGTTCACCGTAACCTTCGAGCAGACCATCACCGATGCAGTTGTCGTGAGCGGCGGATTGACGGCGAATGACTCCGACCCAGCCCATGTACGCATCCGCAATGTCACCGATACGGGCTTCCAGTTCCAGATCGAGGAATGGGACTATCTCGACGGCGTGCATGGCAGCGAAACCGTGAGCTGGATCGCCGTTTCCGCCGGCAGCCATGAAATCGGAGGACTTTTGGTCGAGGCCGGCCGCACCACGGCGCGCGACGAAAACTTCGAAACAGTCGCGTTGACCCATGGGTTCGACGACGCTCCGGTGGTCTTTGCTCAGGTCGCCAGCAATAAGGACAGCGCGGCCGTCACAACGCGCATCAGTGCGGTGGATAGCGACAGCTTTGAGTTTCAGATGCAGGAAGAAGAGGCCGCCGACGGAAGCCATGGCAGCGAAGAGATCCATTGGCTTGCGGTCGAGACGGGCGATGGGATCTATTTCGACGCCGCCCACTCCGCCCAGGGTGTTGGCAATCGCGGCACGGAACTCGACTTTGCGTCACCGGCACCTTCGGGTGCGGTATTTGTCGCCGGTATGCAGGAGCGCAACGGTGCAGACACCGCCACGACCCGTGTTTCGGCCCTCGGACCGTCAAGCGCCAGCCTGTACATCAGCGAAGAACAGTCAAAGGACGCAGAGCTTGCCCACGCGCGAGAGTCTGTGGGGTACCTTCTTGGTAGCGACGGTTTGCTCTTCGCCTAGCGACATCGCGCACGTGATGCCCCTTGTTCACCGTGACTGCTGAGACGCTGGTGCAAGGCAATGCCCGGTCGCGGACCGTCGGGCATCTTGGCAAATCACCGCCTGCCGAAGCCTCGCAAAGGGTCGTGTCGCGAAGCGCAGTCTCGTGAGTTTTCTGCAGTCGGACCTGAGCCGAAACCGATCCAACTTGAGTGCCAATGCCTGGATGATCTCAACGACGAGCTCGCTCTTCCGCTTCGCCGTCCATCGCTTGATGTTGTCTTCCAATTGTCCACTCATCGCTACCTTTTCTCCCGTGTAAAGTGAGCAGGACTTCACTGGGTCGATACAGTGCAGCTTAGTATCGGCGGCGCTGATCGAGTCGCGCGCCGGCCATCGCCAGGCACCGGAGGCAGGTGATTTTTGCGGCGGGGAGGTCTTCCACCTCAATAGGAATGGACCCTTCCTGTATTTTTGACGCAACGGAATTGCGCTGGTCCGCGAAGACACGCCTGCGCCGCCGAACTGCGAACTGCCACTTTAGACCAGGGGTCTAAGACCTTGATGTCGAAAGAGAGCCTAAGCACCACGTACCGGGACGCACCATACGACCAAACCGCGACGGGCGCCGAATCGGATGGGGCACCTGAAAATCCTGGCAAGCAAGCCTGAAATATTCTTGGACTTTTGGCGGATTTCCGCTGATCATCCATGGAAAAAGAACACGATTGACGTGCGTTGTGAGGCATCGATCAGGATGAGTGTTTCAGTTCATAGAGATAAGCGAAAGCGGCGTCTGAGGCTCCTTGAGGGTTTCGACGCGCCCAGGCCGTGACCGGTTTTCGCAGCTTCTGGGGCCTTGTCACTGCGTACTGGCGCTCCGAACGCTGGGTAGAAGCCTGGTCGCTGACGGTTGTCGTTTTTGCCATGACGACGCTCCTGAGCAAGGCAAGCGTCTGGGCCGCGATGGCGAGCGCCGATTTCATTTCGGCACTGGCCGGGTTTCACAGCCCCGAGGACGGTGCCGACCCGGGACGCGTTCTGCTGATGGCGGCCGCCGTGTTCTTTGCCATTCATATCTCACGGGCCGCACTGATCGCCTTGCGCCACTTCGTCTCGAGTACCCTGCACAGACGCGCGCGATCCTGGCTCGCGGGCCGTTTCGACGCCGAGATTCTGGCCGACGAACGCATCGCCTTTGATCTGATGAGTGACCGGGGTTCCTCCGGTAGGGAACCGCGTCTGCCTGACGCCATTGACCAGCGCATCGACGAATGCACCACGGGGCTCTATGGCGGGCTGATTGGGCTCAGCATGGGGATCTGGGGGGCGGTTGCGTCGATCTGGTTCATTTCCCAGGCCATTCTCCAGCGTAGCCAGCCAGTTGCCCTTCTGGACCGCTGGGGCGCCGTTGCCTCTGACTGGATCGCCGCCACCACGGGCCTGCAGACCAGCCTCGCGCCCGGGGAGTATGGCACGGCGGTACTGATCGCGGCGCTGATCCTGACCTATGTTCCGCTCAACACATGGCTCGCCTGGCGCATCGGTTGTGTGCTTCAGCGCCAGAATATCGAGCGGCAGCGCAATGACGGGGCCTGGCGCGGTGAACTGGCCGCGATGTTCCACCGCGTCCCGCAGCTCGCGGCCTCCCGGGGCGAGCGGACGCAACGGCGTATCAACGGCAGTCTCTATCAGGCCATCGACCGCACCTGGAGCCGGCAGAACATCTGGGACGCGTCCATGATGATGTTCACCAATACCTACAACTTCCTGTCGCAACGTCTGCTCGCCTATTTGCCCGCCCTGCCCGCCTTCATGGCCGGCGGCATGAGCTTTCGCGATTTCGTGGCAACCTCGGAACTGACGGCCGAGCTGATCAGCGATGTGTCCTGGTTCATCAACGTGATGCCCGCGATCGCGACCCTGCGCGCCAATGCCGGCCGCCTGACGGAGCTTGCCGGTGCGGTCGACCGGGTGCGCGCGCGCGACGCCTTCTATGCGGAGACCGGGGTGAGCGGGTTTTTACGCAGCCGGACGCCGGGCGCGCATGTTTTACGCCTCGAGAAGCTCGCACTTCATCACAAGGGCCATGACAGCGCGGCGTTCGTCAGCGTGCCCGAACTGCGTATCGTCCCGGGCGAACGGGTGTATTTGCGGGGTCAAAATGGCTGCGGCAAGAGCTCCATCCTCAAGGCGATCGTTGGGATCTGGCCCTATGGTTCCGGCAAGGTGACCTTGGCCCCGGCGGCGCGGGTGTTCTTTGCCGGTCAGGACCCGGACCTTCCGGACCGGCTCACCCTGAAAGAACTCGTCTGCTACCCCGAAGACGGTACCATCACCGGCGATCTGAACGTCGCCAAAGCGCTGTCGGATGTGGGGCTTGGAAGGTTCATCGATGCGCTCCACTGTGAGCTCTACGAGGGCAAGAACTGGCGCAACGTGTTTTCGGGCGGGCAGAAGCAACGTCTGATCCTGGCGCGGATCCTGTTGCAGAAGCCCGATCTGCTGCTTCTGGACGAGGCGACATCGGCGCTCGATCACAACGCGGCCATCGAGTTCCACATGATCCTGCGCGACGCCCTGCCCGACACCGCCGTGCTCGCGGTGCTGCATGGCGATGGCGTGCCAAGCGATCCGGACGGTGCGCCGTTCTATCAAACCGTGCTGGACATCCATGATGGCGTCGGACGTGCCCGCGCGGTATCGGTGCATGGCCGCACCCGCTTTGCGGCGGAGTGACAGGGCCGGTCCGCTGATCGCCGTGACCCGCAATTGCCGATCCGGGAGGTTTCGCCATCGCACCGCAAGATCCCCGCGCCCGCGATCTGCTTGCGGCCATGACGCTCACCGAAAAGATCGGGCAGCTCAACCTGCTCGCCGCCGGCGAAGGTCTGGCAACGGGCGCGGCCGGGCCGACGCGACTGGCAGAGCGGCTTGACGAGGGCGCGATCGGTGCGGTTTTCGGAACCAAATCGCTGGCCTCGGCCCGCGCGATGCAGGAACGCGCGCTGGCGGGCTCGCGGCTGTCCATCCCGCTCTTTTTCGCCGAGGACGTCATCCATGGGCATCGCACGGTGTTTCCGCTGCCCATCGCCCTGGCCTGCAGCTGGGATATGGCGCTGATCGAGGCAACTGCCGCCCATGCCGCCCGCGAGGCCGCCGCCGAAGGGCTGCACCAGGTCTATGCGCCGATGATCGATGTCGCCCGCGACCCCCGCTGGGGCCGGGTCGCAGAAAGCCCCGGCGAAGACCCGTTGCTCGCCGCACGCTACGCCGTGGTCATGACGCGCGGGCTTCAGGGCGCGGGCATCGCGGAGCCTGGTCAGGTCGCCGCCTGCCTGAAGCATTTCGTGGCCTATGGCGCGACACAGAGCGGGCGCGATTACGACAATGCGAACCTGGCTTGGGAAGATCTGATCGAGCTTCACCTTGCGCCCTTCGTCGCCGGGCTGGAGGCAGGGGCCGCGAGCGTCATGGCCGCCTTCAACGCCGTCAACAGGCTGCCGATGCATGCCAACGCGCCGCTGATCGAAGGCTGGTTGCGCGGCAAGCAGGGTTTCGACGGGCTCGTCGTGTCGGACTATACCGGCGTGCAGGAGCTCTCCGCCCATGGGCTGGGACCGCCCCGCACGGTCGTTGCGCGCGCGCTCCATGCCGGGATCGACATGGACATGGTCGGTGAGGACTATCTGCGCGAACTGCCCGGCCTGGCAGCGGAGGGGTTGGACGCGCCGGAGTGCGATCTGGCCTTCACTGCTGTAGATATCGAGCAACTGATCGACCGCGCCTGCGGCCGGGTGCTGGACTTCAAGGCGCGGCTGGGCCTGCTGGATGATCCCTATCATGGGCTTGATGGCACGGTCGCGGCACCGCCGAGATCCGAGGGCCGCGCCCTGGCACGGCGCGCGGCCGCCGCGGCCTGCGTTCTGCTGAAGAACGATCAAATGTTGCCGCTGAGTGCCCCTTGCGACGTCGCACTCATCGGGCCCTTTGCGGAAGACCGCGCCAACATGCTTGGCACCTGGTCCGTGGCCGGAGATGCGCGTGATGTCGTCACGCTGCGCGAAGCACTGGAGGCGCGCGGGGGCGTCCGTCTGAACTGCGCACGCGGGTGCAATGTCGTGGATGAAGCCTGGCTCACCGACCGGCTGAACGTCCATGGCAAGACGGTCGAGACCGACCCGCGCGATACCGGTGACATGATCGCCGAAGCGGTCACCATGGCCCGCGCGGCCGGGCTGGCCATCGTCGCCGTGGGCGAGGCGCGGGAACATGGCGGCGAGTCCTCTTCGCGGCTCGCGCCGGACCTGCCCGAGCCGCAACGTCGCCTGATCGCAGCACTCGCCGAGACAGGCGTGCCGCTTGTTGTCGTGGTCTTCGCCTCCCGCCCCCTCGCGCTCGGGACGATCGCCGACGCGGCAAGCGCGCTGCTTTATGCCTGGCATGGCGGCATCGCAGGACCGGAAGGCGTGGCCGACATCCTCTTTGGCGATGCGACACCCTCCGCGCGGTTGGCGGCGAGCCTGCCGATCCACCCCGGAGAGGTCCCGCTCCACCATTCCGAAGACCCGACCGGGCGGCCATTCCGCGGCCGGTTCGAGAAGTTCCGCACAGGCTGGCTCGACCTGTCCGACGAGGCCGTGGCGGCACGCTTCCCGTTCGGCTTCGGGTTGACCTACACGCGCCTGCGCTACGATCCACCCGAGCTGTCATCCACGCACGCCAAGGGCGAAGAGGGTGAGATCGAGCTGCGCCTGAGCGTGAGGAACGACGGTGATCGTGATGCGCTCGAGACGGTGCAGCTCTACCTCTCCGACCCTGTCGCGCGGACAACGCGGCCCGCGCGCAGGCTGATCGACTTCCAGCAGATCGCGCTCGGCCCGAAAGAAACCGCGACCGCGCGCTTCAAGATCGTGATCGCTCAGTTGCTCTACCCGCTGGCCCCGTCGCTCGACGATGCGCGCATGGTCTGGGACCCGGGTACATTCGTGCTCCATGTCGGGCCGAACAGCCGCGACACGATGGCCGCGGAGTTTGTCTGGGAACGCTGAGTCCTGACCGATCAGCTGTCGACCGCATCGAAACTCGATGCCAGAGCCCGATCAAGCTCCGGACCCGTCGGGCAGTGGTGCTGACCCTTGAGCACGGCATAGAAACAGGCCCTCGGCGCGGCATCGAAATAGGCACGCGCTGCAGCCGGCGGTGTCAGGCCGTCCAGCGCGCCGGTCATGACGGCCACCGGCGCCTCAAGGCGCTCCAGAAAGGGAACCGCGCTCTCCGACGCCATTGTCTCGCGCATACGCGGCGCCTCACGCGCGAGGGCTTCCAATGCCGGCGGCCCCATCGCCGCGCGCGCGTCGAGCAGCGCCAGACCCGACACGACCGGAGACACCGCGAGCAAATGGTGGAGCTCCGGCACGTCGCCTGCGATTGCAGCAATCGCATGGGCCCCGAGCGAGTGCCCGCAGAGGCCCAATGGCAGGCCCTCGGAATGATCGCGCAGGATGGCGGTCAGAACATCCCCCGCTGCTCGGGCATGGCCATCCATCGTGACGTCTTCGGACGGTCCAGAGGCCGGCGTCGCCGCGGAATGGGGCAGGTCCGGTGCCATCACCCGCCAGCCGCGAGTCAGATAGGCTTGGATGAGAGCCTGGATGTGCGGCTGATGCATCGCCCCGTTTCGGCCGTGGACGACAAGCGCCACGGCATGCGGCGCCTGGTCCGGTTCGAAGAGGTGGCAGGGAATGGCGCCGGGCCCGACAGCGCAGGGCGCCGGGATTGTTTCCGTGGGCTCTGGCATCTGCGACAAGCGCCCCCTCGCGGTCTGTGCGGAAAATCCGTGATGGCTCCCGGATCGCCTGGTCGTGGCACGGCATCAACGCAAGTCCCGCCGATCAGCCCCGAGGCGCCGGTCGCGCAAGCCCGGCGTCCGAAAGCCCGGCCGCGCCGTCAGGACGCTTTGGGTAAATAGGGGATCGCCCCCGCGAGATCGGTATCGTCAATGGCGTAGAACCGGCTGACGCTGCCATCCTGGCGTGCCTTGGAATGCGGCGCGTATTCGGGGTCGTTGACAAAGGCGTTGAGCGCGGCCTTGTCGGGAAAGCGGATGATCGCAACGAGGGTTGCATCCAGATCCTCGCCTTCGATCGTGTCAATGGCGCCGCTCCGCGACAGGTATTCGCCACCATGCTTTGCGGCAATGTCATGCACGACACCGGCATAGCCCGGCACCCAGGCATCGTCTGTCACCTCGACAATCGCGATCAGATAGGCAGTCATGGTCTCTCCCTTAGTGTTGCCGCCCGGCCCTCGGCCAGGCGCCGCAATGGTGGCGCGTCACGCTCCGGTGTCTTTACCCGGCGTTTTCGGGCGTCTCGGTTGATTTCGGACCGCACCGCGCCCTAGGCTAGCCAGAACGATGCGGGAGGTACAGCAACATGTGCAGCATCTTCTCCGGGCAGGACCCGGCCAAATACGAACCCGTGACGCGCAGCCTGCGTCTGAACGGGCAATGCACCAGCATCCGCCTGGAACGAGCCTTCTGGGGGATCCTCGATGCGATGGCCGCGGCCGAGGGCCGGTCGACGCCGAGCCTGATTTCCGAGATCCATTCCGAGGTACTGGAAAGCCGCGGGGAAGTCGTGAACTTCACCTCCCTGTTGCGCTGTGCCTGCCTGACGGCGTCCGGCACGCTCCAACCGACGCAAATCGCGGCAGAATAAATCGCGGCAGAATAGCGTAAGGTAGTAAACCCCTACCACCCGCGGCGCTGCGTTCGCGCGCACCCTTTATGCGAGGAACCCACAGAGGCTCCGCGGGAGGACCTAAATGGCGAAAGTGATCCATTCTATGATCCGCGTGCTTGATGAAGCGCGGTCCGTCGAATTCTACGACAAGGCATTCGGGCTCAAGGTCGCCGACCGGCTCGATTTCGAGACGTTCACATTGCTCTATCTGGGCAATGACGAGTCGAGCTTCGAGCTTGAACTGACCGTCAACAAGGGCACGACCGAGCCCTATGCGCACGGCGACGGCTATGGGCATCTTGCCGTTTCGGTCGAAGACGCCGCGGCGGAGCATGCGCGCTTCGAAGCTGAAGGCCTGAACCCCCGCAAGCTGGTGGATTTCGCGCCGGGGGGGCCGGGAACGGACCCGATCGCGCGGTTTTTCTTCGTCACCGATCCGGACGGCTACGAGATCGAAGTTCTGCAACGTGGAGGACGCTACCTCTGACCACCCACGCCGGGATCCCCGGCACATCCCGCCATCTCAACTTGGGAGGAGTTGATGACAGCTACATTGGAAAAACCGACCGGACGGGGGCTCACCCGCCGGCAATTGCTGACACGGGCCGTCGCCCTGGGCACGAGCTTCGTTGTCGGCACAGGTTTCGTCGCCGGGCGCGACGCAGCCTGGGCCATGGAAATTCAGCACTTGCAGCCCGAAACCATGGCCACGCTGGTGCAGATGGCCCGCGATATCTATCCCCACGATCATGTCGGCGACCGGTTCTATGCCGCTGCGGTCAAGGGCTATGACAGCGACGACGATGCCGACGCCATCGAGGCCGGGATCGCCGATCTGAACGCTGCGGCCCGTAACGCCGGATACAACAGCTATCTCGATATCGGCTGGGAACGCGACCGGGTGGACATCCTGCGCGGGATGGAGACCAGCCCCTTCTTCCAGCAGATCCGCGGCGGTCTGGTGACCGGCCTCTACAACCAGAAGGATCTCTGGCCGCTCTTTGGCTATGAGGGCGAAAGCTTCTCCAAGGGCGGGTACCTGCACAACGGTTTTGACGACATCACCTGGGTCTGAGGGAGGAGACGGACATGCTTACAACGTTCGATCTGAACGACGACAGTGTCGTCGTGGTCATCGGCACCGGCGCAGGGGGCGGAACACTCGCCAACGAGCTGGCGCAAAAGGGCATCAAAGTGGTCTCGCTGGAGGCGGGCCAATGGCACGAGCCGCAGGATTTCGTCCAGGATGAATGGGCGAGTTTCGGCCAGCTGGCCTGGCTCGACGGGCGCACCACCAGCGGCGACTGGCGGGTGAGCGACGATTTCTCGGGCCTGCCGGCATGGATCGTGAAATCGGTTGGCGGCTCCGCGGTGCATTGGGCCGGCGCGAGCCTGCGGTTTCAGGACCATGAATGGAAGACCCGCACGGCCTATGGCAATGTGCCCGGCGCCAGTCTGCTCGACTGGCCGATCGATGCGGCCGAGATGGACCCCTGGTACACGAAGGCCGAAGACAAGCTCCACGTCACCCGCACAGGCGACCGGCCGGGCCTGCCGGGGAACAATAATTTCAAGGTCTTCGAGGCCGGAGCTAAGGCGCTGGGCTATGAAAACGTCAATACCGGTCGCATGGCGATCCGAAGCTCGGACACCGGCGACGGGATCCCCTGCCAGCAGATGGGCTTCTGTTTCCAGGGCTGCAAAGTCGCCGCGAAATGGTCGCCCAGCTATGACGAGATCCCGGCCGCGCTGGACACCGGCAATCTGGAGCTGCGCACCCAGGCCCATGTCCTGCGGATCGAGCATGACGACCAGGGCCGCGTCTCGGGCGTCGTCTATTCCGACGCCGAGGGCAATGAGCAGCTCCAGAAGGCGCGGATCGTGGCGCTTGCCGGGAACTCCATCGAGAGCCCGCGGATCCTGCTGAACTCCGCCTCATCCATGTTCCCGGACGGTCTGGCCAACAGCTCCGGCCAGGTCGGGCGCAACTATATGCGGCACATGACCGGGTCGGTCTACGCGACCTTTGACCAACCGGTGAAGATGTGGCGCGGCACGACCATGGCGGGCATCATCACCGACGAGGCGCGCCATGATCCGAGCCGCGGCTTCGTCGGCGGCTACGAGATGGAGACGCTGAGCCTCGGCCTGCCCTTCATGGCCGCCTTCCTCGATCCAGGCGGCTGGGGGCGGGAGTTCACCACCGCGCTCGACGCCTATGAGAACATGGCAGGCATGTGGCTGGTGGGCGAGGACATGCCGCAGGAGACCAACCGCGTCAGCCTCAACACCGATGTGCAGGACCAGTATGGGCTGCCCGTGCCGAACGTGCATTTCGACGATCACCCCAACGATATCGCCATGCGCAACCATGCCTATCAGCAGGGTCAGGCGATCTACGAGGCGGTCGGTGCCACGCGGACCTTCCCGACGCCGCCCTACCCGTCGACCCACAATCTGGGGACCAACCGGATGTCGGAGAACGCGCGGGACGGGGTCGTAAACCGCTGGGGGCAGTCCCATGACATCCCCAACCTCTTCGTCTCCGACGGCAGCCAGTTCACCACCGGCGCGGCGGAGAACCCGACCCTGACCATCGTCGCCCTGGCGATCCGTCAGGCGGACCACATCGCCAGCGAGATGAACGCCGGCAATCTCTGACGAAAAATGGGGCCCGGGCGGGCCCCATCCTGGCAAAACGAGAACGGGCGGCCGTCGTGACCGCCCGTTTCCCTGTCGGCACGCCCCGTCAGATCGCGTCGCCGATCGGCAGATGGCGCTTGCGCTGGCCGGTCGCGACAAAGAGCGCGTTTCCGATCGCCGGCGGCACGGGCGGCAGGCCAGGCTCACCGATCCCGGTCGAGGGCGTCTGGAACCCGTGCTCCACAATGTGGGTCACAACGCGCGGGAAGTTGGTCGAGCGCACGACGTCATAGTCATAGTAGTTGCCCTGAATGACCTCCCCCTCGTCGAACGTGATCGAGGAGTTCAGCGCGACACTCATCCCCATCACGGCGGCGCCTTCCATCTGGCTGGCGATCCTCTCCGGATTGGCCGGATAGCCGCAATCGACAGCCAGATGGACCTCCGGCACCGTGATGAACCCGTCCACGACCTTCACATGGGCCGCACAGGCGACATAGGAGACGAAACTGCGATGCACCGCGAGGCCGATGCCTTCGCCCTCGGGCAGCTCCTTGCCAAAGCCGATGCCGTCGGCGGCCATGGTGAGCACATTGGCCAGCCGGCCGGTATCGATGTCGAAGCCCTCGCCCACCGGCTCGCCATAGTTCCAGAACCCCTCTGGCAGACCCTCGGCCGCGGGGTCGAAGATCCGCGGCGCTCCGATCAGCTCCAGCCACATCTCGCGCTGGTCCTTTCCGGACTCTGCCGCGAGTTCCCCGACCAGTGTGCCGATGGCCCAGGCGCGCGGCACGTTCGACACCGCCCGGAACCAGCCGATGCGCGTGCGCGCCATCGCCTGGCCGTTCTCGCAGGAGACGTTGGCGACATCAAAGGGCATATCGACATGGCCCATGCCGGATTCGATGGCGAACTGCTGCCCGCTGTCCGGCGCGAAGGTCGACAGGATCGAGGGCGCGACCGAATTGTGCCGCCAGCCAGTGACCTTGCCGGTCTCATCCATCGCCACGTCGATGCGCTCGGCCGACGTCGTGTGAAAGAAACTGTGGCGCACGTCATCCTCTCGCGTCCACTGCATCCGGACGGGCGCGCCGACCTCGCGGCTCAGCAGCGCCGCCTCGGTGACGAAGTCGCCCTTGGACTTGCGCCCGAACCCGCCGCCCAAGAGGGTGACGTTGACCCGGACCTTGTCTTCGCCCAGTCCAAGTGCCTCGGCGACGTCCTTGCGCACCCGGTAGGGGCTCTGGACCGGGGCCCAGATTTCGCAACCCTCGGACGTGACCTCTGCCAGGGCCACGGGCGGCTCCATCGCGATATGGGCCATGTGGTCGCTGGTGTAGGTCTGACCGAACGTGCTGGCAGCGTCGGCAAAGGCGGCATCGGGATCGCCCTTGTGGCGCAAGGACTGGCCCGGCTGCTCTGCGGTGGCCTTCATCTCTTCGAGGTAGCCTTCGGAGTTGTAGTCGCCGTGGGCGCCGTGATCCCATTCGATTTCCAGCAGGTCACGCGCCTGGATCGCGGCCCAAGTGTTGTCGGCCACGACCGCAACCCCGCCCAGCGGAGCGAATGCGCCGGGCTGGGACCAGTCCGGCAGCTGGTAGACGCCGACAACGCCGGGGATCTCCATCGCCGCCGCGCCGTCGAACGAGACGACCTTGCCCCCGACGACCGGCGGGCGGACCGCCATGGCGATCTTCATGCCCGGGCGCGAAACATCGGCCCCATAGACGGCCTTGCCGGTGGTGATGTCGTGCAGATCGGCTATCTGGACCTGACCCTTGCCGATATAGCGGAACTGATCTTCGGTCTTGTAGGTGATGTCTTCATGGGCAGGCACCGGCATCGCCATGGCTTTCTCGGCCAGTTCGCCGAAATGGACGGAGTTGCCGCCGCCGCTGACCATGTGGTTTTCCACCGTCACCTGATCGACCGGGATGCCCCATTCCTCTGCCGCGGCCTGTTGCAGCATCGAGCGCACCGAGGCGCCGATCTTGCGAGCGGCCTGGATATGATGGCGGAGCGAGCGTGAGCCGTCGGTGTCCTGGTTGCCGTATTTCGGCTCGTCGCCTTCGGCCTGGGTGATCACCACGCGGTCCCAGTCGGCCTCCATCTCGTCGGCCATGACCATCGGCAGCGATGTGCGCGACCCCGTTCCCATCTCGGAGCGATGCGCCACGAGCGTCACGGTTCCGTCAGGGTCGATCGAGACGAAAATGAGCGGATCCTCGACCACACCGTGGTCCATCCCCTCACCGCCGGTCTTCCATCGGGAGAATGCCTTCGCATCCGTCGCATAGACAGCAAGCGCAAAGGCGGCCGCACCGCCCAGAAACCCGCGGCGGGAGGCTTTCGCGACCATGAGCCCCGAGGGTTTCGGCGCTGTGGTCACATCCATCTGTTCGAGATATTTCAGCATGGCTCAGATCCCCGTGCTGGCGTGGCGGACGGCATCGACGATGCGCTGGTAGCAACCGCAGCGGCAGACATTCCCGGACATGGCCTCCAGGATTTCCTCGTCGCTCGGCTGCGGATTCTCGGCCAGCAAGGCGGCCGCCTGCATGATCTGGCCCGACTGGCAGTAGCCGCACTGCGGTACGTTCAGCTCGCGCCAGGCCTGCTGCACACGGTGGTCTCCGGCCGGATCCAGACCTTCGATCGTTGTCACCTCTTCGCCCGCGACGGAACTCGCGCTGACCATGCAAGAGCGTACGGCCTCGCCATTCACATGCACCGTGCAGGCTCCGCACAGCCCGACGCCGCACCCGTATTTCGCACCATTGAGTTGAAGCATGTCCCGGAGCGCCCAAAGCAGGGGCATGTCGTCGGGCACGTCGATCTCGCGGGTTTCCCCGTTCACCTTGATAGCTAGCATTTCGGCCTCCCATAATGCCGGTTTCACTGGCTGTATCGCTCAAGGTAGCAGAGTTTTTCCCGCCGCCGAGACCCCAAATCGAGAATGCCCGTGGGGAAGGAGGCCAGACCTCTGAATTCGGAGCAGACTTTTTTCTCCCCCGCAGGGCCACATCGACACGAACGGGCCCTGCAGCCGCGCCCGGCGCGTCGCGAACGGTTAGAGCACGTCTTCCAGCAGCGGGTTCGGGAAGCGTCGTTCCAGCGTCACGGCGTGGAAGACCTCGGTGATACCCGGGAGAGGATGCGCCTCGATGAGGCTGCCGGCGTCCAGCTCATCGCGCACCACAATGGGCGGAACCACGGCGAGCCCCGCGTCCGCCCGGGCCAAGAGCCGGATCATCGCCATATCATCCACCTCCGCTGCGATATGGGGCACCACACCGAGACGCGCGGTCAGCGCGTCGAAGGCGCTCCGCACGCCGGTTTCGGGCGTGGGCAGGATCAGCGGCGCGCGGGCCAACAGAGTGGCGAGATCGGCCGCTGGACCGATCCGCGCCCGCGTGCCGACAAGGCTGACTGACTGCTCGTCCACCCGGTGGATCAGATAGCGATTGGCGGCGTCGCGCGGCGGGGCGAGATTGGTCAGCACGATATCGAAACTCAACGCCTCGAGGCCCTGCATCAGGGCGGCCTGGGTGCCGGACCGCAGCACGACCTCGACATCGGGCCGGCCCAGGAGCGGGCGCAGAAACTGGATCTGGAAGTTGCGCGACAGGGTCGCCAATGCACCCACCCGGAGCGCACGGGGTTCTGGACCGGCCTCACGCAGGAGCGCCGAGAGGTCATCGGCGGTGCGAAAGATCACCTCGGCATGGTCGAGCGCGATCCGCCCGGCCTCCGTCAGAACAAGGCCCCGGCCGCGTCGCTCAAAGAGATCATGCCCGAGCGATGCCTCCAGCGCCTTGACCTGGGCCGAGAGGGCGGAGGCGGACAGGTTGAGCTGCCGCGCGGCCGCAGTGAGCGTACCGTCCCGCGCCACGGCCCGGAACAGTCTGAGGTGATGCAGATTCAGCGGCGCCATTATTCTATTCAATCGAACGTTTTCGAAAAGATAATGTAATTTTTTGCATGTGCGACAGTCTGTATCACGAGCGCCACGCATTCTGGTTGGAGACCGAACATATGACGCTCGCCTTTCTCGCAACTTTGCCGCTGCTCGCCATCGCCGCGGCGTTTGTCGCCAGGCCTGGCAGACGCCCCGGCAATTGGCCGCGCTATGCGGAGATCGCCGCTCTGACGGCGCTCGGTCTCTGTCTGGTAGGCGCGCTCCAGCTCATTGCCGCTGGTGCAGGCTCCGCCGGGACGCTTCTGCAGTTCGACACGGTCGCGGCGGTGATGGCGGTGCTCGTCAGCTTCTTGGGATGGGTCGTGGTCCGGTTTTCCCGCAGCTATCTGGACGGCGAGGCGCGCGAAGGCGCCTTTCACGGACAGCTGCTGGCCACCATCGCCGCGGTACTCGTGCTGGTTCTGTCGGCCAATCTGGCCGTGACGGTTGCGGCCTTTGTCACCATCGGGTTCCTGCTGCGCCAGCTGCTGCTGTTCTATCCGGACCGGATGGCCGCGCGCCGGGCAGCCGCGAAATTCTCCCTTGTCTGGGGGATCGGTGACATCGCGCTGATCCTGGCGGCCGGGCTGCTCTGGGTCTCCGCGGGCAGCCTCAACATCGCCACGCTGCAAGCTGCCTATCCCGAGGGCCTGACGCTTGCGGCGCAGATCGCCATCGGTCTGATCGTACTTTGCGCACTGCTCAAGACGGCGGCCTTTCCGCTGCACGGCTGGCTGACCGAAGTCATGGAAGCACCGACGCCGGTCTCGGCCCTGCTCCATGCCGGGATCATCAATGCCGGCGGGCTTCTGCTGATCCGCTTTGCCGAACTGATCCAGGCCAGCCCGATTGCGATGACGGCTCTGGTGATGCTGGGCGGCGCCACGGCGCTTTTCGGAGCGCTTGTGATGCTGACCCAGGGCGCGGTGAAAACGGCGCTGGCCTGGTCCACTGTCTCGCAGATGGGTTTCATGATCCTGCAATGCGGGCTCGGGCTCTGGGCGCTGGCGCTTCTGCATATCGTGGCCCATTCGCTCTACAAGGCCCATGCTTTCCTGAACTCCAGCACCGGTGTACGCGCGGTCCGCGATGTGCGCCGGCCCGGGCCGGTCGCGGTCCCGGGTGGCGGCGCGGTTGCACGGGCCTTCGTCCTCGCAATCCTGCTCTATGCGACCGTCGCCGTGCTTTTCGGCGCTGTTCTTGGCCCGAAATCGCCCCAGGCCATCGCCCTTGGCGCGATCCTCATCTTCGGGGTTGCCTATCTGGTCGCACAGGGACTGGCCGATGCGGCCCCCCGCGCGCTGACCCAGCGGACCGCCGTCGCGGCGACCGCTGCTGCGATCGGATACTTCAGCTTTCACCAGATCGCTGACTGGCTGGTGGGAACCGGACTGCCCGCAGCGCCGACACCCGGCCCGCTGGAATGGGCGCTGATCCTGCTGACGCTCGTGTCCTTCGCTCTGGTGGCGGTGGCGCAGTCGCTCTTTCCGCTCTGGGCGCACCATCCGGCCACCGCGGGGCTACGCGTCCATGTGGCCAACGGGTTCTACCTCAACGCTCTGCTCGACCGGTTCATCGGCGGCTTCCGCACCCAGAAAACCATTTGAGACAGGAGAGGCTCCAATGCTCATGAAACACGCATCCCCCGAGATGGTCAGCCACTCCCAGATACTCTCCGCGGCCGATGGCGCCGCGCGCCGGATCCCGCCCGCCTTTCCCCTCGACGCCACGGTGGCAGTGAACCCCTTCCTTGGCCAGACCCGTGAGGATCTCGCCACCGCCGCGGCCCGCCTGGCACGCGTGGGCGGTGTCAGCGCCCTGCCGCCAAGGGACGCTTTTGCCGCCAAGATCGCAGCCGGTGAAGTTTTGGAGAGCGACCTGATCGCGGCGCTTGAAGCCTGTCCGCATGCCGCGCGTCCCACCGATCTGGCAAGCCTGCTTGCCGCGCTGGCCGATGAACGCGCCGCGCCGGAGGCATTGCCCAGCATCGCCCATCTGGCCGCCGAGGCCACCGGGACCGACTGGCCCGGCGTGATCGAGCGGACCGTCGGGCTCTGGGCTGCCGGTCAATTCGACATGGGTCAGGCGCTCTGGACGCCGGCACCGGGTCATGGGGCCTACACCGCCTGGCGCAACTGGGCGGCCCATGATCTGACGCCGGAACTGGCGGGCCTGCCGGGGTTCGCTGCCCATGTCGCTGACAGCCCGATGCAGGCCGAAGACGCAATCCTGCGCGCGGCCGACCGGCTCGGTCTGACAAACGACGCCGCTGAGACCGCGTTCCACAGGCTCCTGATCGAACTTGGCGGCTGGGCCCAACATGCGCGCTGGATGCTCTGGCAGGCCGAGCTTGCGGGCGGGACCGACAGCACAGCGACCGACCTGCTGGCCATCCGTCTGGTGTGGGAGGAAGCGCTGCTCGACCATGCCGCTGCATCGATCTCGGAGAGCTGGCAAGAGGCCGTGGCGGCCCATGGCGCGCCTGTCAAGCCGAGCGCGGATCAGGTGATCGACGCAATCCTGCAGGAGGCCGCGGAACGCGCACACCAGCGCCGCCTGAGTCTGAAACTGCCAGGCGACCTGCCGGCGCTGTCGGACCGCCCCGCGCTTCAGGCCGCGTTTTGCATCGATGTGCGCTCAGAAGTTTTCCGCCGCGCGCTCGAAAGTACCGATGCCGGGATCGACACAATCGGTTTTGCCGGTTTCTTCGGTCTGCCGGTGGCGCACACATGTCAGGCATCGGTGCTGGAAGAAAACCATCTGCCTGTGCTGCTTACCCCCGGAGTGACATCGCACAGCGCGGCATCGGGAGCGGCTGAGCAACACGCCCACATCTCCGCGCGGGCTCGGCGGGCCTGGGGCCGGTTCCGCCAGGCGGCGGTGTCGTCCTTTGCGTTCGTCGAAGCCGCAGGGCCAATCTATGCCGGAAAGCTTGTGCGCGACGCGCTGGGGCTCGGCGCACCCCAAGCGCCGAACCCGGCGCCCCATTTCGACCCGGCGCTGTCGGATGAACAGAAACTGGCCACCGCGGCGACAGTCCTGCGTGCGATGTCGATGACGCGCGGGCATGCGCGGCTCGTCCTCCTCCTCGGCCACGGGGCGCAGGTGACCAACAACCCGCAGGAGAGCGCCTATCACTGCGGTGCCTGTGGCGGGTTCACCGGCGAGGTATCGGCCCGGCTGCTGGCCGATCTGCTCAACGATCCGGATGTGCGCTCCGGACTGCCCGAACAGGGGATCGACCTGCCCGAGGACACACTGTTCGTCGCCGGTCTGCATGACACGACGACCGATCGGATCACGCTCTATTCAGACGGTGCGCCGGTCTCCCACGCCCCGGATCTGGCACAGGCCCGCGGTTGGCTCGACCAAGCGGGGGGGCTCGCCAGGGCCGAACGGGCGCTGCGTCTGCCCCGCGCCACGCCGGCGAGCATTGCGTCGCGCGCCACTGACTGGGCCGAAGTGCGCCCCGAATGGGGGCTGGCTGGCTGTGCGGCATTCATTGCGGCGCCGCGCGGGGCGACACAACAGGCTGATCTTGGCGGACGGGCCTTCCTCCATTCCTATGACTGGCGCGCGGACGAGGGTTTTTCGACCCTTGAGCTGATCCTGACAGCCCCGGTGGTCGTCGCCAGCTGGATCAGCCTGCAATATTATGGGTCCGTCGTGGTGCCAGAACTCTTCGGTGGCGGCAACAAACTGCTGCACAACGTCACCGGCGGCATCGGTGTCGTCGAGGGCAATGGCGGTCGCCTGCGGGCCGGTCTGCCCTGGCAAGCGATCCATGACGGCGAAACCGTCGCGCACGAGCCTCTGCGCCTGTCGGTGCTGGTTGAGGCGCCCCAGGACGCCATCACGGATGTGCTGTCACGTCACGACGGGCTGCGGGAGCTCTTCGACAATGGCTGGCTGCATCTTCTGACGCTGGAGGACGGCCAGATCGCCGCGCGCTACCGTCCCGGACTTGTGTGGCAAGACATGCAGCCGGCCCAGCGCAGCGCAGCCTAGGCCGCGCCCAGGGAGCAGACCAGGGGCGGAGCGCAGTCACTGCCCCTCCACAGCTCTGTCACCTGCTAACACGGGGCAATCTTCTAAGCCTCGCAGCAATGGCCGCATCCCGAACTGGTCAGCCCTCGCCGTCCCGCCGCATCGCTCCGAACACGGACCATCCCGTCCCGTGGGCGAGGTCTTCGAGCGCGCGCATGGCCAGACGCGAGTTGCCCTTCTCATCCAGACCCGGACACCAGGCCGCAATCGCGGCCACACCCGGAACGATGGCAAGCACGCCCCCTCCAACGCCGCTTTTGCAGGGCAGTCCGATCCGGTAGGCGACCTCTCCGGACGCATCATAGCACCCGCAGGTCATCATCAACGCGCTGATGCGGCGGGCGCGCTCGGACGTGACATGGGCGGTTGTGACATCGGCGCCGCTGCCCCCTGCGGCGAGAAACCGGCCGGCGAGCGCGAGCTGGCGGCAGGACATTGCGATGCTGCATTGCCCGAAATATACCGAGAGCGCGTCTTCGACCGTGCCGCGCATATTGCCCTCGGCAGCCATGAACTGCGCCAAGGCCCTGTTCCGCGCACCTGTCCGCGCCTCGGACGACGCGACATCCGCGTCGCAGGCAATATCGCTCTCTCCGGAAAGCTCGCGGACCAGCGCAAGGATGTCTGCAAGCGCGCTGTCGACCTCGCGCCCTTCGACGAGCACATCGGCGAGCACGATGGCCCCGGCATTGATGAAGGGGTTGCGCGGCACGCCGCGCTCGTATTCGAGCTGAATGATCGAGTTGAACGGGTTGCCGGAGGGCTCCCGGCCGACCCGTTGCCACAGCGTTGCCCCGAGCCGTTCGAGCCCCAGCGTGAGCGAGAAGACCTTGGAAATACTCTGAATCGAGAAGGCGACATCGGCATCGCCGGCGACGATCGGGGCGTCCTGACCCAGTGGTGCGACGGCCAGACCGAACCGGTTCAGCGGTACTTTCGCAAGTTCCGGAATGTAGGTGGCGACCTCGCCGCGGTTGGACTCGCCCGCCATACGCACCGCGATGTCTTTGACCAGGTTTTGAAGCGAATCGCGCTCAGTCGGTAGCCGGTTGGCGTTCATTTGTCGTAGGCAGTCTGGCGCGAACGGTCATGCACCCCAGACCGCGCAGCGCGCGCTCCGACAAAGAAATCTGTCATGGTCTCTGTGCCGCGCTTCCCTGTTTCGTCGTGGTCACGCTGCCCAACCACGCCCCTTGCGGCAAGCGAATTCGGTCGATCACACTGCGCGCATAAGGGGTTGCCGAGAGGCAACGAGATCGCGTCGGCGTATCACATCGATCCCACTGTCGGGCCGAACGGCCAATCCGTCAGTTTCGCGGGATGGCAGACGCGCCACGCAGACCAGGCATGCGCCGAACCGTACGGCATCGTTTGAGTTTTCCGCGGGGGCGATCCGCCACTCGGCGCCAGCAACCTTCAGCAAACTGAACTTTGACAAGCGATCGAAATAGCTTAGCACGGATCTACGCAGTTTCGCGCGAGTGCCCGCCCATGAGCCATTTTTCCTCAGGCCGGAAACGGTTCTCCGATCTTTCGGAAAAGGAAGTTCTGGCGCTCGCCATATCTTCCGAGGAAGATGACAGCCGCATCTACAGCTCCTATGCAAGTCGGCTGGCGGAGGACTATCCGGCTACCGCCAAGATCTTTGCCGATATGGTCATCGAGGAGAACGACCACAGGCGGCGGCTGATCGCGACATTCCGCCAAAGGTTCGGCGATACAATCCCGCTCATCCGCAAGGAACATGTCCAAGGCTACTACAGCCGCAAGCCGGTCTGGCTCGCCGAGGTAATGACCCTCGACGATATCCGCGATCAAGCCGCGGCAATGGAGGAAGAGGCTCAGCGATTTTATACGGCGGCAGCGCGCCGCTGCACCGACGCGGCAACACGGGAATTGCTGGGGGATCTTGCCGAAGCCGAAACCAAGCATGGCCGCACAGCGCTGAGACTGAAAGAGGCCAATCTCGACACGGACTCGTTGCGCTCGGAAGCCGCGACAGAGCGGCGGCAAATGATCCTTACGCTTGTTCAGCCTGGGCTCGCCGGTCTCATGGACGGGTCGGTGTCGACCCTTGCGCCGATCTTTGCGACGGCCTTTGCCACACAGGACACCTGGACAACCTTTCTGGTCGGCCTGGCAGCATCGCTGGGTGCCGGCATTTCAATGGGCGTCACCGAAGCCGCATCGGACGACGGGCAGTTGTCAGGCCGCGGCGCGCCGTGGAAACGCGGGCTGATGTCCGGCGTGATGACCGCGCTCGGCGGGCTGGGACATGCCCTGCCCTATCTGATTCCGGATTTCTGGACCGCGACCACGATCGCATTCTGCATCGTTTTCGTGGAACTGTGGGCGATTGCCTGGATCCAGAACAAGTACATGAACACTCCGTTTTTTCGCGCGACGCTGCAAGTCGTGGTCGGTGGCGGCCTGGTGCTGGCGGTCGGCATTCTGGTCGGGAGCCGCTAGCGGGTACGGCCCTCCAGCAGGCCTGTCAGGTTGCGCTTCACCACTGGCCACTCGCCGGAGATGATGGAGTAGACAGCCGTGTCGCGAAGCAGCCCGTCCGGCGCGATCATGTGGTTGCGCAGCACCCCGTCGAGTTGCGCCCCCAGCCGCTCAATCGCAGCCCGGCTGGGGCGATTGAGCCGGTGGGTTCTAAATTCCACCGCGATACACTCGTGCACCTCGAAGGCCTGGCTCAGCAAAAGCAGCTTGCAGGCGGTGTTCAGCCCAGTGCGCTGAACGCTGGCGCCGTACCAGGTCGAACCGATCTCCAGCCGTTTGTTCGACGCATCGATGTTCATATAGGTCGTCATGCCGACCGCACGCTTTGTGCGCGGGTCGATCACCGCAAAGGGCAGCATCGTGCCCGCATCCATCAACGACAGACGCCTTTCGATCTCATCCGCGACCTCCTCGGGACGCGGCACGGAGGTGTACCAGAGCCTTGCACGATCAAGGCTGGCTGACGCTTCGGCCAAATCGGTCGCATCGCCCCGGCCCAGCAGCCGGATCGCACACAGAGGATGGCGCGCCGTGAACGGTGCGGGCCAGAGGGGTGCCTCGTTCATGACCTGCTCATACGGACCATTGGACCATCGCCCGCCCGGCTGCGGGTCAGAAGCCCGCCTTGATGCGTTCGGCCTGCTGCACCATCATTTCACGCACGGTATTGTCCATCGGCACCTGGTTCAGAACCGGCGCCTCGACCGGGCCCATATAGATCGCCGCAAGCGCCTCGGCGCCGAGCGCTTCCATCGCTTCGGCATTGCCGTGCCCGTAGCCCCATTCCGTGACGATGTATTCGGCGACAGGTGCCTGCAGGAAGCTCTCCATGAAGTCGTGGGCCTTGTCCTCATTGCCGGGTCCGTCGACGAGGTTCACATACCCGCAAAACCACAGTGACGAGCCCTCCTCGGCCTCTCTTTGAAACTCGATCGGATGGCCCTCTGCCTGCATCTGCACCGGAGTCTCGTTCCATGCCCAGGACAGCAGCACCTCGCCTGTCCCCATGAGCTGCGCGAGTTCCGCCCCGTCGGTCCAATAGGCACGGACATTGGGATGCACCTGGCGTAGCCAATCGCTGGCCCGTTTGACATCCTCTTCGGTCGCCTGGCTCCAGTCCGAGACGCCTGTGGCCAGGAACGCCAAAGAATAGAGGTCATCGACCCCGCCCGGGAGCGAGATCCGCCCCGCATATTTCGGGTCGAGGAAGATCTGCAGGCTTTGGACATCCTCGGCGGGCACCTCCTCGGTGTTGTAGGCGAGAGCGGTGGCCCCAAGATCTGCCGGAATGAAATAGACAGCCCCATCGACCACAAATGTGGGGTCGGTGCGGAACTCCTCGGCCACGCTCTGGTAGGAGGGGATCTTGGAGATGTCCCAGGGCTCGATCAGGCCCGCGTCCCGCCATTTGACCACCGATTGCGGACAGGGGTGCGAGATATCGGCACGAAAGCCCGAGCGCAGCTTCTGAAACGCCTCTTCGTCATCGCCGAAAAACGTGTAGGTCGGCGATTGGCCATGCTGCTCCGCATAGGCCGCCCAATAGGGCTCTTCCTCGAAGCCGGACCAGTCGAGCACCAGAAGTTCCGGATCTTCTGCGAAGGTTGCGGTTGCGGTGAGCGCCAGTGCACTGGCGGCGACGAAAAGGCGGCTGAGACGTGTCATCGGACCCCCATGTCCTTGAGTTTCGGCCAAACGCTAAAAGCGCGAAGAAGGCGGCACAAGCCAAAGCTGTCCGTGCCCTCTTCACAAGCTCGGGGCAAGCGGTCAGACAGAGGGCGGCACAGGGACCAATCCCGACGCAAGGAGAGGGAAACGACAATGTTCAGGGCACTCGTGGTTGAGAAGGATGCGGACGGCGCGACAAGCGCAGGCGTGCAGGAGCTCGACGATAGCCGGTTGCCGGAGGCCGAGGTCACGGTGGATGTCGCCTACTCCACGGTGAACTACAAGGACGGTCTGTGCATCGGTCCGGGCGGTGGGCTCGTGCGCCATTACCCCCATGTTCCGGGCATCGATTTCGCCGGCACAGTCTCGTCTTCCGATGACGACCGCTACGCACCGGGCGACGCGGTCGTGCTGACCGGCTGGCGCGTTGGCGAGGCCCATTGGGGCGGGTATTCCGAAAAGGCTCGGGTCAAGGCCGACTGGTTGGTGCCCTTGCCCGAGGGGCTGAGCGCGCGGCAGGCAATGGCGGTGGGCACCGCGGGGTTCACGGCAATGCTGGCGGTCATGGCTCTGGAGGATCACGGGCTGACACCGGGTCACGGCCCTGTTCTGGTGACCGGTGCTGCGGGCGGCGTCGGATCGGTTGCGACCGCGATCCTGGCCAATCTGGGCTATGAAGTTGCCGGTGTGACCGGACGGCCGGAAACGGCGGACTACCTCAGGCAGCTCGGTGCGACGCAGATCGTGCCGCGCGAAGAGATCAATGAAACCGTCAAACGGCCGCTGGAATCGGAAACCTGGGCCGGCTGTGTCGATGCCGTCGGCGGAGCGATGCTTGCCCGCGTTCTTGGACAGATGAAGTACCGGGCTTCGGTCGCGGCAGTCGGACTGGCCGGTGGCGCACAGCTGCCCGCGACGGTCATTCCGTTCCTGTTGCGCGGGGTCAATCTGCTCGGCATCGACAGCGTGCTGCAGCCCTATGACAACCGGCTGCGTGCCTGGCGGCGGATCGCGCAGGACCTGCCGATGGACAAGCTCGAGGAGATGATCGTGCCCGCCGTCCTGTCGGACCTGCCGCAACTCGGCGCCGATATCCTCAAGGGACAGGTCAAGGGCCGGGTCGTGGTCGATGTCCGCGCCTAGCTAAGTTTTTTTTCGCCCCGCGTCATGCTCACGGTTGAGGCTTCGCCGCCCCGGAATACGTAGTGCTCTCGCGAAAGCTTTAGGTACTTCGAGGGGGAAGCGGGCGACATGGTCGAACCGAAGCTCGATCTTGAGTTCGTTCGACGGCAGTTTCCGGC